>JAZRIL010000011.1:0-47694 GCA_045645285.1 Elusimicrobiaceae bacterium | reverse complement strand
ACACTGCGGAATGACGAACGGGGCGGGGTGTGGTTTCCCCTCGCCCCTTGCGGGAGAGGGTGCCCGGAGGGCAGGTGAGGGGTATAAAAAAGCCTTTACCCTCATAGAATTATTAGTGGTTGTACTCATCATCGGCATACTTGCGGCGGTGGCCTTGCCAAGATATCAACTAGCCGTGGAAAAATCACGTGCAACGGAATTATACCAATTGCTTTCGGCAACTAATCGGGCCCAACAAATTTATTATTTAGCAAACAATACCTGGGCACAGGATTTTTCAGAATTAAGCATTCAATTCCCATATGATGATCTCGGGACGGAACATGCTTTTACCGGAGGCCAATACCAATGGCGAAAATGTTCGGATTATAGTTGTACCTACGCGGCTAAAAAATTTCGCGAAGGCGTATATATGTTACAAGTCAATTTTCAGGATAACAGTTGGCGATGTGCCGCAGATAAAACAAAAAACGCGTATGGGTTATGCCAGTCCTTAGGTTTCCAAAAAGAGCCTTATGGAGAAGATACGGTAAATTTCGGTGGAGATATCGGGCGGGTAACTTTGTCCTATTACAAACCATTATAATATCATCATACTGTCGCCAAACGAGTAGAAACGGTATTTCTTTTCTACCGCTTGCAGGTACGCCTCATAGATGAAATCTTCGCCGGCAAAGGCAGACGTCATACACAGGGGCGTGGAGTCCGGGAAGTGGAAATTGGTAATCAAACAGTCAATGGCTTTGAATTGATAGCCGGGATAAATAAACAAATCCGTCCATTTTTTCCCGGCGTGCGTAATATGGTTTTCGTCTGTAAAACTTTCCAACGTGCGCGTGCTCGTCGTTCCGCACGAAAAAACGCGCTTGCCGCCCGCACGCACCGCATTCAAAATATCCGCGGTTTCTTCAGACACTTCGCCCAGTTCGGCCAGCATTTTATGGTCTTGCGGCGCACCGCGAAGCGGCTTAAAAGTTCCCCAACCTACGTGCAGCGTAATATAACAAATATGCACGCCTTTATCTTTTAATTTTTGCAAAAGTTCCGGCGTAAAGTGAAATCCCGCCGTCGGTGCGGCAATAGAACCCTTATATTTGGCATAGACGGTTTGGTAGCGTTCTTTATCGGTTTCAATGCTCGCACTCATGCCGCTGTGCTTGCGGGCCTTTTCAATGTATTGGGGCAAAGGCATTAAACCGTGCGCGTCGCAAAACGGCAAAATATCCTCCGTATTAAATTCCAAAACGGCCTCGTTGGCGTCCGTTTTACCAAGCACTTTTGCCAACAGCCCATCGCCGAAATCCAGCGTAATACCCTCTTTATAATCGCGCGTTAAAACAGCCCACGTGCGGGCATTTGTCGTCGGGCGGACTAGCAACACTTCCACTTTTCCGCCGGTCGGTTTATGGGCGAAAAGTTTAGCGGGGAAAACTTTTGTGTTGTTGATAACAAGCGCATCGCCGGGATTAAAATACTCGTAGATGTCGCGGAAAATGCGGTGCTCAATTTGGTGTGTATCACGGTGCAATACCATTTGGCGCGCGCTGTCACGCGGGGTAGCGGGTTGCTTCGCAATCAAGGGGTCAAGGTCTAATTGTTTAAATCGTTCAAAAGCCATACGTCCTCTATTTTTTAAGCGTGGTAAGTTTAGCGCCGGGATAATAATTCTTTAAAATTTGTTCGTACGTTTTGCCGGCTTTGGCCATACCGTTGGCGCCGTCTTGACACATACCGATACCGTGTCCGTAACCGTGCCCGGCAGCATGAAGTGTGTTGCCGCTGAGTTGGAGTTTGGTAAGTTTGCAACTGCGTAATCCGGTAGCCAACCGGAATTTATTACACGAAAAATTTTTATGTCCTTTATTGGTGTGCACGGCAAGTTGCGTAGCGCGCCCGGTAGACGTGCGGTGCGCCACACCCACACTTTTAACACTGCCGGACAACCCGGCATTATGCACAAACGTACTGACTTTAGCATACGGAATATCTTGCTTAAATGAATAACTTTTGGAGTGGGAATCATACGCGCAAGAAGCCCCGGAAAGCGGCTTAATGGTTTTAGCGGACGGATTCCAACTTTTTACATCGTCCGTGCCGCCGCCGCAATTGCCGTGATAATAGGTATAAAATAATTTATCGTTGTACGTAAGTACTTTATTTTTAGTGGCGTCCACCGCTTGTTTAACGGACGGATATTGTTTGCCGCCGCCTTTATACATTTGGCTACGTACATCGCTGTACAAATCAAAGTGTTTATTTTTGACGTTTTCCAACGTGCGTAAGGTGTAGGTACGCGCGGCCACGGCTTGCGCTTTTAACGCCTCTAACGGCCAAGAATAACTCATCTCATACGGAAGAACCCCGTAGAGGTAATTTTCCAAATCCACATGCTCCACTAAAATAAACGTATGTTGCGCCGGAACAACCACGATTTTACCCGCATACAAATTGTTATTCCACGTCAGCAAGGTACCTTTGGCGGGTTCAATAATGATAGGATGTTCACTTTTCAGCGAACCAACTTGCACGCGTCCGTTTCCGGCGAAACGTACGGAAAGCGTGCCTGCCGCCGATACTTTATACATTTTTTCCAGATTTTGCGTGTACACATACACCCGCCCGGAATGTTCAATTTTGGCCGATGATTGGTTATCGGCCAGTAACACACGCACGGTTTTAAGCGCGTGTTCTACATCGGGTTGGTCGGCCGCCGGAACGGGGGACGGCGGGTCGGGCGGAACATCCGTGGGTAGTTCGGCCAGCACAGAGGGGGGCTCTATATCCACCAGTTCGGGGGAAGACGCCCCGGTTGTTTGGGCCGCGGGAACCGTTGATTGCGTTTTACGCGCAGACGGCACGGCGCACGCCGCGCCCAAAAGCACCGCGCTTACAAATAATACACCCAGGGAACGTGTCTGCTTCTTCATATTAAAACAATAAATCGGCGTGTTGTTGGCGGCCCAAATGCTCGTAGGCCTTGCGCGTGGCCACGCGTCCGCGCGGCGTGCGGGCGATAAAGCCCGCCTTGATTAAAAAGGGTTCAATGACGTCCGTAAGCGTATCCACGGATTCGGATACGGCAATGGCTAAATTTTCCACCCCCACCGGGCCACCGGAAAAACGGTCAATAAGCGCTTCCAAAATGCGTTTATCTACACTGTCTAAACCTTCGCTGTCAATGTCTAACGACTCCATCGCACGCTGGGCAATTTCTTGCGTGATAACGCCCTGCCCTTTGACTTGCGCAAAATCACGCGCCCGGCGGAGTAACCGGTTGGCAATACGCGGTGTGCCGCGCGAGCGTTGGGCCAGTTCGGTAAGCCCTTCGCGCTCGGCGGAAATATTTAAAAGCCGCGCCGAACGAGCCAAAATATCCGTGATTTCCGGCGTTTCGTAAAAACCTAAATTAAATACAATGCCAAAACGGTCGCGCAGCGGCCCGGTTAAAAGCCCGGAACGCGTCGTCGCGCCGACCAGCGTAAAGCGCGGAACGGCGAGTTTTAACGTCGTACTTCCTGCGCCTTTGCCCGTATTGATAAAGAACGTAAAATCTTCCATCGCCGGATATAACGCTTCTTCCACAGCGGGATTTAAGCGGTGGATCTCGTCAATAAAGAGGATGTCCCCTTCCGCCAGTTCGGTAGTAAGCATAGCGGCCAAATCGCCGGGACGTGCGAGCACCGGGCCGGACGTTACTTTAATGTTCACGCCCATTTCGTGGGCAAGAATGTTAGCCAGCGTGGTTTTACCCAGGCCGGGCGGTGCATAAAACAAACAATGGTCCAATGCTTCTTTGCGCGATTTGGCCGCCTGAATAAAAATGCGTAAATTGTCTTTTAATTTTTCTTGGCCGACAAATTCGTCCAACGTCGCCGGGCGCAACGCGGCTTCCAGCCCGGCAGATTCGTCGGGCAATTGGGTAACATCTAAAATTTCGTTTTGGTTACTCATTTCTTTAACACCCGCAGGGCCTCTCTAATAATTACTTCCGTTTTTTCGTTGGGGCCGATACCTTGCGTATGTAAGGTATCTAATGCCCGGCGCGATTCCGCCGCCGAATAGCCAAGCGCACCTAGCGCGGCTAGTGCTTCGGAAAGATAGGGCGACTCATCCAACACTTTAATTTTGCTTTCGCCTTGGACGGTAATAGCGTCCATTTTATCTTTGAGCGAGTTGATTAGTTTTTCCGCTGTTTTAGACGTAAAACCAAAAATACCCGTTAAAATTTTCGGGTCACGTTTTAAGATGGCATTGTGAAAATCGGCCACGGAACGCAGAGCTTTGTTAAGTAAATCCATGGCTTTCTTGGCGCCCGTGTTAGGAATAGAAGTTTTAAATAGCGTCCATAAATCTTTATCTTCTTTACGGGTGAAACCATACAGCACGGTGGCTCCGTAAGGAGCAACCGATTCTTCCACAAAAAATGCGGCTTGTTGCCCGGCAGTAAGTTCTTGCGCGGACGCATGCGCCAAGTTGACTTCATACCCCACCCCGCCGCAAAGCACAATAGCGCTGTCCTCGTTTACTTCTAAGATTTCACCTTTCAGATATGCAATCATAGATTTATTTTAGCATAATTGCGCGACGTTGTCGGGATACCTAAATTTTTATCTGTTGATTTGCCCGGGGCATTCGGTCCGGCTCAAACCTGTCCGGCTTGGGGAACTGATTATGCTGTATGCTATCCTATCCGATAGATATCATTAGGGGACGACCGTCTCTTGCGGAGCGGGATTTTCTTTTTTCTTAAACAGCCCAACCACTCCGCCCACTGTTTTTTTAACGGTGCGCGAGGCAAAATTGTTCGTTACTCCTTGCGTAACTAAAGAGGCCACAGACCCCACCACGCTCATACTTCCCGACGGCTCACTTACCGTCCCGCCGATTTTAAGCGTCAGCGGCATCACGCCGTTCGTTTCGTGTTTGCCCGGGGCGGCGTGGACGGTCATATCAATTTTTTCCGTCTTAAAATCTGTCGTGCCCGATAAATTAAAAGACATCATACCCGACACAAAACTCCCCTCTTTAACCGTCGCCACACCGTCATTAAATTGCACGTTCGTTACAAATTTATCATACGCCAGCACACCATCCATTTTGCGTGCATGTGCCGATACTTTGACGGGAACCATCTCGCCGTTTTCATCGGGTATCATTTTAATTACTTCTTCCTCTGCCGACTTATCAAACGAGCCCGCCAGCCCGCCCAACACCGAAAGAACGTCCAAACTGTTAAACACTTTTCCCACCACATTAAGCGATAAAAACAACACTTTCATCACGGCGTTGGAATCAGTCAGTTTATACAAATCGGTAATTTTCCCGTCGGATACGGACAGAACAAGTGTACCGTGAGCGTCGTCCAGTTTTGGCGTAATGCCCGACATCTCTACCTGAAAATTAAAATCTTTTCCGTTTAAATACGGCGCATCCAACGAGCCGATTTTTACGTCCGCCTTGGCAGTAAGGGGCGGCAGCGACCAGGCCGATTTTTCTTCGGCCGGTAAAGAGTTTTGTTGGGCCGGATCCGCCGCGGCGGTTTTTGCGGGGGCGGCTTTTTCTTCCGGCGGCGCGGGAGGCAAAATCAAACGGTTTGCCGCCGCTTTGATATCCGCTACCAGTTCGTGGGCGGTTTGTGTAAACGACAAATCGGTTTGAAATTTTTCTCCGTTTAACTCACCGGTAATTCCCAAAACGCCTTGCCCGTTTTTACCGTCCGTTTTTCCGGTTGCATCCAGCGCGGCGTGCACGTTGGAAAATTTACCCGCGCGTGCAAAAACGGCCCCGCCGTCTGCCAATTCGGCCCGCGCCGACAAATTTTTATGCGTCACTTCTGCCGACGCCGTAAAATTCCCGGCCAATTTATAAGACGCCAAAAACGGCAAGGACTCGGCCAGCCGGTCCAGTTGCGCTTGCAAGCGGGAAGACCCTTCATATTCCCCGCGCGCCGGACGCATCAGCCCGCCCACAACAACTTCCAACCCGGGCAGCAACAACGCACCGTCCGTCAAACGCACCTGCTGTTCCGCCGCCGAAAACACCCCTTGCGCCCGGGCGGAAATTTGTTTTATTTCAACCGGATACGCTTGGGGCATAAAATCCGCCAATGCGGCCGAAGAAAAGTTTTTACCGTGCAACGCAAAATCAAACTGCGGATTTTCCAAATCGTGCACGCGGCCTTCGGCACGCAACTGCGCCGTACCCGGCCGGAGCACTAACGAAAAATTTTCCACCTCGGCGCGAGGCAAGTCCAACCCTGCCAAATTGACCTTGGCCGACAGCCCCAGCGGCATTTGTAATTTTTTATCTTCTTGCCCATAAGTTATTTTGGTTTGGGCTTGCACTTCAAACGGTTTATTCCAGGCAAAGTTGCGCACCGTAACAGACATATCTTGCAACAAAACGTGCCTCCGGGCTTGTTTGTCCTCGTAGAAGACTTCCATTTCACGGGCCGACAATACATCTATACTTAAAGACAGCGGCGCGCCGGAAGATTTTTCGGAATCGGCCGGGGCTGGTGCCGGGGAAGAACTATCGGAAAAATCCACATTAAGTTTACCTTCTTCATCGCGCACCACGTGTAATAATAAACCGTTAACTTCTACGGCTTTTATTTTAAAATGTCCATACAGTAAATGCCACAACGACACACGTACTTGCGCTTGTTTAATGTGAAAAAGCACCCCTTCTTCAAAACCGCCCGGTTTGGAAAGCGCAAAATCGTCCACGGACACGCCTCGCAAATTTAACAATGCGTTGCCCAAACGTACTTCGCGCCCGGTGGCTTGGGCCAATTTCTCACTGATTTTTTGATGTACCCACGGGCGGGAAGACAACACGTGCAACCCCACGTGCAACCCAAGTATGGTTAGCAATACCCCCAATCCGGCCATCACGCCGCGTTTTATCCATTTATTTTTCATGTTCCCCCGGTTTATCATGCCCTTGGCTGTTAGACAAACTATATTTGCACCCGCAGTAGGTTTGTTGATACAAGTTAAACTCTTTGACAAGCGCACGGCGCAATTCTTCCAACCCCCCCTTGCGCCAATCTTTGGCCCAATACGGTTTGCCCGTCTGTGCCCAGGCCTTGCGGGCCGCCGCATTGACTTGGTTTAAATCCTTATAACGCGATACGCCCAGCACGGAGGTCAACGCTTCAAAGCCGTGCGCTTTTGCATATTGTTGGGCTTTTTTTAACCGCATGTAAAAGCAAACACTACACCTCTTGCCGCGTTCGGGCTCGTGTTCTAATCCGCGCACGGCCTCCTCCCAACATGCGGGCTCGTAGGGCAGTTCCACAAAATCCGCACCCAAAGCCCGACACACGCGCGCTTGTTCGTCGCGCCGTTTTTCGTACTCGGCTTGCGGAAAAATATTGGGGTTATAAAAAATAACCGTTACTTCTACCCCTTGGTCAACCAGGTGTTTTATCGCCCCGCAAGAACATGGGGCACAGCAAGAAAGCACGGCTAATTTTCGGTATCCCATACTAGATTCCAATAAACGGTAAAATTAAAGCACTTCACAAATTTTCGGCGGAAGATTGTCCTCAAACACCAAGTATTGCATCCGACGGTGCAAACCGATATCTATGGGGATAATGTGTGAAACGGGATCTATGATGATATGGTCTATCTGCGTATGACCCACCACCTGCCAAAATGGACTTTGGTCAAACGAGCGGACCAAATCCAACAAATCCTCCCAAAAAATCCCGCCGAATTTATCCACCCCGCTACGGCTTACACTGATATTAAAAATAGGGTGTTTAAAAAACTGATGTTTAATAGACTCTTTAAAAATTAAATTGATAAGAACCGCCAAGTTGCCGGCGCTGGCGTCTTCCAACTGCATTTGGAAAATTTTATACAGCCGCCGCGTTACTCCGGCATGGGTAAACAAAAATCCTTTATGTGCGTACGCGGCGCGCAACGCGCCGGATAATACTTGACGAGTCAATTTATCGCGCCGATGAATGGCGGCTACTCCGTTCAACCCGGAAATAGAAAAGTTGGAAAGCAATACCTCTGCTTCGTGGTTTCCCACCAGCCGGATTACTTCTCCGCCGGATTGGGCGGCTTGTTCTTGCAAGTTATCCAGCAAAACATCGGTCTCTTGGGCGCGGGGACCGCGGTCTAAAATATCCCCCATTTGAATCAGGCGGTCATGCGAACCTGTCCAATTGTGGTGGTTGTCCATCAAACCGGCGTGTTGTAAAATAGCGGCAAAAGACTCAAACTGGCCGTGTACGTCCCCCACTGCCACCAGCCGCTTTGCGCGTTTGGATGATTGCATAGAACTCCGTCCGAACAAATACTATAATATAGTATACCAAACTTATACCCGGACAAATTATGCACATACCCGCACCGGCTTTGCGCGCTTTAAGAGACTTGGTAGGCCCCCACCACGTATGCACGGATGAATTATCGTTGCAATTACACGCGTTTGACTGTTCGCTCTCCCGCATGCGGCCTGATGTCATTGTGCATATTCCTTCGGCCTGGCACGTGGCCCCCGTGATACAAATTTTACACCGTTTTCACATCCCGTTTATAGCCCGCGCCGCCGCTACCAACCACGCCGGAAGTTGCGCCACGCCGCATGGCGGAGCCGTGCTCAATCTGTCGGCCCTTACCCGCATAGTGCAAATTAACACCCGCGAAGAGTTTGCCCTGGTTGAACCGGGCGTCATTACCGGACAACTGGAAGAACAACTGGCCCCTTTGGGCTATTTTTACGCGCCCGACCCGGCCAGCAAAGCCGTGTGTACACTGGGGGGAAACGTCGCCCAAAATGCCAGCGGAGCGCGGTGTTTGAAATACGGCGGCACGCTGGATCATGTGTTGGCTGCCACCGTCGTTTTGCCCGACGGCACCGTGCACCAAATCAGCCGGCAAGAAGCCGGGCCCGACTGGCTGGGCCTTTTGTGCGGTAGCGAAGGAACGCTGGGAATTATTACACAACTGAAAGTAAAAATTTTGCCGGCTCCTAAACATATTCATACGTTTCTGATTACGTTTCCGTCGTTAGACGAGGCCGTGCAAGCCGTCACCGATTTAGCCGCTCACGGCGTTACCCCACGTTGCGTGGAAGCCATGGACCACACCACCACCCGCGTAGTAGAGGATTTTTCCCACGCCGGGTATCCGACCAACGAACAAGCACTTTTACTAATAGAACTGGACGGCAAACCGGCCCAAATAAAACAGGATGAAAAAACCATGCACGACGTGTGTAAACAACATCACGCGCACCATTTTCAAACGGCTCATACCGCCCAGGAACGCGCCCGCCTCTGGCAAGGCCGCCAAGCCGCCTACAGCGCCATGGCCCGCTTGGCCCCCAACGTGCTGGTATGCGATGGCACAGTCCCGCGCAGTGAATTGCCCCGCACCTTAAAACACGTGCAAGAAATTTTGACGCAAAACCATGCGCGCGCCAGTTTGCTTTTCCACGCCGCGGACGGCAATTTTCATCCGCAACTGGTGTTTGATGAGCGCAACCCCTTAGACACCCAATATACCGGACGGTTGGCCAAACAAATCTTGCGGGCTTGTTTGCAAGCCGGAGGAACTATTTCCGGCGAGCACGGCATCGGGATAGAAAAACGCAGTTTGATGACAGAAGAATATGACGCGGATACGTTAACGCTTTTTACCCGTATCAAACGCGCCTTGGACCCGGAGAACTTAGCCAACCCGGGCAAAATTATTCCCGTTAATTACACCCAGCGGGCCGCTGTGTTTCCACCGGCAAATACCGCCTTGCAAGAAATACAACATTCCTTTTCCCGGCAAATTGCCGAAGGAAAACCTTTCTTTATTACCGGCAATAATACTGTATTAAAAACAAAACAACGTCGTTTTTCTACGGCACATTTAAACCAAATTACCGACGTAGATTTAACCAACTATACGCTGACGGCACAAACCGGTGTAACCCTTAACCAACTGGCCGCCGAACTGCGTAAGCAAGGGGTATACAGCGTACTCCCCGGACGCGGAAAAAGCACTCTGGGCAGTGTGTTTTCGTCGGGGATGTTCCCCGGCTTTTACGCACAAGTAACCGGTTTGCGCGCCGTGCTTGCCAACGGAAGTTCAGTACGTTATGGGGGCAAAGTAACTAAAAATGCCGCCGGATATAACTTAATCCGTTTGTTCGCGGGAGCACAGGGAACGTTTGGATTAGTAACGGAACTTACGTTCAAAATTTACGCTACTAAACCGGCTGTTTTAAAACCGCAACCGTTCCGGCCGTTACCCTCTACTGTGTTTTACGACCGGATTAAACCGTTACTGGACCCGCAACACATACTACTAAACACGCCGGAGGAATCCGCATGAACCGCCCGTGCTTATCGCCGCTCCATCCGCAAAAACAATTACGCGCTATCGCTTCTGCGTTGGGCGAGCGGGATGTGTACGATTCCGTTTCGTATTGCAACCGATGCGGCGGATGTAACCAAGTGTGCCCCAGTTATCAACTGCACCACCAGGAAACTTTTTCCCCGCGCGGACGAAACCAAATTTTGCGCTTGGCCCTGGAAGGAAAAATCAAATTAACTGTGTCTAACCCGTTACTAACCGAAACGTTACGCACGTGCACGCTCTGCGGCCGCTGTACCCAACATTGTGCCGGGCAAATTCCCACCGCACAGCACGTGTTGGAACTGCGCCGCGCACTCAATATGCGTGTGTTGCCTTTGTTGTTATACACTTTTTTAAATTTACGCGAAAACCACCCGTTCCTTTTTGCCGTCTGGGTGCGCGCGGCGCTATGGTTACGCGGAATGGGTACGGTAAAAATCATGCGCTTATTGCAATTGACACGGCTGCCGGGGCTGTCCTTTTTAAACCATGCAGATGATATTTTACCCGCGTGGCCGCGCACGTTGAAACGGGAACTGCGCCGGGCCGGCATTACGGCCAACCAACAAGATCCGCAACTTATATACATTCCTTCGCTGGAAGCGCAATTTCTCTTGCCGGATATTGCCGCTAAAACGCTGGCCTTGGCCCAGCAAAATTATCGCACCGCCTTATGGAAAAATACCGCCACGGGTTTATTCTCTTTTGTGTATGGCGACTTGCGCCAAAGCCGCCGCACCCTGCGGCGTTTGATACGGCGCCACGCTAACACCGGAAACGGAAAATTGATATTACTAACAGACAGTATAGACGTTTACACGTTTTTAAAACGGGCGCCGCAACTCTTTTCCGGTTATAAAAACTGGGAGGGCCACGCCCGCCATTTAGCCGCTTGCGTACGGTTTGTAACGGACGTTTTTCCCGACGGCAAAAAACATCCCTTCCCCGGACGGGTACAACTGGAATATGGGGCGTTATTTTCGCGCCAGGGACAAGCGTTTGAAAAAGCACAAAAAATTCTCTATACCTTTTTTGACAAAAATTTAGTAGAGTGTTTGTATGCGGACGCGGACGTACCCGCGTTCGGGTATACGTTTGTTGCCCCGAAAGAGGCAGCACAGATCGGCTTACAGGCAGTAGAAAAACTCGCCCGGACGCGCACCCGTAAAGTGGTGGCGATGTCGGGGCTGGCCGCCTTGGAATTAAATTTTTGGTGCAAGAAATTCTATCCGGCGGCAGAAGCGACGCATTTTGTACACGTAGACAGGTAATGTCATGTTAGACCCAATGCACGCTCATGAGCGACTGACGGCTGAAGAAAAACTTCATCTCTTGGTGGAATTCGGCTCGCGGATTTCTTCTGAATTACACCTGGATAAGTTGCTGGATATTATCGCCCAACAAATTACCCAAATGTTGGATGTGGGCCGTTGCGCTATCTACCTCAAAGACGATACTACCCAGGAACTTTGGTCTAAAATTGCCCAAGGCAAAGGACTTGAACATACCGAAATCCGCATCCCACTCAGTAGCGACGGATTTATTTCCTTAGCGGCCCGCACCGGCCAAACTATCAATTTACCCAATGCCTACGAGGACCCGCGCTTTTCTATGGACGTGGATATCGTTACCGCCTTCCGCACGCACGCCACCATTGCCGTGCCGCTCAAAAACAACGCCGGGGAAGTGCTGGGCGTATTTCAAGCGTCTAATAAATCCGACGGTACGCCGTTTGATAAAAGCGACGAAGGGCTACTACGCTTACTGGCAACGCTCGCCTCGGGCTCTATTGAAATTGCTAAGTTGTATCAGGAAGTCCGTGTGGCCCAATTAGAAACCATCTACCGCTTGGCCGTCACGGCCGAGTACAGAGATCAACAAGACACCCGCCAACATTTAAAAAACATCAGCATTATTTCCTACTTGCTCGCGTTGGCACTGGGGATGAGTAAAGCGGAGGCGGAACTCATTAAAAACGCAAGCCCTCTACACGATATCGGCAAAGTTGCACTTGCCGATACTATTTTGCTTAAACCCGGCAAATTAACACCGGAAGAATTTGAAACGATGAAATCCCACACCATTTACGGCGGACGCATTTTGGAAGGGGCCACCTCTAAAGTGTTGCAAATGGCCCACAAAATGAGTTTGTATCACCACGAAAAATGGAACGGGACCGGGTATCCGAAAGGTTTGCACGAAGAAGAAATCCCGTTGGAAGCCCGCATTGTAACGGTAGCCGACGTGTTTGACGCGCTGTGCGTGTTCCGCGTATACAAAAAAGCGTGGCGCACCGAGGAGGCCTTGGCCTATATTGTAGACGAGGCCGGCAAATCGTTTGACCCACGCATTGTAGAGGCATTCAAAAAAGTATACCCGTCGGTAAAGCGGTTATACGCGCACATTTCTGTCAACAAACCGCAAAAGAAAACGTCCAATATCCCCGAAGAAATCAAATTGGATTAAAACACGTTTCGGCGTTCAAAAATACTACAATATAGTTGTCCTTTTGGCTTTCAACCTTAAGTACATATTTTATTATCTGTGAGGAATTGATGGAAAAAGAGACTATTTTAGTCGGCTTGTCCGGCGGGGTGGATTCTGCCGCCGCGGCCGTACTTCTCAAAGAGCAGGGCTACCGAGTCATTGGAGCCACCATGCTCGTATGGGACCCGTCCCTGCCCGTACCGAAGGGCGAATATCAAAAAAATGCGTGTCTGTCTCCGGAAAAAGAAGACGTACAAGAAGTCAAAGAGATTGCCGAAAAACTGGGCATTGAACACGTCCTGGTAGATTGCCGCGACGAGTACCGCAAAGTGGTATTGGATAATTTCCGTTTGGAATATTCATGCGGACGCACGCCCAACCCGTGCGTGCTTTGCAACAGTTTTATTAAGTTCGGCGTTCTGCCCAGCGCCGCCCGCGCGCAAGGCATCGCGTTTGATAAATTTGCCACCGGACACTATGCACGCGTTTGCTACGACGAAAATTCAAAAAAATACTTGCTCAAAAAAGCCGTGGATTTATCGCGCGACCAAAGTTATTTTTTACACCGCTTGGGTCAACAACAACTTTCGCATGTGTTGTTTCCCCTCGGCGAAAAAACAAAACCGCAAATTCGCGAAGTCGCCCGCGCCGCCGGCCTTAAAGTAGCCGACAAAGAAGACAGCCAAGATTTTTATTGCGGCGATTATAATGATTTACTCAATTTCCCTAACAAGCCCGGCGATATCGTTACGAAAGACGGCCGGGTCGTCGCGCGCCACAACGGAATTTGGGGATATACCATCGGCAAACGCAAGGGGCTGGGCATCAGCGGCTTTGCCGAGCCGATGTATGTGGTGGAAATTGACGCGCCGAAAAATCAGGTCATCATCGGCCCGAAAAAAGACTTATATAAAGATTTTCTCACCGCCCAAAATGTGTGTTGGGTTGCCGGAGAGCCGCCTGCGGCGCAGTTTGATTGCGAAATTAAAATCCGCAACTTGCACTTGCCCGCGCGTGCCCACGTGACCGTACAAGCAGACCGGAAAATTCACGCACACTTTGATGAGCCGCAACTTTCCATTACCGCCGGACAAAGTGCTGTGTTATATGACGGGGATATCGTCCTCGGCGGCGGTATGATTAAATAAAAAACAAATCACGCGACAAAAAACCCCGGGCAAAACCCGGGGTTTTAATTCCTTTATGAAAAGAATTTTAGAAGTAGAAACGGCCTGTCAATGCCGCACCGAAACCGGAACGGTCGGAAAGTACTGTGTCGTTCTTTTTCACTTTAGCCCCAAAATTGTATTTGGCATCTAAACCCAGCGCAAACACTTCCGTAAAGCGGTATTCCGCGCCGACGGTCAAATGCGGGAACACTTTGGATTTGGAGGTAGTGTCATTGACAGCACCGGATTCTTCAATTTCCGAACGCAAAAACGTTACACCCACTCCGCCAAACCAACTCAAATTTTGTACACCGTTATCGCGTTTATAATACACCGTCAGCGGGAAAGTGTAGGTGGTTTCTTCGGCTTTGTATCCAAATAATTTCAATTCGTTCTCACCGTACATATCCCAACCGATCTTAGCACCGATTTTATTGGCTTCATCGTTTAGGTTCCATTCATACATAAACTCTAAACCAAACACGCCGGCATTTTTATCCAATTCTCTCGGAGCGGGGTTAGCGTCATACGCTTCTTTCATGCCTTTGGGGTCATTCTGGGCACCACCCAAGCGCAAACCAAAGCCCCAGTTATCCGCAAACGCAGCCGGAGCGAAACACAACAACCCGACAAACAATACTACGATTTTCTTCATGGTCTTCTCCTTGTTTTTTTGTGGACGGCGAGGTTTTCCCGGCCATCTTATTACTTCAAATTATCCCTAGCGCTGTTGCGGCGGGAGCGGCCCCACACCGGTAGCAGGCACTTGATAGGGCGTTTTTACAAGTGCTTTGGCAAATTCGTCAAAGCCCCACTTGTCCTTAAATGATAACACATATTGATATTGTTGGAGTGCTTTTTTTCGCTCGCCGAGCACATCATACACTTGGCCTAGCCGCAGTTCGTTCCACACGGCCCAACGGCTGGGGGCTTGGCTTTTAACGGCTCGGCGGCCTTTTTCAAAAATGTCTCGGGCGGCTTGAAAATTTCCTTTCGCCATTTGCGTCGTACCTAAAGCCGTATACGCACGGGCAATATAAATATCTTTATAAAAAGGATTGTGACCGATTTGGTCCAAAAAGTACTGTGCTTTTTCCGTTACTTCGTCGTAGTACCCATTTTCATACAGACAAATTACTTCCACATAGTGCATGAGCGGATTGGTGGGAAATTTGGCGCGCAGTTGGCGGATAAACTCCAACGATTTTTGCGGATTATAAAACGGACTACCGCGCGTGTTTTGCACTTCAATCAAAATAAGTTTTGCACTATCTGCGGTAAACAACGCTTTTTGGCGCGCCAAATTTAACTGTCGCACGCCTTCTTCCGGGTCGCCTTTAATGGCTACAAGCCGGGCCAACACCTTTATTACATTTGGAAGCGTGCCCGCAAAATACTGGTAAATCCCGAGCCCAAAAAACGCATCATAATAAGATGGGTCTAACTCCAAAGAACGTTCCAAATTGCTAATGGCACGACGGCCGGAAAAATACGCCGTTACCCAACTGCGGTTACGCATGGAAAACATCGCCCGCAACCCATACAGAGCCCCAATGCCCATGTATCCGTTGGGGTCGTCGGGATATTTTTTAATCCAACGCTTAATACCGGAAATGGAGTCGTCCAAAATTTTTTCAAACACGACGCGTTGTTTATCGTCACTCGTTTCAAACTCGTACTCGTAACGGCTCCAGGCAATCATCGCGTTGCCAAAATGCGCAAACGGGTGATCGGGATACGTAGCAAATACTTCTTGGATGTGTTTTTCAGCCGTGGCAAAATCCAAACTATATACGCCGTTGATGCCTTGGGTGGCGTGTGTCATCACGTCGGGTGGCAATTTAATTTCCGCCTGGGCGGGAAAACACAGCCCCAGCACGCCCACGGCAGCAATCACGGCTCTTTTGTACATTATTTTTTGGCCTCAATTTTGTCTTTGCCAAAGTACGGGCGTAGGGCTTTGGGGATAATCACAGAGCCGTCGGCCTGTTGGAAGTTTTCCAAAATGGCCGCAAACGTACGGCCTACGGCCAGCCCACTGCCGTTTAACGTGTGCACATAGGCCTGTTTACCCAGCGCATTTTTGTAGCGCAATCCCATGCGGCGGGCTTGGAAATCCAAACAGTTGGAACAAGAAGAAATCTCGCGGAATTTATTTTCACTGGGCATCCACACTTCTATATCGTACGTTTTGGCCGACGAAAAACCAATGTCGCCGCTGCAAAGTTCCACTACGTGGTACGGGATTTCCAACGCTTTTAATACGTCTTGCGCGTCAGACACCATTTGCTCTAACATTTCGTACGAATTTTCCGGCTTGGAAAGCATGACAAGTTCCACTTTGTCAAACTGGTGATTGCGGATTAACCCGCGCGTATCTTTGCCGTATGTACCCGATTCTTTACGGAAACACGGCGAATAAGCCGTCAATTTAATGGGCAATTCTTCTTCCGGCACGATGCGAATGCGGTTTAAGTTAGTCAGCGGAATTTCCGCGGTGGAAATTAAAAATTGTTTCGGCTCGCCGGTCAGTTCATACATATCTTCGCGGAATTTAGGCAGTTGGCCGGTACCGATTAAAATATCTTCGTTGACAATAACGGGCGGTAAAATTTCCGTATATCCTTTTTTGGCGTGCATGTCTAACATAAACGCAATTATCGCCCGTTCTAAGCGCGCGCCGTCACCTTTAAACAAAGCAAAGCGGCTGCCGGACAGAGCCGCGGCGGCCTCAAAATCTAAAATGCCCAATTTCTCGCCGACGGTTTGGTGGTCCAACGGTTTAAAATCAAATTTGGGTAACGGCAAAGAGCACGGGATATATTCCGGGTTGTCCGCGTCGCTTGTGCCCACCGGGATTTTTTCGTTAGGCATATTGGGGATAGACAACAACAAATCGGTTACTTCTTTTTTAAGCGGCTCTAAGGCGGCTTCTTGGGTGGCCATTTCTTCTTTAATTTTGCTTACTTCGGCCATAGCGGCTTGGGCGGCGGCATCGCCTTGTTCTTTTTTAATCTTGCCGATAGATTTAGACATCTCGTTACGTTTAGCACGTAATTCTTCCACGCGGGCAAGCACGGTTTTGTAAGCGGTATATTTCGTTAAAACGGCCTCAATTTGGCCGGCCAATTCCGGTTTGCGTAGCGACAAGCGTTTTTTAAATACGTCGGGATTTTCAACAATTTGTTTGATGTCTAACATAACTTCCTCTTTAATTAGTTTCTATATTGATTAAATACGGCTCCGGGAACCAAGGACGATACGGTTTAAATTTAGTAACCGCATATTCCATGCCGTACGACGTCAGTAGCCGCATGCTAACCGGAGCCACCGAACTTTGTCCGGCCACCAACACGCCCACTGTCAGCACAAGCAACACCACCGTTACTTTAAGCACGGAGAAAAAAGCCCTCAGCACAAACGTAATGGCCTGCTTGGCCAGCGGGGTGTTGTGTTTCATGGATGTTGTTGGCGTTTGGCCAATTCCTTTTTAAAACTTTTTATCAACTTGCGGGCAATATTTTCGGCCGCTTCCAACGTGTTTTTTGAAGAATCTTCCGCCGAACCGATCCACACAATTTCGGCTGTTTCCACATCTATCATTTTGGCGATTAAGCCCACTTGTCCGTCAATGGTGTAGGAGGTGGGCCGCACCTCGGCCGAGCGGGAAACTTCCGTGCCCACGTTGCGCAAATAACCGGCATACGAACCATCGGGCCGGCGCATCACTTCCTGCGTATAGACCGGGCGGGATTGGCTTTGGCGCGTAGCCATTAACGCCAGTTCCGTACGGGCCGGTATGTAGGCACTTACTTCGCCCACAAGCAGAACATCCACCCCTAAAATCCGTCCGATTTCGCGCGTCGTCTGCGGCGATAAATACCCCGACACGGCAATGTGGTGTTCGGCTAAAATACTTTCCAATTGGGCGCGTTCCACCACTTTGAACCCGTTTTGGATGAGGTATTTGGCAAACAAATTTTCCACCCCTTGCAACGTCTGCCACTGGCTATTAAACGCCATGACGCCAATGCGTTGCATTTGGCTAAAATCATACGTCGGGCTGATGACCGTACGGGGCATACACCCCGCCAACCAACCGGCCAGCACACAACATAAAAAGGCGATTTTCTTCATACGCTTATTATATAATTTTTACCGTGCGGCCGGGTAAAAACAGAGAAAATATATTGTAAAAATACCGGAAAATTTTTAGAATATAAATGAGGAGAAATTAACCCTATGAAAAAATTACTTGCCTTATGTACCTTACTTATCGCCGTGCCTGCTTTGGCGCAGGATTATTACGGCTTGCAGGAATACGGCCTTCGTAAAAATACCACCCGGGTGGAATTTTACGGCGGCGGCGTGTTCCCCGAAAACAATTGGAATAAAAACGGGTTTGATTTGGGCGGTACCGGTTGGACGGCCGGCATCGGATTTACCCGCAACCTGTTGCCGTACTTCGGCTTAGGGTTGGACGGTAACTATGCCCAACTCGGCGATGGCGAAAAAGACGGCTCCAAGAACTACTACCGCACCGGTATCGCTACCGGACTAGTGACGGGACGCGTGAGTTTCTTCCCCTCGCAAGCCACCCGGTTGTATGTACCGTTTGGTATCGGGTTGGGACACATCTTCGTGCGCCAAAAACTTAGCGGCGGCGACCACGTCACCACCGACGGAACCGGTTTGGCCAGCATGTTGGGGGCTGGGTTGGAATTTGACCTGGACGACAGCATGATTTTCGGCTTGGAAGCCCGGTATTATTACTTGAAAACCGCCGACGAAATCAAATCTGCTTTCGGCCGCAGTCATTATCACCACTACAACGTCATGCTCAAATTGGGCTGCCGCTTTTAAGTAGTGCTTATATAGGTTCCGCCGCTTTCACGCGGCGGATTTTTTTTGTAGGATAATACTATGGAAGAAATGATAATTAAAATTTTTCTCGCACTCGTTTTAGGCGGAGCATTGGGCATGGAACGCCAATACCACGACAAACCCGCCGGATACGCCACCAACTGCTTGATTTGCTTGGGGGCCATGTTATTGACGGTTTTGTCTTGGCAAATGGGACAACAGGGCGGTGACCCGGGCCGTATTGCGGCGCAAATCGTAACCGGACTAGGGTTTATCGGCGCGGGATCTATCTTGCGCGACGGAAATAAAATTTCCGGCTTGACTACCGCCGCCAGCGTGTGGGTGGTGGCGGCAATCGGCATGGCCATCGGATACGGCCAATATGTTTGGGCCACTTTAACCGCGTGTGCAATTTTGATTTTGCAATTCGGCATGCGCCGCACGATACATTTGGTGGAATTTTTAAAACATTATGACACTATTTATTTAATGTGCGAACCACGATGGGACGTCGTAGAAAACATCGTTTCCACCATAGAAAAACAAAAAGTAACGGTGCTCAAACAAGAAGTTACCAAGCAAGACAACCGGTTCTGTGTGAGTTTAGTGGCCACGTTTACCGGGAAAGAATTTTCTAAAATTACCAAAGAACTTCTGGAAATGCCGGAAGTATACAGTTTATACAAATAAGGAGAACCATGACCGAAAATAATCCAATTCCGCTGTTTAATTTAAAAGAACAGCACGACTCTTTAAAAGAACAAATCAACGCGGCCGCCGCCGATGCACTTAATTCCATGCACTGGTTATTAGGTCCGCAAACCGAACAATTTGAGGCCGAATTTGCTAAAACAATCGGTGTCAAACATTGTATTACGTGTTCGTCGGGTGCGAGTGCCATTCAAATTGCCCTCAAGGCCGCTGGTATTGGCCCGGGGGACGAAGTAATTACCACGCCGTTTACGTTTATTGCCACCACGTCTTCCGTTTCTTTAACGGGTGCACAATTTGTATTTGCCGATATTGACCCCCGTACTTATAATATAGACGTGGCCGACGTGGAGCGCAAAATTACCAAAAAAACAAAAGCCATTTTGCCTGTTCACTTGTACGGCTATCCGGCGAATATGGATGCCATTATGCACCTGGCTAACGAACACGGTTTAAAAGTAATTGAAGACTGTGCACAAGCACACCTGGCCACCTGCGATGGCGTTATGGTGGGCGGCATCGGGGATGCGGGATGTTTCAGTTTTTACCCGAGCAAAAATTTAGGTGCGTGCGGGGACGCGGGATGTATCACTACCAACGATGACGAAATCGCCAACCGCTGCCGCTCGTTGCGCCATAGCGGACGTGCGCTAGGCAAGGCGTATGAGTATGATTTGGAAGGATCTACCCTACGCATGGACGAAGTTCAAGCCGCTATTTTGCGTGTAAAATTACCGCACTTGGAAGAATGGACCGAAAAACGCCGCAAAGCCGCCGCTTGGTACGAAGAAGGGCTAGCCGGAGTGCCGGTCGTTCTTCCCCCCACCCCGCCGGCGGGTTCGTCACAATCGTATTACGTATTCACGATTCGTGCTGAAAAACGCGACGAATTACAAGCGTATTTAAAAGCGCATAACATCGGCTCGGCCGTGTATTATCCGGTACCTTTATACAAGCAACCGGCGTATGCACATTTAGGACTCAAAGCAGAAGATTACCCCAACGCGGAAAAGGCCGCACAAGAAGTGTTGTCTATTCCGATGTTCCCGGAAATCACGCAAGAGCAAGTCATGCACGTATGCGATACAATACGTGCTTTCTACGAAGAACAAAACTAATAAAAACAATATTCAAAAAACGGGAGCCCCTAAGGCCCCCGTTTTTTTGCGCTCTCAATACGCAGAGATCCGAGGCCTCACGTCTGCCCCCGGCAAAAGGCGAGGGGAAACCTTTGTCGTTTATCCGCCCGATAACGTGCTGTTGCCGTTTCCGGCCGCCCCTTATATGCCGCTTATAAAAAGCGCCCAATCGGAAAAGAAAATGTATATGTTTGAGCCATTAGGCGAGTTTATACATTTTCCCGATTGGGCTGCTTTTTATGGCATCCTGGGGCGGCAAATCTTTTTGGTACTTTTTCTGTTTCCAGAAAAAGTATAGAAAACCCTTGACAAACCAAAAAAAAAAACCATAATAGAGTGTCGGTAAAAAAACAACAAAAAGCAAAAAGGAGATTTTTATGAATAATCATCAAGCATTTACGCTAATAGAATTGTTGGTTGTCGTGCTTATCATCGGCATTTTGGCGGCGGTGGCACTGCCGCAATATCAAAAAGCCGTGGAAAAAAGCCGATTAGCAGAAGGGATAACGTTGCTCCGTAGTGTTGCCAATGCAGAAAAATTATTTTATATGGCTAACAACACTTATACAACGGACTTTAACGATTTAGACATCGGGTTTGATATACACCCAACAAACACAGCAGAAGCGCTCGCACGTTATTGCCATTTACATATTTGGCGCGTTATTACCACCGACGTGATCTATGCCCAACATAACGAAAGTTTATGGTTTTTATTTTATGATTTATCACAGGATAAAATGTTCTGCGGGAGCAAACAAACTAAAGGGATTGCTTTGTGCAAAACCGTTGGAAAAGGGGAAGAACAATCCTGTGGAACAAGCGGAGATGTTCCTTGTTGGGAAGTCAAGTAATAGTTACGTTAAACCCAAGAAACGCACAATTCTCCTCATAGAAAAATTTGTATCAGCATAAAATAGCGAACCCCAAAATAAATGTTTTGGGGTTCACGCATGAATAGAACTTACAAATTGCCGTTATTTATAACATCTTATGTTTGAGACGGCTGGCAATATTGTCCAACTCATCTAACGAGTGATAGTGAATAACGAGCGTGCCTTTTTTCATATTCTTGCCACACTTCACTTCCACTTTGGTACCCAACGCGGCTTGCAAATCATTTTCAAAACTGGCAATATCCGCGGATTTGGCTTTTTTATTCGCTTTCTTCGTCGGGAACATCAGCGCGCGCGCCGCATCTTCCGCTTGCCGCACGGACATTTTGCTATTGTTCATTTTTTTGAACAACGTGTTGCGTTTCGCCGGATCTGTTACCATTAAAAGTGCGCGGCCGTGGCCTTCGCTAATCGTGCCGGCTTGCAAAGCGTCCTGAATGGCGGGCTCCAATTCCAAGAGGCGAAGCGCATTGGAAATAGCCGCTTTGGATTTGCCGCAATACGAGGCGAGATCCGTCTGCGTTATGTAAAACTTATTCATCAAATTACGGTAGCCAAGCGCCGTTTCAATGGGGTTTAAATCTTCGCGCTGGATGTTTTCAATAAGGGCCAAGGCGCACATTTCCTGGTCGCCCAAGTGCTTATGCACAATCGCGTCAATTTCGGTCAGACCCGCCAGTTGCGTAGCGCGGAAACGGCGTTCCCCGACGACAATTTCATATTTATCTAATCCGGCATCGTACACGACCACAATCGGTTGCGTCAAGCCGTGTTCTTTAATAGATTGGGCAAGTTCTTGTAGTTTTCCCTCGTCAAACACGCGCCGCGGCTGAAAGCGGTTAGGCACAATTTTGCTAACAGCAATTTTGGAAACGGTCATGCCCGCCGGAGCGACGACCGCTACTTGTTGCGTTGTCATTTCAGAAATTTCTTGCGTTTGTTTAATAAGAGCATCTAAGCCCTTTCCTAATGCCTGTCTAACCATATCAGCCTCCGAAATCGTAATTAACGGTGCGTTCGCCCGTCATTTGAAAAGATTGGTAATCTTCCTCCTTGGCCCCGCGACGGCTTAAAAACTCAATTGCCAACTGGATATAGGCGTTAGCCCCGCGGCAAGCCGGATCGTAATCAAAAATGGACTGCCCGAAACTGGGGGCCTCGGCCAAGCGGATATTGCGCGGGATAGGCGTTTTATACACTTGATCGCCAAAAAAGCGGCTCACTTCGGAAAATACTTGTTTGGATAAGTTCATACGGGAATCGTACATCGTCAGTACGCCGCCGTCCATTTTGAGTTTGGGGTGGAGAAATTGTTTAATTTTAGAAACGGTACTGATAAAGTGTGCTAACCCTTCCATGGCGTAATACTCGCACTGTACGGGAGTGATAACGCTGTCGGCGGCCATCATGGCATTGAGCGTCAACAACCCCAACGAGGGCGGGCAGTCAATAATGATGTACTTATACATGGCACGCAACGGCTCTATTACTTCTTTTAACATATTTTCGCGACCGCGCACGTTGACAAGTTCCACCTCCGCCGCTGCTAAATCTTTACAAGCGGGAATCACATCTAGCAGTTCGTTAGAGGTTTGGTGTACAACCTGTTCAAAGGTGGCTGTTTTTGATAACAAGTGATAGACGGATTTATCCCCCTCTTTCATCACAACTCCCAAACCGGAGCCGGCATTACCCTGCGGGTCAAAATCAATGAGCAACACTTCCTGATTTAAGCACGCCAACGCGTACGCCAAATTGATAGACGTAGTGGTTTTTCCTACACCGCCTTTTTGGTTGGCAACAACTACAATTTCTCCCATATATCCTCCCAATTAAGATATATATGTATTAAACATTATTTTAATACGAAAATCAATCATTTTTCACGTGAAAACTACTTGACCGTCCCCATGCGGGAAGGTGGCCAGTGAATTAGCCACGCTTTACCCTTGATGTTCTTTTCGGGTACTGGACCCCAAAAGCGCGAATCGCACGAATTATCCCGGTTATCCCCCATCGCAAAATACGTATTTGGCGGGACGGTAACCGGGCCGAATTGGTCGCGCAGGTACATGCCGAATACTTGTTCTAGTTCGTGGTCTTCCCAAATTTGTTGGTAGTTATCCGCAATGAGCGGCGGTACTTCTTCTACCTCATAATGAACGCGCTCTACTTCATCAAATTTTTCATACGGTTGCAGGGGGGTTAACACCCCATTTACATAGGCACGGGAATCTTTTACTTCTACCGTGTCTCCGGGTAAAGCAATTACGCGTTTAACGAAATCACGCCCGTACTGACTTCCGCCACAATTTTGTTGATCGCGATTTTCTGCCGGAAATTCAAAAACAATAATATCCCCCTTTTTGATGGGCTTAGCCCACAGCCGCTTTTGCGTAAAGGGGATTTTTAACCCATAGGCCATTTTATTGACAAATAAATGGTCGCCCTCTAACAGCGTATCGCGCATAGAGGCGGAAGGGATTTTAAAGGCCTGCAGGAAAAAGAACATCACAACAGAGGCCACAAATCCGGCAAAATAAACAGTATTACACCACTCTAACGCCGATTTGATAAGTAGGGGTTTATCTTGTTTGGGCCCCGGGCGGAAATTCTTAATAAAATCGTATGCGGCATAAATATCAATTAAACAAAGCCCGATTATAAATTTCCTCCAAGGGAATTCCCCCCCCGGGCCACCGCTCATGACAAATAAAACTAAATAAAGGGCACTGTAGAGAATTAAAATCAAATAGGACAAATGCCAAACGGCAAAAGGGATATCCCGCTCCAGCACCTTGTTCTTAATTAACCGGCGGGATAGGCCGTAAAACAAGTACATAATACACGCCATAATAAATAATCGTGCTTCCATATTATTCTCCTTGAGATGAGTCTAGGGATATGTTTTCACGTGAAAACTGCCCTGTAATAAGTTGTTGATAAATCTGTTGATATTGTGTAAAAGCGTCCGTCATTTGCGCCGCTTTAGCCAATGATTTAGCACCCATTTCTACCCGGACCTGTAAGTTCTCTGCTAACAAGTTGAGCAAGCAACTAAGCAGTGTCATATCCCCCGGGGCAAACACATAACCGTTTTGTCCATGTTCTACCCATAAGGGCATGTCTCCCACGCGGCTGACAATACAAGGCAAGCCCACTTGTAATGCTTCCAGCAGAGATAGGGGTAAACTTTCCTCCAGAGAGGGTAATACAAAGACATCCGCCATATTTAAATACGCATTGATATCGGTTTGCTCCCCTGCCAGGAGTACGGCTTTTTCCATACCGCATTGATGTATGTAAGCCGCTAATTTTTCCCGTTCTTCCCCTTCCCCTACATATACAAGCCGTACTTCCGGGTGACGTAACCATACATTACGAAATGCTTGCGCCAGCGTTAAAGGGTCCTTTACGGAAGATAACCGCGCTACACAAATAAATACAACTGTTTTCACGTGAAAACTATACTTACGGCGCATTTCTTCCCGTAAGTTTTCATCTTTATAAAATTTACTTTTATCTATGCTGTTGGGTAAAAGATATACTTTATCTTTGGCATATTTTTGGCGGGCAACTAAATACTCCGCTGTAGAAAAAGATTCGGCTATTGCCAACGTATCCCGAAACTTTAAGAACTGATCTACCAACCGGGCAAAAAAGGATTTTTTAGATAAATCAAAATGGGGGGTAATTACTAATTTTACCGGACTCCCGGCACAAGCCAACCGGCTATATTCTATGGCCCGGAATAAAAGCGCGTGAACAATATCCGGTTTAAAATCGGCAATTTCCGCACGCAAACGACGTATTACCTTGCCGGGGAAGCGATGTCCAATTGTTTTTATTTCTATGCCATTTTGGCTCATTTCATCCGCTACCGCCCCTAATGGTTTTAAACAAATTACGCGTACCCGGTGTTGGTGCCGGACCATATACCCAGCCAAACCGGATAGCACTTTTTCTGCGCCACCGGTTTCGGTGGAAGTAATAACATATAAAATCTTCATAAAACTATTATAGTATATTTTCACGTGAAAACTACTATTTTTAAAAAGAAACTAAACTCTGAAAACGGGCGTTTTAATAAACGCCCGTTAATTAATAAAAAAACACTTAATTTTTAAGCATTTTTTTCAAAACCGCCCCAAATTTTAATTTTGTGCGGTAAATTGGTCCTTTCCTACCCCGCAAACTGGGCATATCCAGTCTTCTTTTACATTTTCCCACGCGGTTCCGGCCGGAACGCCGTTCTCCGGGTCACCCACAGCCGGGTCATATACATATCCGCAAATTTCACAAACATATTTTACCATATAGATTCTCCCTGTTTTTAAAATTGATGTGTTGCTCCCGGAGGAACCTTGCCTTTAATCACGTGATGATAATAATCATACGTCAGGGGTGGTTTCTCCGTGTGAAACACACCTGCATCTTGTACTTCCCCTACAAAAAGCGTATGCGTACCGACGTCAAGTGTTTGGTTGACTTGTACTTCTAAATACGAAAGCGTATGCTGCGTTACCAGCGGACAGCCGAGTTTTCCCGTCGTAAAAGGCACCTTGGCAAATTTATCGTAATTGCGCCCGGTGCGAAACCCAAACGTACCGATAAACGGAAGCGTAGCGCTTTGGTCTAACGGCATAGCGGCAAAGCACTTGCTACGAAGTAAAATCTCGTGCGTTAAGCAATTTTTATTGACGGAAACAGCCACTTGCGGCGGCGTGGCAGTCACTTGAAAAACCGTATTTAAAATCATACCGTTTTTCTTTTCTCCGTCGGAAACAGTTAAAATATACAACCCATACGTAATATATTGCAACCCTTGGTTGATGTCCGCTAGCGTCATAATTTACTGTAATTTTTCCTTAATTTTTTGGCTGATAAGAACGCCCAACTCCCGGCATTTATTCTGTGTTTGCTCGTCGGGAACAAATAAAGATTTGACCGCCGGGGATACCACTTCCACGCCCATTTCTGTTAGCAAGTGGGTCAGACTGTCCACCGGGGCCCCGTTCCAACCGTACGAGCCGAAGGCCGCACCGATTAAATTTTTCTTTCGCAGGCCTTTTAAATAGCAAAGTACGTCGGCCATAGCCGGAAAAATTTGACTGTTAAGCACCGGCGTACCGACGATAAGTGCCGCACTGTTTAGCAGGGCCAGTGCCGCTTCGCTACGGTCATTATGGTGCATAGACAGCACCCGCACGTGCGTTCCGCCCGACGATAAACCATCGGCAATTTGGCGGGCCATTTTTTCGCAACTGCCCCACATGGTATCGTATACAATAACGGCTTTGTTCGTTGGTTTTTGGGCGGCCCAGGTAGCATACAACTCCACAATACGTGTGGGGTCTTTGCGCCAAATAAAACCGTGATCCGGTGCAATTACCTTCGGAGTAAGCCCCATTTTTTTCACTTGTTCTAAAAACCGCAAGACGATATCGGAATAAGGCAGCACGATATTGGCGTAATACTTTTCGGCTTCTGTCAACCAAATTCGTTCCTCATTCTCGTCGTCAAACAGTTTATCCGTTGCCAAGTGCATCCCAAACACATCATTGCTAAACAGAATATTTTCTTTTTCCAAGTACGAAAACATGCTGTCGGGCCAGTGGAGCATACGCGCTTCCGTAAAGGAAATCGTGTCCCCGCCGATATCAATTTTATCACCGGTTTTGACAACTTTTAATTTTAAATCCCGGTGAAAATGCGCCGTCAAATTTTTAAGCCCCATCGCCGACACATAAACCTCGTCGGGCTGGGTCGCGGCCAAGGTTTGGACCAGCGCGCCGGAGTGGTCCAACTCGGCATGGTTGGAAATGATAATTTGTATTTTTTTCGGGTCCAACACACTTTGGATACGTTGCATCATTTCGTCGTAAAATTCTTTTTTTACGGTATCAATCAGTGTAGGTTTTTCCCCGAGTACCAAATATGCATTATACGTCGTACCCCGGTGGGTAGCGTATCCGTGGAAATCACGCAAATTCCAATCAATAGCCCCCACCCAATATACTTTTTCCGAAATTTGAACGGCTTGCATCATACCGGGATAACTCCTTAGTTTTCGGCCTGCCAAAGTCCGTGTAAATTGCAATACTCACGGGCGAGTACTTTGTCGGCGGTTGTCTGAAAAACGGCTTGCGGCTTATCGCCGGGATTTAAATGCTTACGTTGCACTTTGCCACACGATAAACAAATCAGTTCAATCCATTCAATGTGATGCTCGGCGGTAGACGGATGTTCCACACTACCCACTTTAACTCGGTAGCCCCCGTCTATTTTTTCAATAACGGGTACGTGTTTCTCCGCCGCACCGTCGGATGTACCGGCTACGGCTTTTTTCATCGGTTGGCCACAGCATACTAATTCTCCGGCGGCCCCATGTACTACTTCCACACGGTTGCCACAAACCGGACAAACGTAAATATCATGTAATTGTGTCATCTTATTTTCCCCCTTAGTTGAGTCACGGTAGTCAAAGTATATAATATTTTTTTTAACTGCCGCTATGTTTTATTGTAAAAACTACGCGCGTCCCATTCAAGCCCTAAAAAATGATTAAATCTGCTAAACACACAAAAACGATTTTAAAGCAATTTTCAGACCCCCGGGAACCCCTAAACGGCTATTTTTAAAAAAATCCGAAATTTAAGCGGCTTTTACCCAAATAAACCCTATTAGTTGATTTTTGTTTGCTAAAAGTCTAAATAAGTAGTAATATATAATAAACTATTTTTTAAGTAGGATGGTTGTATTGTGGATAACCAACAGAAGTACCCCCAATTAGTTCCCGTTTTTCAAGACTTAGAACAAATTATCGGAAAAGATACGTACGATATGTGGTTACGGCCGGCGGAAATTGAATTTGACGGCCATACTTTAACGGTATTTTTGCCGAACCAATTTTGGGGAAAAACAATTCGTGAACGGTACGAAGCGATTATTAAGGATGCTTTCTTAAAACATTTGGGCGCGGCTATTGAACTGACCTATCAAATCAATACCGAGGCCCAAACTCCTACCGTTACGTCGGCCCAAGATGTTTTTTCCGCCCAAGCGGCCGTGCCGGCAGCGGTAAAAGTAAATCCGTTTTCATCGCGGTTGAACTCGTCGTATACATTTGAGAATTTTATTGAATCACCTTCCAACCGCTTTGCGTATAAAGCGGCCGAGGCCGTTGCCCATAAATTAGGTGCGCGCGAAAATAACCCCCTCGTGATTTATTCTTCGCCGGGGTTGGGTAAAACTCACCTATTACACGCTATTGGAAACCAAATTTTAAAAGACAATCCGTCCGCGAAAGTATTGTATATGTCCGGCGAGGAATTCGTCAGCGAATATATTGAAGCACTACAAAATAAAGCACCGGAAAGTTTCCGCAAAAAATATCGTACCCTGGATTGTTTTTTAATGGACGATATTCAATTTGTATCGGGCAAAGAAGCGTGCACAATTGAATTTTTTAATACGTTTAATGCGTTGTTTGAAAGTAAAAAACAAATTGTGGTTTCGTCGGACAGAACTCCCCAGCAATTGGAATGGGATGAGCGGCTTTCTTCGCGTTTACTTTCCGGTATTACAACGGAAATTAAACGCCCGAATTTGGAAACCCGCATCGCAATTTTGCGCCAAAAACGCGACTCTATCAATTTTGATATTGGGGATGATGTACTCGCTTTTATCGCCGAAGGCATCCAAACCAATGTGCGCGAATTGGAAGGTTCGCTGTTTAGACTGGTGGCCTATTGCGGCATGCACGGCGTCACTCCGTCCATCGCTATTGCCAAAGAACTTCTTTCCGACATTTTAGTAGCCGGAAAAGACGTTTCCGTGAATATAAACACAATTAAAAAAATAGTGGGAAAACATTTTAATATACGCATGGAGGATTTTAACTCCAAACGTAAAACCCAATCGGTGGCATGGCCGCGCCAAATTGCTATGTTTTTAACAACGGATTTAACAGATTTATCGTTGCCGGAAATCGGCCGCGAATTTAACCGCGACCACAGCACCGTCGTGCACGCACGCGACACCGTGAAGGAAAAAATAAATACCGATCCCTTTTTCGCCGCGGAAATTAACCAAATTATTTTGGATATTAAATCTGTGGATAACCACTAAAAAACGGGGGATAAACGGTGGTTAAATACCACCTAACGGATGGATAAGATTTGCAGTTGTGTATGTTGTTTATAAAAAAGTCGGGTTATGCACATTCCCGGCTACAAGCAGTAAGAGGATAAATCACACTATCCACACTATAAACAGGACATAATACAGGAATTATAAATATGAAAATAAATATTACTAAGTCTACACTTTTGGAAGGAATCCAAGTGATTTCTACCGGGGTGTCTTCACGCACTACGTTACCTATTTTGCATAACTTCTTATTAGAAGCGCAACATGGTAAACTAAAACTGGTCCGCACGGATATGGAAATGGCCACCGTCCATTTTGTGGCGGCAGAAATTGAAGAAGAAGGCAGTATCACCATTCCGTTGAAAGAATTTGCAGATATTATTAAAAATTTGCCCGATGATAAAGAAATTAACTTAACGCTGGATGAAAATAATAAGTTTCATATTAAATCGGGTAAGAGTAAATTTTGGGTGATGGGTACGCCGAAATCGGAATATCCGGCTATTCCCGAAGTAGAACGTGAAAACAGTGTGGAATTATTTCCTTTAGAACTGCAAAACATGGTGGAAAAAACGGCTTTTTCCGCTTCCACACAAGAAACGCGCTATATTTTAAACGGGTTACTGTGGAATAATACACCCGAAAAGTTTGAAATTGTGGCTACCGACGGAGGGCGCTTAGCGATTGCCTCACATGCTCCGTTGGCAGGTTCGGCGGCGTTTAAAATTATTATCCCGACAAAGGTTTTAAATGAAGTATGCCGTTTTATTACCCTGGCTAAACCGGATAAAGACAGTAAAATTAACGTCAATGTGTCTGCTAATCAAGTGAGTTTTATTTTGCACGAAACGACGTTTATTTCGCGGTTAATTGAGGGAAACTTTCCGAATTATAACCAAGTTATTCCGACAAAGAAAAACATTTCTTTTGATGTGTTTTCTAAAGAATTATTGGCCTCTACTCGCCGTTCGGCGTTGTGCTCGGGGGAATTTGGCAGCGTGGTAAAATATAAATTGGAAAATAACACGCTTACAGTAACTTCCAACTCGCAAAATATGGAATTTACTGACGAACTTCCGGTGGAATATAATAAAGAAGAATTTGAAGCGGCTTTTAATCCGCAATATATTATTGACGTGTTGAAAAATATCGGTGCGGATAAAGTATCGTTTTCGTTTGTGAACGCTTCCCAACCGGTGTTGGTGGAACCGGTCGGCGACAGTATGTTTAAATACGTTATTATGCCGGTGCGTGCGTAATGAAATTCGGCGCAACCCCGCGGCCTACGTGGTATGCAAGTGCAAATTTAGAGAACCGGTTCAATAAGTTAAACAGCCGTCTCAACCGTTTGCTGATTTTGGAACACGTATGGACTAAATTAGTGGGAAACAAAGCCAAATTTTGGGTACTTCACGCCGTACAAAACGATACGTTACATGTAAAAGTAAAAATCGCGGTGGCTAAAAATGAGTTGGTTGCCCGTCGGGCAGAATTGATAGGGGAACTGAATAAACATTTTGACAAACCGTGGATTAAACGGATTGAAATAGATTAACTTTAGTATTTTAATTAAGGAGTTGTGCATGACTGAAGAAGAAAAAGAGAAGGATTATGATTCTTCCAAAATTACTGTTTTAGAAGGTTTGGAAGCGGTACGTAAACGCCCGGCCATGTATATTGGTTCTACGGGGCTACCCGGTTTACACCACTTAGTGTACGAGGTGGTAGATAACTCCGTAGACGAAATTTTAGCCGGCGGTGCCACGACTATTACCGTCACCATTAAAGACGATATGACCTGCTCTATCCAAGACGATGGACGCGGTATCCCGGTGGATTTAATGAAAAACGCCAAGGACGCTAAATTGCGTTCCAAATCGGCGTTAGAAGTAGTCATGACCGTCTTACACGCCGGTGGTAAGTTTGACAGCGGTGCCTATAAGGTGTCCGGCGGGTTGCACGGGGTCGGTGTATCGTGCGTAAACGCACTTTCCGAAACGATGGAAGTAGAAGTTCGCCGCGACGGTAAAGTACATTTTCAACGCTACCACCGCGGTAAACCGGAAGACAAAGTACAAGTCATCGGCGAAACGAACGAACACGGTACAAAAGTTACTTTCCACGCCGATAAAGAAATCTTTGGCGAATTGGCTTTTTCATACGAAACAATCGGCAACCGCCTGCGTGAACTGGCTTTCTTAAATGCCGGTGTTAAAATTGTCTACACCGATGAACGCAAAGACGATAACCAAACCGTTACGTTCTTCTACGAAGGCGGTATTGCCCAATTTGTTAAGTTTTTGAATGCGAACAAAACAGTTCTCAACCCCGAACCGATTTATTTAACCAAAGAGGTGGGGGATAATTACATTTCGTTTGCTATCCAATACAACGAAAGTTATTCCGAAAATGTCTTCTCGTTTGTCAACAACATTCACACGGTAGAAGGCGGTACGCATTTAAGCGGGTTCCGCAGTTCGCTCACGCGTATTATCAACGAATATATCAAAAATAATAATATCTCCAAACACAAAGATATTTCAGTGGGTGGCGATGATATTAAAGAAGGGCTAACGGCTGTGTTATCCGTTAAAATTCCGCATCCGCAATTTGAAGGACAGACCAAAACCAAGTTGGGTAACTCGGAAGTAGAAGGGATTGTCCGTTCCGTAGTGGGCGAAACCTTAGCCACATTCTTTGAAGAAAACCCCAAAACCGCGCGCGCCATTTGCGAGAAGTGTGTTGGTGCCGCCGTGGCGCGTGAAGCCGCACGCAAAGCGCGCGATTTAACCCGCCGCAAAGGAGCGTTGGAAGGCGGTAGTTTGCCGGGAAAACTGGCCGATTGCCAAGAACGCGATAGTGCCAAATGCGAGTTGTTCCTTGTAGAAGGGGACTCCGCCGGCGGTTCTGCCAAACAAGGGCGCGACCGCGTGTTCCAAGCCATTTTGCCCTTACGCGGTAAAATTTTAAACGTGGAAAAAGCACCGCTGGTTAAAATTCTTTCCAGCGATACGGTGCGCGATTTGATTTCCGCCGTCGGTACGGGCGTAGGCGAAGGGGAGGGGGGATTTGATATCTCCAAACTCCGCTATGGCAAAATTATTTTGATGGCCGATGCTGATGTGGACGGACAACATATTTCCACACTGCTCTTAACGTTCTTCTACCGCCAATTAAAACCGCTCATTGATGCGGGACACATCTATTTGGCACAGCCGCCGCTCTATAAAGTCAAAAAAGGCAAAGTAGAGCAGTATTTGCAAACGGAAGACCAAATGCAACAGTGGCTTATGAAGGAAGGTCTTGCGACGGTAACAGTAACCGATATGGCCAAAAATAAAGAAGTAGCGCACGATGATTTGCGCGACCTCTTAAAAATCTTGCGTGATGTGGAAGATATGCTTGTTAAATTGGAAGTCAAAAACATTACACTCAAAGATTTTATGGCATTCTTGGCCGAAGGACGTGTGCCGCTCTATCGTATCCCCTTGCAAAGCGGCGGATACCGTTACTTCTATGCAGAGCAAGAGTACCGCGATTACGAAAACCAATATGTTCAGGAAAAACGCGAGGAATTAGCCGCCGACGGCGTAGACGTAGCCACGATGACTGACGAAGCCCTCGTGCCGGAACATCAAAGTTTGTTTGAATTCGGCAAACTCTTAGCGTGCGAAAAGAAATTGGAAGCGTATCACTTTACGTTTGCCCAATATCCGAGTATTGAGAACGAAAAAGACCGCGTCAACCCGCTCTTTAAAGTCAATAACGGCAAGACCGATACCCTCGTATACAGTTTAGCCGAATTGCTACACGCCGTTAAAGAAGCGGCCAGCGCGGGCGCGACGATTCAGCGCTACAAAGGGTTAGGGGAAATGAACCCCGAACAACTGTGGGAAACCACCATGGACCCGGCCAAACGCAAACTCATTCAAGTTCGTATCAATGACGCCGCCGATACGGAACAGGCGTTTACGATGCTGATGGGAGATCGGGTAGAGCCGCGGCGCGACTTTATCCAAACTCACGCCCTAGAGGTGAAAAACTTGGACATTTAACCCTTTAGCCGCGGCTTGTCAACGCCGCGGCCTAAGGCCGATTTTTCCGTAACAGGAGATTTTTACAATGAGTGAAGAAAATACTAATTTGCCGCAATCGCAAGAAGTAAATGTAAACGTAGATTTGTTTGGCGATATCCAACAGCGCGATATTGCCCACGAAATGCGTTCGTACTATATTGACTATGCCATGAGCGTTATTGTCGGGCGTGCATTGCCCGACGTGCGTGATGGGTTGAAACCCGTACACCGCCGCGTACTTTACTCCATGAATGAAATGGGACTCAAGTACAATAAATCCTACAAAAAATCCGCGCGTGTCGTCGGTGACGTGCTCGGTAAATACCACCCGCACGGAGATACTGCCGTCTACGATACGCTCGTGCGTATGGTACAAGATTTTTCCTTACGTAAACCCTTAATTGACGGACAAGGGAACTTCGGTTCCATTGACGGCGACTCGGCCGCCGCGATGCGTTATACCGAGTGCCGCTTGCAAAAAATTTCCGAAGAAATGCTCGGCGATTTGGATAAGGACACCGTCAAAATGATTCCTAACTACGACGGCTCTTTAATGGAACCGTCCGTCTTGCCGGCCAAGTTGCCTGCCTTGCTCGTCAACGGGTCTGCCGGTATCGCCGTAGGTATGGCGACCAACATCCCCACCCACAATTTGGGTGAAGTCTGCGACGGCATTATCGCGTATATTAAAAACCCCGATATTACCGTCAAAGAAATGATGAAAATTATTAAAGGGCCGGACTTCCCGACCGGGGCCATTATCCGCGGTACGCGCGGCATTTATGAGTATTTTGAAACGGGCCACGGCAGTGTCAAAGTGCAAGCCGCCACGGAAATTGAAGAACGCAAAGGCGGCCGCCAAGCCATTGTGGTAACGGCCATTCCGTATCAAGTTAATAAAACGTCGCTTATTGAAAGCATTGTCGGTTTGGTGCGGGATAAAAAAGTAACAGACATCGCCGATATCCGCGACGAGTCGGACCGCCGCGGGATGCGCCTGGTTATTGAAGTCAAACGCGACGGCAACGCGCAAGTCGTTCTCAACCACCTCTTTAAGCATACGCAATTGCAAACGTCCTTCCCGGTCAATATGTTGGCCATTGTGGACGGACGCCCGCGCGTGTTGTCGCTCAAAGAAGTGATGAAAGCGTATGTTAAACACCGCCAGGAAATTATTACCAACCGTACGAAATTTGACTTAAACAAAGCGCAAAAACGCGAACATATTTTGAACGGGTTACTCATTGCTATTGCGAACATGGACGAAGTTGTTTCCATTATCCGCAAAGCCAAAGACCCGACGGAAGCCAAGTTTACGCTCATGCAACGTTTTACGCTGACCGAAGTGCAAGCGCAGGCCATTTTGGATATGCGTTTACACCAGTTAACACAACTGTCCGCGCTGGCGATTGAAAACGAACGCAAGGACTTACTCAAACTGATTGAAGAATTAAAATACATTTTGGGTAATCCGCAAAAAATCTTGGACATTATCGTAGAAGAACTGACCGAACTGAAAAAGACATACGGCGATCCTCGCCGCACGGAAATCGGCCCGGATATGACGGAACTGTCCATGGAAGACTTCATTGAAAAAGAAGATGTGGTCATCACCATTTCCAACGACGGTTACGCCAAACGCATCCCGCTCTCTACGTATAAGAGCCAAAACCGCGGCGGCAAAGGCATTATCGGTAGCAAAACCAAAGAAGAAGATTTTATGGAAAACTTGTTCATTACTTCTTCGCACGCTACGATTTTGATGTTCACCAGCCGCGGCCGCGTATTTGCCTTGCGTGCGTTTGAAATTCCCGAAGGCAACCGTATGTCTAAGGGTAAAGCGCTTGTGAACCTCTTGCAAATTACCGGCGAGGAAAAGGTAACGTCTACCCTAGCCATTGAAGACTTTAACCCCTCCGCCGCCGGCCAGCAAGCGTATTTGACGCTGTGCACCCGCTTAGGCACCATTAAACGCGTCGCGCTTAAAGAGTTTGAACACATCCGCCGCTCGGGTATTATTGCCATCGGGTTGGACGAAGGCGATGTGCTTATCAGCGCGCAAATGACGTTTGGCAAGAGCGATATTCTCGTTGCTACGCAAAACGGTAAATCCATCCGCTTTGACGAAAACGAAGTGCGCGCCATGGGCCGCCAGGCACACGGGGTCCGCGCGATTAACATGGAAGACGGCGATATTGTAGTCGGTATGGAACACGCCCCGAACGACGGCGGCGAACAGCCCGACGTGCTTTCCGTGTGCGAAAACGGTTTTGGAAAACGCACGGAATTTAGCGAATATAAACGTCAACACCGCGGCGGTATGGGCGTTATCACAATTAAGACGTCTGCCCGCAACGGGAAAGTCGTAGGGATTAAACTCGTGGATGAGAGCAAAGACCTGATGATTATTACCGAAAAAGGTATGACGATTCGCTTACGCTGCGGAGATATCCGCTCCGTCGGCCGCAACGCGCAAGGTGTAACGCTGGCGAAGATGGAACCCGGCGATAAGATTGCGCGTATTGCCCCTGTCGTCAAAGACGAGGAAGAAGAATCAGCCGAAGAAACAAAATAATCTGCGGTTGAAAAAACATTTAAACGGTGGGGTTTCTGCTTACACAGAAATCCTACCGTTTTTGTGGAAATTTCGTACAAAAATCATTTACAAATGGGCGGGAAAAGTGGTATAAAAGAAATAAGGGAGATTTTATGCGCACCAATCCGCACATTTTGGAAATCAATACGCGTGCCTGGCTCAAGCGTTTGGAAGCCAAACACGGGCATGCTTTCACGTTAGAAAACATCCCGGAGCAGTTTTTGGATACCCTGCAAGCCATGGGCTTTGATGCGTTGTGGCTGATGGGGGTGTGGAAACAAAGTCCCAAAGCCGTAGAAATTGCCCGCGCCAGCCAAGAAATCCAAAACCAAGTTCGCGCTATTAAACCCGATTTTAATCCGGAAGATATTACCGCCTCTCCCTATGCCGTTTACGATTACGAAGTAGACGACGCTTTCGGCGGAAATAAAGCGTTGCAAGCATTTCGCCAGCGGCTTAAAGCGCGTGGGATTTCGCTCCTGTTAGATTTTGTAGGCAACCACATGGCCATTGATTGCCCCGCCGTAGAACAAGACCCGGATTTGTTTGTCAATTCCGGCACCGCGGAACCTGCGCATCATAAAGATTGGTTTTTCAAAACGCAAAAAGGTATTTTTGTAGCGCACGGGCGCGACCCGTATTTCGCCCCGTGGACGGATACGGCACAACTCAATTACTTTAATCCCAACACGCGCGAATATATGCTAAACAATCTGCGTCGCGTCGCCGCATTGTGCGACGGCGTACGTTGCGATATGGCCATGCTGACGCTTAGCAAAGTCCATCGCGATATTTGGTGGGAATTTATCGGTAGTACATTACCCAAACGCGAATTTTGGAGCGAAGCGTTGGAAACTATCCGCGAAGAAAACCCGGAATTTACCTTTATTGCCGAAGTGTATTGGGGGTTAGAGTGGGAAGTACAGGAACTCGGTTTTGATTATACGTACGATAAAATTTTGTACGACCGCTTGCGCTTTTCCAGCCCGCAAGATATCAAAGGACACCTCGGCGCGGAGCACCTGTATCAGATGCGCTCCATACGTTTTACGGCAAATCACGACGAGGAAGAATCGTTAAAGGCCTTCGGGCGCGAAAAATCGTTGGCCGCTAGTACGATTATCGCTACGCTGCCCGGCGCGCGGTTGTTTCACCTGTATCAGTTGCTGGGCCGCCCGGCGCGAATGCCTTTGCAATACGTGCAAGATTGGTTTGCCAAAGATGAGGAAGTTTTTGCCTATTACCAAAAATTAATGAGCATTGTTTCCGCGCCGGCTTTCCACGGCGGACAATGGAGTTTGCGTGACGTCCAGCCCGAAGGGGATGGCTCGTGCTGTAACATTTTGTCCTGGCAATGGAAACAGATGAACACGGGCAAAGCCATCGTGATTAACTACAGCGATGCTCCCGCCAGATGCCGTATGCCGTTAAAGGGCGTATGCGGCGGGGAAGTGACGGAAGAATTTTCCGGTAACAAAATTGCGCTGTCTGATGAAGATAAAGCACGCGGGGTGGTGCTGGAATTAAAACCCTTTGAAAGCAAAATCTTCACGTTTCAAATATAAAACTTAAACTAAAATACGCCCTCTGTTGCTATTCCGTATTACGAAAAGACGCAACAGAGGGCGTATTTTTTATCAAATAGTTATTTCTATAGCGTGCCCTTGGTATTTAATTCCTGGCATAATTTTTCTTGTATACTTGTTATTTGTGAGGTTGCACTATAAATTTTTTTACATTGAATCCGGTCGGGTTCTGCACGCGAAACAAATATCGTATACACACTGTTAAAAGGAACGCGTTGTGCCATGGCAATCATGGTTTCTGTTGTTCCGTTGGGAGAGTAAAGAAAATATTTAGTTTGTATGCGATCTCCGCCTCCGTACGTGAAAACAGAACCCGGGATTTCAACATCTAACAAATCCAACTCGTTATGTTCGACCCAACGCCCATTTGTCATATAAAAAAGTTTGTTAGCGTTAGCGAGTGCTCGCACGATAGAGACGGCCTCTGTCATGCGAGATTTTTCCACGGCTTTTTGATATTGCGGCAACGCCACCGCCGCTAAAATACCGATGATAAGAACGACGACAAGAAGTTCAATAAGTGTAAAGCCGTTGTTATTAAAATGGGTGTCATTCCAAACTTGATTTGGAATCTTCCACGCTTGTAGTTGTTGTTTGTCTTTCAAAACGGCGAGCGTGGAAGACCCTGAATCAAGTTCAGGGTGACGTCTTTGTTTAATAACTGCATTTTTGTTTTTCATAAAATCTCCTTAATCACATTGTCATGCTGAATTTATTTCAGCATCTCACCTTGTTTCGTTTTAGAAAGCGGTAGAGACCCTGAATCAAGTTCAGGATGACGTCCTATTTTTATTGACGTTTTTTTAAACGTCTTTTTTGTCCGACACTTTATTATCGTTTTTTTTTTTGATTTGTCAAGGCCCTAGCCGGGCCCAGGCGGGAAGTCACAACCTTCCGTTAGTTGCCTGTGCAAACTTTCGTTAGCCGGAACTTCGTTACCCTGGTCTTTTTTATCAACCCTTTTGCCAGGCCGGGCGGGATGCCTTGAACATCTGGCTATTTTTAGCGTCTTTTTTATTTGCCGGGGCTTCGCTTACTTGCTCTTTGTCAACCCCCTTGCCGGGGGCAGGCATGAGGCCTAGAACCTCTGCGGATTGTGTATGCGCCTTTTTATTTGGTGGGGCTTCGCTTCTTGCTCTTTTCTTAAGAAAAATCTTGCCGGATAATATAAAAACCCATAAATTTTTTCTGCTCTTATCTGACAAATTTTTTATAATATACATATACGCCTGCGCGCGCGTACGGGCCGGAGGAAGAAATGGCATTAAAAGATTTTTCCGCACAAGATCATTTGGTTATTTCTACGCTTGGCTTGGAATTTGCCGCGGCGGAAATTTTAGGCGGAGCCGTTGGGTTTTGGCTAGATAAAAAATACCATACTTCGCCTTGGCTTTTACTTGCAGGCGTGGCGTTGGGGTTTATGTTGGGGCTCTATATTATTTGGCGCCGCACACAGGAAATGGACCGCCTCACCGCGCAGGAAAAAACGAAAAATGAACGTCGCTGATACCATCGCACATCATATCTTGGACCACGACTGGGGGCTTTCCTTGGGCGGGTTTCGTTTGCCGGTTACTACGCACTCCGTCACGATTTTTGGAGTCAGCGTGGTGCTACTGGTTGTGCTTTGGTGGGCCAGCCGTCCGCGCCAAAGTAAATCCGGGCGGTTACTTACTACGCTTTTGGAAGAATATGTTTCTTTTATTCGCGATGGACTGGTCGTTCCCAATATGGGGCAAGAGGGTAAAGGGTTTCTTCCGTATTTTTGCACACTCTTTTTATTTATTTTATCTGTTAATTTAGCCGGTATGATTCCGGAAATGAAAACCGCTACTTCTAACATTTCCGTAACGGCCGCGCTGGCTCTTTGTTCGGGCGGGCTCATCTTGTACAGCGGTTTAAAATATCACGGTGTTATCGGTTTTATAAAGGGCTTTGTGCCGTCGGGCACTCCCTGGTGGCTTGTGCCGCTTATTTTCCCGCTGGAAATTATCAGCACGGTGATTAAAGTGTGTGTGCTTGCGATTCGTTTGTTTGCCAATATGCTTTCCGGACACATGGTGCTGATTTGTTTACTTCTCATTATTTTTATCGTCGGGAAGATGAGTGTAGTGGCCGGCGCGGGGGCGCTGCTTCCGGCCATGGGATTAGAGATTTTTATGACGTGCTTGGAGTTGTTAGTTGCATTTTTACAGGCGTATGTGTTTACCTTACTTACGGCTATTTTTGCAGGTTCGGTAATTCACACGCACTAAATAAAAGGAGAAAAAACTATGGAATTAACCGTCTTAAAATATATCGCCGCCGGCCTGGGTGCCGGCCTGGTGGTTATCGGTGCGGGTTTTGGGCTGGGTAAAATCGGTACGGCCGCCTTGGAAGGTACGGCCCGCCAACCGGAAGCCGGCTCTGCCTTGCGTACGACCATGATTATTATTGCGGCCTTGTTGGAAGGGGCGGCCATGTTGGGTTTGGTTATCTGCTTGCTCACGATGGTCATGTAACAGCCGGAAGGAAAATATGGAAGATTTGTTAAAGCCCGATTTCGGGGTAATGATTCTTACCATTTGTAACTTTTTGCTCCTCGTTTATTTGTTGAAAAAATTTGCGTGGAACAGCATTATTCGCGCGCTGGAAACGCGCGAAACGCAAATTGCTACAGATAAACAGCAAGCCGAACAGGCACGCCAAGAGGCCCAAGCGTTACAAGCCGAACTGACGGAAAAATTAAACCGCGTGGCCGACGAAGCCGCCGCTAAAATCGCCCAGGCCGTTAAAACGGGCGAAACGCAACGCGAGCAACTTTTGGCAGATGCAAAAGCACAGGCCGAGCGGCTTGTTGCGCAAGCACGGGAGCAAATTGAAGCGGAAAAAAATAATGCACTCGCGCAAGTACGCGACGAAATTGTTACCACCGCTTTGCAAGCGGCGCGGCAAGTAGTCCAACAAGAGATGAATGGCGAAAACGCCCGCGCGGCCGTAGAGCGTGTATTAAACGAGATAAAACAGTAAATTTATGAATAGTTCTTCGCGCCTGGTGGCCAAACGGTATGCGGCCGCGTATGATAACCTAAGCCAAACGACTGACGACGCCTCTCGCCGCGCCGCTGATTTGGCACTTGCCGCGCAAGCGTTGGCGGGGGTGACGTGGTTAAATGCGCCGGAAATTTCGCTCGCGCGCAAACAAAAAACGGTGCACGCCGCGTTGGAAAAACTGCCGCAAACGGCGCGGTTTGTAGAAGTGCTGTTAGCGGCTAAGCGATATAATTTACTGCCGCAAATCGTGCAAGACGTACAAGCGTTGGCGGATAAGCGCGCACATATTTTACGGGCCGAAGTTTATTCGGCACAAGAACTATCCGCAGATGAAAAAACAAAGACGCAAGAAGCCCTGTCTACCCGTTACAAAACAACGGTAAAAGCCGTTTTTCATACGGATCGGGCGTTACTGGGCGGATTACAAATTTGGTGCAACGGCGAACTTATAGACGGCAGTTTACAGGGACAGTTTGACCGTTTGCAAGCAGAATTAACAAAATAACGGAAAGAATATGGCAATCAGACCGGAAGAAATAACAAGTATTATTCAAGAAAAAATCGCACAATATAAACCGTCTGCCGATATTAACGAGGTGGGTACGGTTATTCAAGTGGGCGACGGTATTGCCCGCGTTCACGGGCTTCAAAACGTCAAGGCCTCAGAGTTGGTAGATTTTGGCAACGGCATTAAAGGCATGGCCATGAACTTGGAGTACGACAACGTCGGTTGTGTGCTGATGGGGCCGGATACCCAAGTTAAAGAGGGCGGTGTGGTTAAACGCACCGGCGAAGTAATCAGCATTCCCGTTGGGAAAGATGTCATTGGCCGCGTGGTAGATCCGTTGGGCTTGCCGCTGGATGGCAAAGGTCCGTTAAAAGCCGAAAAAAATATGCCGCTTGATATTGTGGCTCCCGGTATTATTGACCGCCAACCCGTCAAACAGCCGCTCCAAACGGGTATCAAAGCCATTGACTCCATGGTGCCGATCGGCAAAGGCCAGCGCGAACTTATCATCGGGGACCGCCAAACCGGTAAAACCGCTATTGCCATTGACGCGATTATTAACCAAAAAAATATCCCTGAAAAAGAACGTTGTATTTGTATTTATGTGGCTATCGGACAAAAACAAAGCACCGTGGCGCAAGTCGTCAAAACCTTAACCGATTTTGGGGCAATGGATTATACGGTAGTTGTTTCCGCTACCGCCTCGGACCCGGCGTCGCTACTCTATATTGCGCCGTACGCAGGTTGTGCTATTGGCGAGTATTTTATGTGGCAAGGCAAGGACGTATTGATTGTGTACGATGATTTGTCCAAACACGCTCAGGCCTACCGCCAAATGTCGCTTTTGTTACGCCGTCCGCCGGGACGCGAGGCCTACCCCGGTGATGTGTTCTATTTGCATTCCCGTTTGTTGGAGCGTGCGTGTAAACTCTCCAACGAAAACGGCGGCGGTTCTATTACCGCGTTGCCCATTATTGAAACGCAGGCCAACGACGTGTCCGCGTATATTCCTACCAACGTCATTTCTATTACCGATGGGCAGATCTATTTGGAAAGCAACCTCTTTTTAAGCGGTATTAAACCCGCGGTCAACGTGGGGCTTTCCGTATCGCGCGTGGGGGGCAGTGCCCAACGCAAAACGATGCGTAAAGTGGCGGGAACCTTGCGTATTGATTTATCGCAATATCAGGAACTGGCCGGGTTTGCGCAGTTCGGTTCTGAACTGGATAAAGAATCCCAACGCCAAATCGCCCGCGGCCAGCGTATGACGGAACTGTTGAAACAAAACCAATATGCGCCGTTAACCGTAGCGGAAGAAGTGCTTGTTTTGTATGCCGGCACACACGGATATTTAGACGATATCGCCGTAGCCGACGTGCTTTCGTATGAAAAACAACTCTTGGCGTTTACGCGCGCGGAACACAAAGACGTGTTGGACGCGCTAAACGCGGCGATGGAATTGACGGCCGAAGTAGAACAAAAAATCAACGCATTATTAGACGGATTTAAAACGGTATTTAAAGCCGGTAAATAGGAGAAAATTATGGAAAACAAATCAAAGAAAAAATACTTAGTTACCGGCGGTGCCGGCTTTGTAGGTAGCAACATCGCCAAAACGTTGGAAGCCGAGGGACATGAAGTGACCGTATTGGACGATTTTTCCAAAAACGGACACTTCAAAAATTTAATCGGTTTCAAAGGTGACGTGATTACGTGTGATTTGTTTGAGCGTGTACCGCACGATATGTATTTTGACGCTATTTTCCACGAGGCCGCCATTACCGATACGACGGTCATGGACCAAAAAGCCATGATGGAACAAAATGTGGAGGCCTTCAAAAATCTGTTGGAGTTCGCCGCGGATAACGACATTAAAAAAGTCATTTATGCGTCCTCCGCCGCTACCTATGGCAACGGCCCGGTGCCCAATGTGGAAACGCAACCCACCCACCCGGAAAACGTATACGGATTTTCTAAAGTCATTATGGATAATGTAGCCCGCCAATTTAGCGAAGATAACAACGATATGAAAATTATTGGGCTTCGCTATTTTAACGTCTACGGCCCCGGCGAATATCACAAAGGCAAAATGGCCAGCATGGTCTATCAACTTTACAATCAAATGAAAGCCGGGCAGCGCCCGCGCGTATTTAAACACGGTGAACAACAACGCGATTTTGTATACGTAAAGGACATCGTAAAAATCAACTTGTGTGCGCTTAAAAACGGCAAAGAAACCGGGGTGTTTAATGCTGCTACCGGCGTGCCGCGCGATTACAACGATATTATTGCGTGTCTTAACAAAGAACTCGGCACAAAATTGGAACCGGAATATATTGATAATCCGTATCCGTTTTTCCAACTTAAAACGCAGGCGGATATCACCAAATCCAAAGAAAAACTCGGCTACGAGCCCGACTATACGTTGGAAAAAGGGATTGCCGATTACGTGGCCATTTTGGAAGGCCGTGCACAGTAAGGTGATTTATGCAGTCGCTTAGGGACATTCGGCAAAATATCAAGGCCATCAAATCCACGCAGCAGATTATGCAGACGATGAAGATGATTTCAAACGCCCGCATACGCAAAGCGCAGGATGCCATGGCGGCCGCCCGTCCCTTCGCGACCCGTATGTTGGAAATGGTGCGGGATTTAACGCCCGAAGTGCTCGCCTTGCCCCAACCGCAAGACGCGCCCGAAACGTGGGCGAGCCGTTTGTTTATCAACCGTACGGCCGATCCGCACAAAATCGGGCTCATCGTCATTACCGGGGATAAAGGCCTGACGGGGTCTTTTAACGCGGTGGTATTGCGCGCGGCGATGAAGTTTATCAGAGAACATCAAGAGAAAGAAATTTTTGTGTTTGCTATCGGCAAAAAAGGACGCGATTTTTTGGCGCGGCTGCGGCTGGATAATTTACACATCGTGTATGAAAGCGTGGGGATTTTTCCAAAAGTATCTTACGCCCATGCTGAACTGCTCGGCGAAGCGGTATTAAAAGTATTTTTGCAAGAAAAATTACACAACATCACGCTTATCTATAACGATTTCAAATCGCTGGCTAGCCAAAATTTGGTAGAAGAATTTATTTTGCCGTTTACGCCCGGGGCCAAAACGGAAAAGAAATTTTCCGAAGAATTTACTTTTGAGCCGGGGTTTTTAGACATTTTTAAACTGATGGTGCCGCGGCTTATAAAAGCAAATATGTACCGTGTGCTACTGGAATCGCAGGCAGCCAATTTGGCCGCTACCACAAGCGCGATGGACGCGGCCAGTAAAAACGCGGGGGAGATTGTCAGCGCGCTGGGGCTTAAATTAAATAAGGTGCGCCAGGCAGGCATCACCAACGAAATTTTAGATATTGTAAACGGGGCCGAGGCCCTGAATAATTAACGGGGAACTATGAAAACGGGAAAAGTAATTCAAGTAATCGGCGCGGCGGTGGACGTGCAATTTGACCAAGAACACCTGCCCGCCATTGAAAATGCCATTGAAATTGAAATGGACGGCAACCGCAAAATCGTAGCCGAAGTCGCCCAACAAATGGGTGACGGGGTGGTGCGGTGTGTGTCGTTGGAAAGCACAGACGGTTTGCAACGCGGTGCTAATGCGGTGGATACCGGTGCGCCGCTGTCCGTGCCGGTGGGTGAAAAATGTTTGGGACGGTTACTCAACGTGTTGGGCAAACCGCAAGACCACAAAGGTGACATCCACGCGGAAATGACGTTGCCTATTCACCGGGCCGCGCCGTCGTTGGCCGATCAAAATCCCACCCCGGAGATTTTTGAAACCGGTATTAAAGTGATTGATTTAATTGCCCCGTATATGAAAGGCGGGAAGGTAGGGCTGTTTGGCGGTGCGGGCGTTGGTAAAACTGTGCTTATTATGGAACTTATTAACAACGTGGCGCGCGAACACCACGGCAGTTCCGTCTTTGGCGGGGTGGGCGAACGCAGCCGCGAAGGAAACGACCTCATGTTGGAGATGAGCGAGTCCAAACTTTCCGACGGCAGTACCGTTTTAGACAAAACCGTTCTCGTGTACGGGCAGATGAACGAACCGCCGGGCGCGCGTGCGAAAGTGGCGCTTACCGCGCTTACGCAAGCGGAGTATTTCCGCGACGTAAAAGGGCAAGATGTGTTGTTGTTCTTGGATAACATTTTCCGCTTTGTGCTGGCGAACTCCGAAGTGTCCGCGCTACTGGGCCGTATGCCTTCCGCGGTGGGTTACCAGCCCACGCTCAACACCGAAATTGGTGCGTTGCAAGAGCGTATTACGTCAACCAAAAAAGGTGCTATTACGTCCATTCAAGCCGTGTATGTGCCCGCGGACGATTTGACAGACCCCGGTGTGGCGGCTACCTTTACGCACTTGGATTCCACGTCGGTATTATCGCGCCAAATTGCCAGTTTGGGTATTTATCCGGCCGTAGACCCGTTGGAATCTTCCTCGCGCATTTTGGACCCGCGCATTTTGGGGCAGGAACATTACAACGTATCCCAACGCGTGCGCCAAATTTTGCAGAAGTATAAAGATTTGCAAGATATTATCGCCATTTTGGGTATGGACGAACTTTCCGATGAAGACAAAAAAACCGTTGGACGTGCACGCCGTATCCAAAAGTTTTTATCGCAGCCGTTTTCCGTGGCGGAACAATTTACGGGCCATCCCGGAAAATACGTCAAACTGGCCGATACAATCAAAGCATTTAAAGGTATTGTGGAAGGTGAATATGACCATATCCCCGAATCGTGTTTTTACATGTGCGGCGGCATAGAAGACGTATTGGCCAATTACGAAAAAGTAAAAGACCGCGAATAGTATGGCTAAAAAGTTAAAACTCAATCTTGTCACTCCGCAAAAGCAACTGCTTACCGACCTGGAAGTAGATATGGTCGTGTTGCCGGCCCTGCTGGGTGAAATGGGTATTTTGCCCGGGCATATTCCGGTGCTTGTCCAACTGACCTACGGCGATTTGCGTTATAAAAAAGACGGCAAAGATTTTGATTTTGCCGTCATGGGCGGGTTTGTGGAAGTGAAAGACAATGTGGTGAATGTATTTGCCGAAGGGGCCGACCTGGCCGATGAGATTGACGAGGAAGCAGAAAGCCAAAAAATCAAAAAAGCCAAAGAGACGCTATCCAAAAAAGACGCAGACATTGATTTTGAACTGGCGGAAATTGAGTTAAAGCAAGCCATTACGCGCATGAAAGTCAAACGTCGGAAATTAAATTAAGACTCATACGGTGTTAAGGAAGAAAATAAAAATTGCACGAATTTTGTGCTCCCGTGCCGACACATGTGTACTTTCTATAGAAAATGCCACCCAGACTCGTACATACTTTGTTGGCTAACGTGTTGTTTACTGCCGCCCCGCAATACGCTTTACCTGCATTTGAATCATTGTTATCTAAAAGGATTCCATAACTGTTAAGCACTTTCTCTCCATTCATAATTAGACCGGCGACATCCCAGCCGCCCGTACCGGTATGGACATCAAACCATATGCCATCATTTCGGCGACAATGCCCAATTCTATTGCCCTCGCAACCGGAATATTCTACATCATAGGCATAAATATCATTTACATATTCTCCGTTGGCTAAATAATAATTTTCAGCGGCTTGTTTCATGGCCTTTACGGTAGGTATCAGCGCCGATAAACGGCTTTTAGCAACCGCCAGTTGATATTGCGGCAAAGCCACCGCGGCCAGAATACCGATGATGAGTACGACAACTAATAATTCTATCAGCGTAAAGCCGGTCTTGCGGCCTGCGCTATATCCCGCACTAAAACCCTGCGGGATGACGAGCGCGGGAAGGAACCCATTCGCCCCGTTCGTCATTCCGGAAGGTTGTAATCCGGAATATAACGGGGCGTTAACATAACCCACCACTATATCCCGCATAGAAACACTGCGGGATGACGAGTGGTGGGTTATGCGTGATGACAAATTTATTTTATTGTTTTTCATATTTTTTGCTCCTTTATTTTTTAACTGACACTCTATTATCGTTTTTTTTTTTGATTTGTCAAGTACAATTTTGCTTTCCGGCAAAATTGTACTATGGTTTAATTGAGCAAAAACAAATTGCATCAAGTTGT
>JAZRIL010000010.1:0-5599 GCA_045645285.1 Elusimicrobiaceae bacterium | reverse complement strand
CCGGATACGGTTAAAACACAAGAATTTGTGTTTTTGGGAATTGAAAAATTAGGCGCGGACGCCAAAAACCGCGACATCGTGCGCGCGCTGGCGCGTAAACTCAAAATCGCATTATAAGATTCGTATTTCTCAAACAAAACCCTTATGCTGAATTTATTTCAGCATGACTTTTTTATTGTTCTGTTGTCAGAAAATAAAAGGGCTTGACTTCGTTTTTTTTTTTGCTAGACTTTGCATATATTAAATTCCTGTGGAGGGATATGTATGCAAAAGAAAAGTGGTTTGTCGGGCATTTTAAATGCAAAAGGATTCACGCTCATTGAACTTTTAGTCGTCGTTCTCATCATCGGTATTTTGGCGGCGGTGGCGCTGCCGCAGTATCGCTTAGCGGTAGATAAAACGCGGCTGATGAAATTAGTAACCATGACGAAAAGTGCAATGGATGCACAAGAAGTATATTATATGGCGAACGGATCCTATGCAAACGATTGGGATAATTTGGCTGTTAGTTTTCCGGGAACGATGAGTCCCGGACCTGGAGATTCTGGCAAAATATCTTCCACAGATGGATGGCAGATTTTGTTGTATTCGCATTTAATTGAAGCGAGCGATGATAAATTAGCGGGCATAAAATTAGTGGGATTTTACGTCCACAGCAGCGCAACCTATTGGCAGACTCTGGCGGGCGGTAGTTTTACCTGCTATGCCAAAACGGAAAATGCCCACGCCAATCAACTCTGCAAAAACGTAACCCACAAAACAACCTCTGATTCGGGTTCCGGAACAGGAGCCAATACGTATAACGTCTATAAATTCTAAAACAACTCGTTAAGTCCCAGTTTATCCAATAACCCGTTGATAATTTCGGCGGGTTTTTTTATTTCTTATACCCGTTATAACTTACCATTTCCTCAAACGGCTTGCGTGCATGCGGCTTGCTTTGTAGTGCTTCTTCCGCCGGATACCCTACCGCAATTAAGTGCTCTATCTTTTTATCCCCCGGCAGATTAAAAAATTTTCCGGCTTTTTCTGAATTTAACCACCCAATCCAACACGTTCCAAGGCCTAAGTCCCACGCGCGTAACACAAAATGCTCGCACGCAATGCCGTGGTCCACCAAATAAAACTCCGTCCGTCGTAGGAACCCGCCCAACCGGCTGATAAAACTGCCCTTGTCCGACACCGCCGCCACGATGAGAGGCGCTTTTGCCACCCACGCACTCATTTTGTAGGCACCGCTAAAAGCCGCTTGGGCAAATTCTTCTTTGACTTTCGGGTCGTCAATGACGATAAATTCCCACGGTTGCGAGTTACACGCCGAGGGAGCCAGCCGCGCGGCCTCCAAACAGGCGTTGATTTTTTCCCGTTCTACGGGTTTATCTTGAAATTTGCGCACACTGCGGCGCGTTGAAATGACTTGTTGTAGTTCCATAGTTACCCTCCGTATAAAATATAGTAGCAAAAAGGACGCGTTCTTTTATAAAATAAAATTATGTATTTTACCAAGTATAACGGACTGGGAAACGATTTTGTATTTTTAGACGGAGCGGCGGCGTTGTCGGTCAAAAACCCGTCGGTCCTGGCGCAGAACATCTGCGACCGCCGTTTGGGCGTGGGTGCAGACGGACTGGTGCTGTTACTTCCTTCGGCGCGGGCCGATGTGCGTATGCGTATTATCAATGCCGACGGTAGTGAGGCCGAAATGTGCGGCAACGCCTCGCGTTGTGTGCCGCTACACTTGGTGCGGCACGGCAAAATAGCAAAGACGGAAATTTCCTTAGAAACCTTAGCCGGTATTATCCGCACAAAAATTATTGACGAGCCGTGCGGACTCGTGCAGGTGGATATGGGCCATCCGCATTTGCGCCGGGCGGAAATCCCCGTTACAGGGGCGGCGGATGACCAAGCCGTCGGGGTGCCGGTGGGGGTATGCGGCAAAACATTTTTTGGTACTGCCGTTTCTATGGGCAACCCGCACTTTGTGATTTTTGTAGATGATGTGGAAGAAATCCCGTTAGAAAAATACGGCCCTGTCATTGAAACCCACCCGCTTTTTCCGCGTAAAACTAATGTGGAATTTGTGCAAGTGCTTAATAAATATACCATTCGTATGCGCGTGTGGGAGCGCGGCGCCGGCGTAACGCGCGCGTGCGGTACAGGCGCGTGTGCGGCCGCAGTGGCGGGGGTTATTAACAATAAAACCGCTGAAAAAATTACCGTTAAATTAGACGGCGGCGATTTGCAAATAGAATGGCCCGGCCACCAGCATGTGTTGATGACCGGTCTTGCGCAAGAAGTTTTTACCGGAGAATATAACGAGTTATGACCGCCGTGAATGAAAACTATTTAAAATTGCAAGGTAGTTATTTGTTTTCCACGATTGCCAAAAAAGTGGCCGCCTACAAAGAAGCCCACCCGAAAGAACAAGTAATCAGTTTGGGTATTGGCGACGTGTCGCAGCCGCTTGTCCCGGCGGTGGTGGAGGCGTTGCACCGCGCGTGTGACGAAATGGGCCACGCGGAAACTTTCCGCGGGTACGGGCCCGAACAGGGCTATGCGTTTTTACGCCATGCCATTGTGAAAGGGGATTATCTCTCGCGCGGAATTGAATTATCCGCGGATGAAATTTTTGTTAGTGACGGCGCCAAAAGCGACGTGGCCAATTTTCAGGAACTTTTTTCCCCGTCGGTAAAGGTGGCCCTGCAAGACCCGGTTTATCCCGTGTATTTAGACACCAACGTCATGGCCGGCCGCACGGGAACGTATCAAAATGGCCGCTACGGTAATCTTATCTATTTGCCGTGTACGGCGGAAAATAATTTTGCCGCTGCCTTGCCTAAAGAGCACGCCGATATTATTTATTTGTGCTCGCCAAATAATCCCACCGGCACCGCGCTCACCCGCGCCCAACTGCAAACGTGGGTAGATTATGCGCGCGAACATAACAGTATTATTTTGTACGATTCGGCGTATGAGGCCTATATTACCCAGCCCGACGTGCCGCACTCTATTTATGAAATTCCCGGGGCTAAGCAAGTAGCGGTGGAGTTCCGTTCGTTTTCCAAAACGGCCGGATTTACGGGCACGCGTTGTGCGTATACCGTGGTGCCTAAAGAGGTGTGCGTGTCGTTGCAAGACGGCGCAAAAGTCAGTTTGCAAAAATTGTGGCTGCGGCGGCAGACCACTAAATTTAACGGAGTGCCGTATATCGTGCAACGGGCGGCCGAGGCCGTCTATTCGCCGCAAGGCCGCGCCCAAACACAAGCGGTCATTGCCACCTACCGCCAAAATGCGCAGGTGATTTTGTCGGCCTTGCGTCAGGCGGGTATTACCGCGTATGGCGGGGAAAATGCACCGTATATCTGGCTCAAAACTCCCCAAGGGCTGGATTCTTGGTCGTTTTTTGATAAACTATTAACAGAAGGCCAAGTGGTGGGCACGCCCGGGGTCGGATTTGGTGCGTGTGGGGAAGGATACTTCCGCTTGACGGCTTTTAATACACCGGAACTGACGCGCGAGGCCGCCGGCCGGGTTGCCCGGTTACAATTTTAATAAAAGGAGTTGGGTATGAATACAAAAGGTTTTACATTGATGGAACTGCTTATCACGGTGTTGATTTTGGGGATTTTAATGTCCATGGCCCTGCCGCAATACACGCGCAGTTTGGAGCGTTCTCGCGCTACCGAAGCCATGACCGGCTTAAAGGCCTTGAATGATGCCGTCTATGCGTATGCGGCAGAACGGGACGGGGAGGACCGGTGTCCGGCTTCGTTTAATAAGTTGTTAATTACCCTGCCGGGCGATTTGGGGGAAGACGGTTCTACCCTGACCACCAACGATTTTGTGTACAGACTCAATGCCGCTACGGGAGCGTTGGTGCCGGGAACGGATTGCCCCGGCGTGACAGCCACGCGCCGCGGGGGAGCGAAGTACGATTATGTGATTTGGAATCCGTACGTGGTGGGCACAGCCGGGAAAGGGACCTCGCTAGCGTGCACCAGCCCGGGAAATCAAAAAACCAGTTTGGCAGTATGCGAATCACTCAACCTATATACGCAGGACGCTTCCCCTTACGCACCGGTAGAAGTGCCGGAGGAGTAGTTAGGACTTGATTTTTGGTTGATTTTAGTTAGAATATAGAAGAGAGCAATTTAAAGGAGTTGGGTATGAAAAAATATTTGATAGGATTATTGGTGGCTTTGCCCCTTACGGCTTCGGCCGCGGCCACTAAAAATACGGTAAGTATGGTGACGTATTTCCCGGTGCCTTACGTGGCGTATAGTAATGTTTCCGTGGCGAAACAAATGGATATCGGGCTAACCAACCAAGCGTGTAATTTGACGTTGGGCTGTTCTACATTGGCGTCGGCCCCGTTGGAAGTGACCACTACCAATGTGCAAAGCGGGGTTTTATCGTTAGACAGCAACGGATATATCCGCAGTACGGGTATGATTACGTTGGGTTCCGGTAACGGTCCGGCCCGGTTGCTTTTCGGCCGGGGGTTGACCGTCAATTCGGTTTCTAATGCCACTAGTATTTATGCCAAAGATGTTTACGCCGATACGCTGAACTTGTTTGGTAAAACATTCCCGGCGTGTAATGTGACAAATAATCAAATCGCTTGGACGAGATTGTCCTTGGGGCCTCAAAGAAATAAAAAAGAACTCTATTTAACTTGCGGCCCGGTGCCGGAGGACTGCTCCGAAAGTGCGCGCGATGAGTTAATTGCCAACAGTAAGACTAATTGTACGTTGCAAGATGTGCCGGACGGCAGAGAATTGGCGTTTGCTGTTGGTGGCTCGGGATCCATGATTTCTTGGATTGATGATCCAACGGGGGAAGTGTCTTCCCAGAGCGTATGCGGTAAGAAAACCCGGACGTATGAGTGTAACCCGGCCCCGACGTGGACACCGTCCGGATGGAATACGGACGATTGCGTTTATTTTTACCCGCAAGTACGCAATGACCCGGTGCGGCTCCCAAATTGCAGTACGCTTTGTCACTCGGTGGCTTCAGCAACGGTGACCGGTGTGCCTTACATCCATAAACAGCAACGCTGTGATAGTGTAAACGGAGGGGTGTTTGATTATGGTGCTACGATCTACGATTTGAGCGCCTGTACCTCCACTGAGCCCAGCGATAAGTGGTGTTACAGCGGCACGTATACCCGGCATTTTACTTGGAACGGCTCCGCGTGTGAGAAAGGCGATAGAAGCGCCGATAGTGATAGTTATTGGATTTGGGTAAGAACAGGGTCTGCGACTGTGTATACAAATTGTAATTGCGCTAGTGTAGATTGCAGAAATCACTCTGATTGTAAGAGGAATTTTTCGAGCCAAGCAGCGGCCGGAGAGTATCCGTGTGGTCCAACTAATGAAGGGAACAGCATAACAGGGGCCCCCAGCGGTTGTAACTTTGATCAAACCGCTAATAGTTGGAAGTGTACGGCCTCTAAATATAAATGTTCCAGTCGTAGCGGGGTATATGCATTAAACTCTGACGGCTCATGTAAAGGAATTCTCTAATAACAAAAAATCCCCCGGCTACCCCGGGGAATTTTTATGTACAAAAAACCCCGGGTGCATTAGCACCCGGGGCC
>JAZRIL010000009.1:0-26150 GCA_045645285.1 Elusimicrobiaceae bacterium | reverse complement strand
TCTTGCCGCGCTATATCCCGGATTACAAATCTCCGGGATGACGAGCGCGGCGGAGTAGAAAGCGGTGGAGATTCCCGATTACAGATTTCGGGAATGACGTCTTACTTTTATTTGCTGCTTTTTTGTCCGACACTCTATTATTGTTTTTTTTTTTGGTTTGTCAAGTGTTTTTTAAGGGTCCCTCGCTATATTCCGTACAGAAACTCTACGGAATGACGAGCGAGGGGCCCTTCGCCGGGGCGGTAATAACAAGGGGGTTGACTTCGTTTTTTTTTTTGCTAGACTTTGCGTATATTAAAATCCTGTGGAGGGATATGTATGCAAAACAAAAGTAGTTTTAAAGGCAGTTTAAGTGAAAATAAGTTGTCATTCCCGAGGAATGTTGTCGGGAATCTTCCTCTTTCTAAGTTGTTGATAAAAGAGGAAAAACAACTTTGTTTAATTAAACAAGTGGAAGATCCCCGACAGAGACTTTCGGGGATGACAACACTTTTTAATAACGGCAACGACGGATTCACGCTCATAGAACTTTTGGTCGTTGTACTCATCATCGGTATTTTGGCCGCCGTAGCACTGCCGCAATATCAAAAAGCCGTACTCAAAAGCCGCTATGCCTCGTTAAAACCGCTTGTGCGTGCTATTACAGACGCCCAAAAAGCATACTATTTAGCCAACGGAAACTATACTACCGACTTGGATGAGTTGAGCATTGGAATCGCCTATACTTCACAAGCGGACACGGGGGGAAATCCCAACGTAAAAATCTATTATTTCGGAGGCAACCGCTATTGCTTTACTACCACTGGTGGAGAAACACGTTGTATGTATACCGGGGAAAATAGGATCGGATACCGTCAAAACACAACCGGTAAACAATGTTGCGAAACCGATGGAGAAACTTTACCCCGGAAATTTTGCAAGCAAGAATCGGGCCTTAGCACAGGAAACGAAGGCGGGTCTGCCGAGTATTATTGTTGGAACGGTTAAACAAAAACGGCAGACATTTTTTTGTCTGCCGTTTACTTAGATTTTTCACGCCGTTATTTCCCTTTTTCTTTTTGTTTCATTTCTTTCCATACGGCCAACGCTTCCTCGGGGCTGGCGGCCTTGGCGTGGTCGCCAAACACATGCGGGTGACGGCGGTGGAGTTTATCGTATAACCCTTGCATCACATCATCAATGGTAAAAAACCCTTCTTCTTTGGCAATTTGCGCGTGAAGTAATACTTGTAATAATACGTCCCCGAGTTCCTCTTTCATATTTTCCACATCTTTTTTTTCAATGGCGGTGACGAGTTCTTCCGATTCTTCACGCATGTTTTTAATTAAACTTTCATGCGTTTGTTTTTTGTCCCACGGGCATCCGTTGGGTCCGCGCAATACGGCAAAAGTTTCCACTAAATCGTCAAACAAATTTTTCATTGTCACTCCCTTTACAAAAATGGTATACCATTATTATATGAAAATAAAAATATCGCTTTTGGCTTTTCTTTTTTCTCTCCCGTTAGTTGCCCTGGCGCAAGTAACGGTGGTGCGTGTGCAAAATCATCAGGTTTATTTGGATACGTCCGAAGTAAAAACACCGGTGAAAAAAGGGGATACGTTTAAAGTCATTTTGTCGTCTGAAAAACTGACCAATCCCAAAACCGGTAAAGAGTTGGGGCTCGTGCACAATTACTCGCCCGAGGGTGTAATTACCGACGTGGAACCGCTGTATGCGATTGGCAAATTGCCCTCCGAGGCGGGGGTGGAAATCGGTCAAGAAGTCCAGTTGCAAAGCGCGCCGGCGGCCGTGCAACAAACAGAAAAAAAACCAACGGCCCAAGCGTCCGTTTCACTCCATAAAAAAATAACATACACCCCGGTGGCGCAGGAAATTATCAGTTTATCGTCGGCAGATGTTATGGGGCCGGGCGCCGATAACATTGTTACGCTGTCTAATAAAGGGCGCATTACGGTTTGGAAACGCGACGGCGAAAATTTAAAAGAAGAAACTTTTTACCAACTTCCCGCAGACAAAAAACCGCTTACGCTTTCGGCCGCGCCCTTGCGCGGACAAGACAGTGCGGAAATTTTTGTTTCTTCCTACGACGAACGTTTAGGCCGCATTACCACGCAGATTTTGGCCTACGAAAACGGGGCGTGGAAAACGCTGGACACGTTGCCGTACTTTGTAAAAGAAACGGGGTGTGGAACCGATAAAACCGTATGGTTGCAACGTCCGTTTATCGTCGGCACGCGCCCGGGCAACGGGCGAAATACCGTCTATCGGGACGGCAAATTTGCCGCGGCCGATAAAGCGCTTACCACCCAACACAACTGGTTGACGGGGCTGAATTTGTTTCCCAGCGGGTCTAACGGCGAGAAATATTTAATTTATACCACTTCCCACGGGCGTGTGCGGCTGGAACTGCCCAGCGGCAAGACGACCGAATTTAAAGAATTTTCCGTAGGGGCTCCAAATCGTGTAAAATATAAACAAGAGATTGTGAAGTTTTATCCCGCCCTTCAGGTAGTAGAATCCCAAGGCCGCCCGCAAGCGGTGGTCGTAGAAAACACGGCTAAATACGGGCTTTTGTCCAGCACGTTTGGACAATATGACAGCGGGAAAATTCATTTCTTGTCCTTTGAGAAAGGCCGGTTGAATCCCACCGATACGGTTTCTTTAGACGGGTTTGTATACGATACGGCCTGTTCCGAGGCGGCCGTACTCGCGGCCGAAGTATTACCCGACGGCCAGAGTTCCGTCGTAGAAATTTTGAAGTAATAGGAGAATTCTCGTGCAATCTACTGAAAAAATCAATGTGTTAGACAAAGGGTTTGTCCGCCTGGTGGACTTTATGGGCGGTGATGACCGCGCCGTGCAAGCGGCCCGCGTATCGTTTGGGGCGGTTTCCAAAGGCGAAGAACAGGATAAACGGTTGATTAAATACTTAATGCAACATGCGCATCATACGCCGTTTGAGCATTGTTATTTTCAATTTCATATTTGCTGCCCCATTTATGTGGCCCGTCAATGGATGCGTCACCGCTGGGGCTCGTACAACGAAGTCAGCGCGCGTTATACCGAAGTAAAAGACGAATTTTACATCCCTTCTTCTTTCCGCGGGCAGGATACCAAGAACAAGCAAGGTTCGGTGTCTGATGCGTCGCTGGATAACGAAAAATTGCGCAAAATCTACGAAGAAAGTGTAGAGGCCTCCTATGCCGCTTATCACAAATTGATAGATGCCGGCGTCGCGCGTGAAATGGCCCGCGGGGTGCTCCCTGTGTGCCAGTATACCCAATTTTACTGGAGTGTCAACGCCAGAAGTCTGTTTAACTTCTTATGCTTACGCACCGACAAACACGCCCAACAGGAAATCCGCGTCTATGCCGACGAGATTGCCAAAATCGTGGCCGAAAAAATGCCGTGGTCGTGGGAAGCATTTGAAGCCCTGCAGCGCCAACTGCCGCTTGGCTCCGAATAGTTTGTTACAGGGGGAAACTTTATGCGAATACTGGGTATGATTATGGCCGGCGGAAAAGGCGAACGCCTTTACCCGCTTACCAAAGACCGTTCTAAACCGTCGGTTCCGTTCGGCGGGAAATACCGTATTGTGGATTTTGTGTTATCCAACTTTGTCAACTCCGGTATTTTTTCATCGTACGTGCTGGTTCAGTATTTGTCGCAAAGTTTAATTGAGTATTTGCGCACGACGTGGCGTTCGGAAGGTATCATGGCGGACCACTTTTTAACCTGCGTACCGCCGCAAATGCGTCTGGGCGAAATTTGGTACCGCGGGACGGCCGATTCCGTGCGCCAAAATATCAACCTCGTTAAAGATTTCGCGCCCGATTTGGTGGCGATTTTCGGCGCCGACCACATTTACCGCATGGACGTGCGGCAGATGATTGATTTTCACCTCAAAAACAAAGCCGATGTGACCGTGGCCGCCAACACCGTGCCGATAGAAACCGCCAGCGCATTCGGGGTACTGGGCGTGGACGCGCAAAGCCGCATCGTCCAGTTTGACGAAAAACCCGCCCACCCCAAACCGATTCCCGGGCATCCCAAGTCGGCCTATGCGTCTATGGGCAATTATATTTTTAATGCCGATGTGTTGTTGCAAGTACTGCAAAAACGATTCTGTGATGTGCCGGCGTTAGACTTCGGTAAACACATTTTGCCTAAAATTTTAAAGGATCACCGCACGTTTGCCTACAACTTCCAAAGCCAAACGCTTCCCGGTGCTAAATCGTACGAGGAACAAGGTTACTGGCGCGACGTGGGAACGATTGAATCCTTCTGGCAGACACACATGGATTTGCTTGGCCCTAAGCCGAAGTTGGATTTGAACAATCCGGCCTGGCCGATTAACACGACGCTCAACCGGGTGCCGCCTACCAAATTTTTAGGCGGTTCGGTTGTTAACTCCATGATAGGCGACGGCTGTATCATCCACCCGAAAGCCAAAATCAAACACTCCGTTATCAGCGACAGCGTGTTTATCGGCGAGGGCGTGGAAATTGAAGATTGCGTCATCATGGATAATTGTGAAATCAAAACCGGGGCTAAACTTAAAAAGGTCATTATGGACCGCTTTAATACCGTGGCTCCGCGCCAAACCATCGGACATAATTTGGAAGCCGACGCGCAAAAATACTATATTGACCCGTCGGGGATTGTGGTCCTCCCGCGCGGGAAAAGTAAATTCTAATTGTAAAAGCCGCGTGTAAAAACGCGGCTTTTATTTTTTATGATTGCTCGCATTTTTTATAACACATCCGTTCCGCGTTACTTGCGCCGCACGGGGTTATTTCAAAAGGCCTTGCAAAAAGGACTCAAACATTTTGCGCGCCAACATATAGAAGTCAATGTAATTTTTGTGGGTGAAAAAGAAATCCACCGCGTTAATAAAACTTTCCTGGGCCACGACTACGTGACCGACGTTATCTCTTTTAATCATGCGCGCCCTCCGGTGTTGCCGCCCGGCGAGCCATGGGCCTTTGGCGATATTTTTGTGTGCTATCAAGTGGCGCGTAAAAATGCCAAGAAATTTAATCATACTTTCTTACAAGAAATGATGATGTACGTCACGCACGGTGCACTCCACTTATCCGGCATGGACGACCACACCCCGCACGACCGCGCGGAAATGGACAAACAAGCCGAAAAAATAATTACTAACCTTTGCTAGGGCCACTCGCCGTGGCGGGACTCTGCGGGCCGCCTCTGGGCCTAGAACCTCTGGCTATTGCGGACGCGAAGTTGCGTTTACCGGGACTTCGTATCCTTGTTTTGGTTGTTTTCATCCGCCTCTTTAGCACCGTTTACAAAAAGCGTCCAACCGGAAAAGAAAATTTATATGTTTGAGCGCAAGCGAGTTTATAAATTTTCCCGGTTGGAGTGCTTTTTGTGGTGCCCTGAGGCGGAAAATCTTTTGTTACTTTTCTGTTTGCAGAAAAGTATAAAAACCCTTGACTTCGTTTTTTTTTTTGCTAGAATTTGCGTATACTCGTTTCCCAAGGAGGGATATGTATGGAAAAGAAAAGTGGTTTAAACGCCGTTATAAATCAAACAAAGATGTCATCCCCGAAGAGCCTGTCCCGCAAGGTTGTAATGCGGGATCTAGTCGGGGATCTTCCGCTGGAACAATTTGTTACCGTTATCAAACAAGGTAAAACAACCTTATTTAATTGTTCCATCGGAAGATGCCGCATTCGCCCGTCCGGCGAGGACCGGAATGACAGACTTAATTTTATGTCAGGTTCACACCTGACCTATAAACGCTACTCCGGCTTTACGCTCATAGAATTATTAGTCGTCGTTCTCATTATCGGCATCCTCGCGGCGGTGGCACTGCCGCAATACAAATTAGCGGTAGTGAAATCACATTTGGCTACGGTGAAGCCGTTGGTGGCTTCCATTAAAGCGGCGGAGGAGGAATATTTTTTAGCCAATGGAACGTATACACCCCGTATTACCAATTGGGATGATTTATCGGTGGAGTTGTCTGCCTGTGCGCCGGCGCCCGATGGTGTTACCAATACCGATGCCAGACAATGCGGTAAATTTGTGATTGACCCTATAGCCGGGCCTAATTTAAGGATAGACGCTTTGTATTGCCCCGGCCAAACAACATACAATAATTGTTACTACAACCGGGATTTTGTATATGTGGTATGGCTGGATCATTCGGACAAACCGGGCCAAATAGAGTGCGAGGCTCGCACGTCATTGGGGCAGCAAGTGTGCAAAGTTTTTAATTAATCATTTTTTACCGCAAACAAGATAGCCGATACCATGCTTTGCGGGTCGGCTATTTTTTTGCCCGCAATATCAAACGCGGTGCCGTGCGCGGGCGACGTGCGCAGAAACGGAAGTCCCGCTGTTAGGTGGACAATGGGTTTTTGGGCGGCCAGTTTTAAGCCCAGTAATGCTTGGTCGTGATACATACACAACAGCCCGTCATATTGTCCGTTGATATGCGAGAGCCACGCGGCATCTGAGGGAATAGGGCCGTCAATCCGCACGTGATTTTGGCGTAGTTTTTGAAGGACGGGGAGTAAAATTTCGTTTTCTTCCGTGCCGAATTTGCCGTTGTCTCCGGCGTGCGGATTGACGGCGCATACACCGATTTTCGGATTTTTTACGCCCAGGTTTTGTAGTGCTTTTTTAAAGTGTAAGGCGGCCGTTTCCACACGCTGTTGCGTAAGCGGCAAGTGGGTCAGGGCAAAATGTTCGGTAACGAGGGCACACCGCAAGTGGCCGCTGACAAACATCATCAGCCCGTCGGCACCGGTTGCGTGGCGTAACAGTTCGGTATGCCCGGTAAACGGCACATCCGCCAGCGTCCAACTCTGTTTGGAAATCGGTGCGGTTACTAAAGGCGCATTTTTTTGCAGAGCCAACTTGATACCTAATTTTACCGCTTGAAAAGAAACTAATCCGCCCGCGCGGCTCGGTGCGTGTGTGGGAGGAATTTTTTCTCTGCTTTCCACCGCCAGTAAACTGCCTAAATCATCCGTCCATCCGGCGCGCAATAAAGACGCCGGCTCGCCGATAACGACGGCGCGGCACATTCTCCGCACGCGTGCCTCTTGCAGGGCGCGTACGGTAATTTCCGGGCCGATACCTTGCGGGTCGCCGGCGGTAATTAAAACGAGCGGCTTAGTCATACAAAACAAAGCCGCCCCCGGGTTATTGCAACTGGGCGGGGGCGGCGGTAAAAACTATTTTTTTACTTCTTCTTTTTTGGCTTGTTCTTTTTGCGTCTGGGCGGCTTGTTCGGCGGCCACTTTATCTACTTCAAAGGTCTTGGTAATTTTGACATCGGCTTTGTTGTAGAGATCTTCCATGTATTGGGTCATGGCCTGTTGCACACGTTGTTGGGCGAGGTATTGGCCCAGGTCGCGCGCGACGTCTTCAAACTGAATGGTTTTTTCGGCCCGTTTTTCTTTGATTTTGATGATGTGAAAACCAATATCGGTTTTAATCGGCGCGCTGACTTTGCCGACGGCTAAAGTAAAGGCCTTTTCGTCAATTTCTTTGGGCGCGATGCCTTTAATCAAAATCATATCGCCCCCGCTGGCCAGCGCGGCCTTTTCTTCGGTATATTTTTGCACGGCGGCAGAAAATTCCAAGCCGTTGTCAATTTCTTTTTTAATTTGTTTGGCCAGTTCTTCTTTCTTTTTTACGTCTTCGGGTTTCATATCTTTGGTAATGGCTAAATAGATGTGCCCGATACGTACTTGTTCGGCGGTGAGTTGTTTGAGTTTAGCGGCGATGGCTTGCGCTTCTTGCAGTTTAGCCGGGTCTTGTTTTTCAAGCGCTTTGATTTTTTTGGTGTTATTTTTCATGACGGCTTCCACGTTGTCAAAAAGCGCCTTAGCGTCGGCTTCTTCCACCGGTTTGACGGTCGCGCGCAGTTTTTCATCCATCAATTTACGTACGGCGATATCTTTTTTGATACGTTCTTTGTAGCGTTTTAACGTCATGCCTTGTTTTTTAAGGGCTTCGTTAAAGCGTTTGTCCGCACCGGCGGGGTCTTCTTTACCGGTTTTTTCGTCAATGATAAAACGGGTTTTGATTTCGTTAATGCCGGCGTCCAATTCGGAATCTTTCACTTGGATTTTGGCTTCATCGGCGGCCTGGTACAAGAGTTCTTTAGAGATGAGTTCTTTTAATACTTCTTTACCCAGTAAATCTTTGGCATACGGCTGTTGCAATACTTGCGGCGCGGCGGCTTGGTATTGTTCAATTACGCCGTCCAAATAGGCGTCATACTCGGAAGCAAGCACCGGGTGCCCGTTTACGGTGGCTACGGACCCTTCCATCACTTTGGCCTGGGCACTTACTCCCAGCGTGCAGGCCAGCGCAAAAGCGGCTATGTATTTATTCATTTTGTGCATAGATCATTACCTCGTATTTATTTTGTAAATTGGAAATAACTTCGTCCAATTTTTTATTTTCCAATACCGCGCGGATACGCGGCTCTGCCTCGTTTTTAGAGAGGCGTTTTTCATGTGTTTTCATTATTATATGAAATCCCAAGGCGGTTTTAATAAACCCTTGCACGCTACCGTTGGAGGAGGTGGCGGCGATGACTTCAATTTCCGGCAAAAATTCACCGGGCATAAAGGTAAATTTGGTGTTGCGGATTTCTTCCGGTGCGACGTTGTATTGCCGCGACATTTCTTTCCATTTAGACGGCGAACGTTTGAGCGTGCGTAATACCTGGTCGGCCGTTTCGGCGTTATCTACGATGATTTGTTGGACGGTCATTTCATACGGATATTTTTTGTAATAATCGTTAATTTCCTCGTCGGTAACTTGCAAAGCGCCGGCGGCGCGTTGTTTTTCGTACCATAAATCTTCCAACAGTTGGCGGGTATAGGTTTGATAAATTTCGTTGAGTTGCATGCGCTTGTCGGTAGATAATTTTTGGTAATCGGCCGATTGGTCAAGCCCTTGCGCCAGGGCATCGGTTTGGATAAGTTTTTCCCGCAGGATGATTTGTACTAAATTTTGCCGTCCGATGGGGGTTTGGGCAAAATCGGCATCTTGTTTGGAGAGAAAGTTAAGCCGCTGTTGGACATCTTGTTCGGTAATAGCAGGCACGTCGGGCCTGGACGAGTTTTTGGGCTCGGCACCGGGGGCCTCTTGCGGTTTGCGGCAGGCGCCCAGGGCCAACAGACACAATAACGGAACAAGCAGACTTCGTTTCATATATATACTATATCATTTTTCCGCAGGCAAAAGCGTGCTTAAAAAGGTAAGGGCTTCCCGCGCAAAATCAAGAGGAGGTTGGCCTGCGTGCGGGGACATGCGCAAACCGTCTGCGTGGCGGGATTTGATAAATTTGATACGGGCCGGACCGAAGCACTTGAACAAATCGGCGGGGAAGTGTTCGGGCATTTTAAAGTGGTGGGAAAATAATAATTCCAATTGATCTTCCACGTAATCTACGTGAAAAATATGCAAACGGGTGGCTTGTTGGGACAGGGCAAACAAGGCCGTCAAATTCAGAATTTCCGGCGGAACCGGGCCGCACAAATCGGCCAGGCGCGATAGAAGTTGTTGGGTTTTTTCCTCGTCGGCACTCATGAGGGCTTTGTAGTATTTTAACCGTTCGGCTTCGTCGGGTAAGTAATCGGGGGGAATATAAGCCGGCAAAGGTAAATTGACGGTAGCCCGCCAGGTGGGTTCCGGGCGCTGGCCGCGTAATTTTTTTACTTCCGCGGCTACTAAATCGCAGTACAAACTTAACCCCACTTCGCTAATCGGCCCGTGTTGTTTGACCCCTAACAATTCTCCTGCGCCGCGGATTTCCATATCGCGTAGGGCCAGGTGGAACCCACTGCCCAGTTCGCTAAATTCCATGAGGGCGGCCAAGCGTTTTTTGGCTTCCTCGCCGGGGTCTTTTTCAGCGGACGGGTTCCAACGTACGGCGGCCAAATCGGCAAAATTGTTTTCTTCCGGCGCGGCGGTTTTAAATAACCAATCGGGGTGAAACAAATAGCAATATGCTTTGGTGCTACCCCGCCCGATGCGTCCGCGCAGTTGGTAGAGTTGGGCCAGCCCGAAACGGTGGGCATTTTCTACAATGAGCGTGTTGGCGTTGGTAATATCCAGGCCCGATTCAATAATGGTGGAGGCCAATAAAACGTCGTATTTTCCGTTATTAAAATCCCACAACGTTTGCTCTAATTCTTTTTCATCCATTTGCCCGTGGGCGACACAAATACGTGCCTGCGGGACGAGTTGTTTAAGCAACAGTAACCGCGATTCCATGCTTTGCACGCTGTTATACACGTAATATACTTGCCCGCCGCGGGCCAATTCTTGTGTGATAGCGCTGGCGGCCAATTCGTTATTCCACGGGGTAACGACGGTTTTAATGGGGGTGCGTCCGCGCGGCGGGGTATCAATGAGTGAAATATCCCGCAGGGACGAAAGCGATTGGTTTAACGTGCGCGGAATGGGCGTAGCACTTAACATCAGCGAGTGGACGCCGGCACACTTGGCCCGGATTTTTTCTTTTTGTTTGACGCCGAAACGGTGTTCTTCGTCAATGATAACAAGGCCCAAATTTTTTAAAACGATATCTTTACTCATCAAACGGTGTGTGCCGATAATAATATCACACACGCCGTTTTTAAGTTCTTCTACGACGGCGCGTTGTTCTTTGGGTGTTTGGAAGCGGCATAGCATACGGATATTAACCGGAAACCCCGCCATGCGTTTGGTAAATGTTTTGTAATGTTGTGCGGCTAACAGGGTAGTGGGAACAACCATCAATACCTGTTTACCCGACAAAACGGTTTTTAAGGCGGCCCGCATAGCCACTTCCGTTTTGCCAAAACCTACATCTCCCACCAACACCCGGTCCATGGGTTTAGGGAGGGATAAGTCGCGTAAAGTTTCTTCAATGGCTTGTTCTTGGCCCGGCGTAAGTGTGTAAGGGAACGAGTCGGCAAATTCCCGTTCCATGCGCGGGTCGCCGGGTAAATCGGGCGCGGCCGACGCTTGGCGCTTGGCTTCCAACTTTAAAATTTCCTGGGCCGTTTTTTGGGCTTCTTCTTTGACACGTTTTTTCACTTCCTGCCATTTGGTACCACCTAACACGGCCAAGGTCGGCCGCTTGCCGCCCGTGCCGATGTATTTTTGTACTTTTTTAAAATCATACATGGGCACATAAAGCCGGCTGCCGCGGCGGTATTCCAAAATTAAACAATCGGTAGGGTTGACGTCCTTGTCCATAATTTCCAACCCTAAGTAGCGGCCGATGCCGTGCTCCTGGTGGACGACGTAATCCCCGGCGGCTAATTCTTTAAACCGCACCCGCTTGGCGTTTTCCACGTCAAAGCGGTGCAACACGCGGGAGGCATTATAGCGGCGGTTGAGTAAATCGTTAGAAGTGATAAAAGCCACTTTTTCAGTGGGGTCTATAAATCCTTGGGTTAAAGAAGAAATACATATCGGCACCGTTTTGGCGTGTGGAAATTCGCAGAGCAGTTCCCCCAAGCGGTCCGATTCCCCGCGGTTTAAACAACAAATCCGCACGGTGTATCCTTGCCGAAGGAGCGAAGCAATTTCCCGGTCGGCCAGTTCCATGTGGGCTTGAAAAGGTACGTTGGCCCGGAGGTTGGCATTGACGGCTCCTTCGTGGGGCAAGGGCGTCATGAAACGGGCGGTTGGGTAGCGGGCAAAATCAAAATCGCTATCCGGCTCGTCAAACACGCATAAGGCATCCGGCAGGAAATCGGTCAGCACGGCGGGGGTTTGGGTAAAACGAAGGGGTAAAAGCACCAAACGGTCTACGGGGTTTTTGGTGCTTTGGGTGTCTAAATCAAAGGTGCTGATCATTTCAATGCGGTTGCCGGAAAAATACAGACGAAGCGGCCAGTTTTCCTGTGGGCAGAAGATATCCACCACGCTTCCGCGTGCGGCGTATTGACCCGGTGATTCGGCGTAATCTTCCCGCGTGTAACCGAGGTCCTCCAACCGGTCCATCAGTTCCTGGCGGTGTAGGGTGTCTGTCGGGCGCAGGGTATACGTACGGTCCAGCACTTCTTGGCGGGACGGCAAGGCAACGGACAGATTTTCGTAGGATGTCAACACCAGTTGCGGCCCGGCCGTCGGGGTCAGCAGTTGGTACAGGGCACTGATACGCCCGGTATCGGTTTCCGGAAACGAGATAACAGAGGTTCCGGCCGGGGCAAATTCACGGGCGGCTTCCTGAGTGTCCAGCAAGTCATGCGGGGTAACAAACAGGACTTGTTTTTTAAGTAAATGACGGCAGACGAAATAGGCCTTGGCGGCCTGGTTGGGTAGTCCGTAAATAAACGAAGAAAACGAAACAGTACGCATACAAGTTGTTTACGGGCCGAACCCCGGTTAAAAACTTTGCGGTTCGGTGCCGGTAATAAAGGCCTCTAAAAATTTATTGCGGTCGGTGGGCATGGCCAATTTGCCGCTTAACGGGTTAATGTACGAGAAGGAAATGCCTTCCGGCACGGCAAAATCTTCGTTGGGTTCGTTTTTCAAAATTTGTTCCATAATTTCCGTCCACCAACGTGCGGTAGTGCTACCGGTAAAGCGGGCGCCGTTTTCGTGGGAGGTGTCATCATCGTATCCCATCCATGCGGCGGCGGCAGTGTTGGGTGTCATGCCGACAAACCACATATCCCGGTGGCTTTGGGTCGTACCTGTTTTGCCGGCGATATTGCGGCCCAAACGTCCTACATAGGCACCGCTACCGCGTTGGGTAACGCCCTTCATCATGTTAATCAGTAAGTAGGAATGTTGCGGTGAAAACACGGCAGACTCCAACGGGATATGTTGTTCCAAAATCCGTCCGTTGGCATCTTCCACGCGTTCAATGTAGTAGTTATCGGTGTGGATACCGCCGTTGGCAAACGTGGTGAGGGCTGCCAGGTGTTCGTCCATTTGTACCACACTTACGCCCAGGGCTAAAGCAGGTACGTTGGGCAGGTTGGCCGTCAAGCCCGCTTTGCGGGCTACTTGGATAACTGCTTTGGGGGATACGGCATCAATCAAATTGACGGCTACTAAGTTTTTGGATTTTTCCAGCCCCTTGCGCAGCGTTACCCACCCTTCGGCTTTGCCGCCGTAGTTTTGCGGGACCCAGACATTAAAATCTTTACTGGCGATAAAGGGCTGTTTGGCCAGGTCCAGGGAATATAAATCGGCATTTTCGTCAAAAGTTCGCCAGTTGCGTCCGTCGTAATAAAACATAGTTGGCAAATCTTTAACCAGCGTAGCCGGCGTGTATCCTTTTTGTAAGGCGGCCATCCACACATACGGTTTAAACGAAGACCCCGGCTGGCGTTTGGCTTGGGTAGCGCGGTTAAATTTGCTTTCGTCAAATCCGCGTCCGCCCACCAATACCCGCACGGCTCCGGTTTTTACGTCGCGCACCATAAACGCGCCTTGCAAGCGGGGGTAGTCGGTTTTGACGGCGGCAGGTTCCGCGGGTTCTTCTTCGCTTTGGTTGGGCGCATCGGCTTCGGCGTCGTTGGGGTCAATTTCAATTCCTAATCCCTTGGCCACTTGTTCATCATATTCTTGGAGTTTTTTGTCCATGATTTCTTCGGCCAGGGCTTGTTGTTCAATATCTAGCGTGGTGTAAATGTTTAAGCCGGCTTTCCACAAAACATCCATGCCGTATTTCGGCTCCAGAATGCGGCGGATATATTCAATAAAATATTGGCCGGGTTTCTTTTCCACCACGGGTGGTTTAGTGGGGAGGGGCTCCTCTTTGGCGGCGGCCAATTCTTCGGCGGTAATATAATTTTGTTCGTGCATGACGTCCAATACCAAATTACGCCGCTGGCGCGATAAGGTGGGGTTGGCAAACGGATTGTAGCGCCCCGGCGCGGGGATGAGTCCCACTAGCAGTGCGGCTTCGCCGGTGGTAAGTTCGGATAATTCTTTATCAAAGTATTTTTTGGCGGCGGCTTTTACGCCGTATGCCCCACTGCCTAAATAAATTTCGTTTAAATAAAGTTGCAAAATTTCGCGCTTACTAAACTGGTGTTCAATTTGAATGGCCAAAATGAGTTCGCGGATTTTGCGGATGATTTTTTTCTCTTGCGTTAAAAACACCCCGCGCGAGAGTTGTTGCGTAAGGGTGGAAGCCCCTTGTTTGGCGCGTCCGGTCAGCACGTCATTAAGTAAGGCACGCAAAATGCCGCGTACGGAAAATCCGGCATGTTTAAAAAAGTCGCGGTCTTCCATGGCCACTACGGCGTTTTGTAAATCTACCGGGATATCTTCCAGCGGGACCATGCTGCGTTTTTCAATAGAAAATTCGTGAATCAGTTTGTTGTTGCGGTCATATACTTTGGTAGTAAGGGAGGGTGTATATTCCTCCATTTCGTATACGGGGGGCAAGCCCGAAAAGATATAGTGCATGAAGATTGCCGCGGCCAAAATACAACCGAACAGTCCGGCCAAGGTAATAAATAAAAACGGTTTTGAAAAAGATAATTTCTGCCGCATATATTCAAATTATATCAAAAAGGAGGCGGCCTCAGTAGTGAAATAACCCGGAAAACTGAAAAAAGGAGTTAAACTATTGTAGAATAGTAAATACTTACTGTTGTGGGTAAGAAAAGAGTTATTTATGACACGTAAAACCATCACAAAACGTAAACGCATATCTTCCGCAAAACAAACGGCTGTCCGTGGGGGGGCTCTCTCGGGGAAGACGTCTTTTTACGGATACGATTTTGTATTATTAGTGGATGTAAATACCGGCCGTAGTGTTCAACTCGGCGGGGCTGTTCACCCGGCGGCGACGTTGTATCGCAGTCCGGTTCACCAAGCGGCGTTACAAAAAACACTTAAGCGTGGAATTTACCATTATGAGTGGTCTACACCGGACGGGAAAAAACGCCGGTTGTACCAGACCACCTGTGTAGCGTTATTACCGGCGGATTCGGCCGCATCCGGCGTGTTGTCTTTTTCACGGGATATTACGCATCATTTTGTTCCGTATGTGTACGAGGCCAAGGTCTTGCAGGACGGCGTGGCCCCGCGTACGTTTGCCCAAATTTTGTTGGCTACCCGCGAAACCGAAAAGAAAGAAATTTCCAAAGCATTGCACGACGAAATCGGGTCCACAGCGGTGATGTTGACAGCGCTGTTAAGTTTGGTGCGTGTTGGCGTGCAGACCGGTAATACCCAGCAGGCCTTGCGAGATTTAATGCAGTTGGACGATCAAATTAAACAAAGTGTGGAGCGTTTAAAAAAGGTGGTGGTTTCCCTGCGCCCGCCGTCTTTGGAGAACACGGGCGGGCTGATTGGTTCCATACAGGATTTGTTGGATAACGTAAGCGCGCTAAACCACATTCCGTACACGTTTAACCATAAAGGCGTGGACGAACAGGCGGGCGTGTCCGACCAAGTTAAAATTTTGTTGTATCGTATTGTGCAAGAGGCGTTAACCAATATTGTTAAGCACTCCTGCGCCAAACACATCCGCGTATGTTTAAAAATGGTGGATACCCGCATTTATTTGTCCGTAAATGATGACGGAATTGGTTTTACTCCCGAGAAGCAACTTTCTATCAAGCATATCGGGCTGTTGGCGATGAAAGACAGTGTGGAGTTGTTGGGGGGCAAAATCGCTATCAAAAGTGCGCCGGGCAAGGGAACACGTATAGAGGTGTCTTGTCCAAGTGTTGTATATGGGGGGGAATAACATGAGAAAAATTGTATTGGCCGACGACCATGCCATTGTGCGTACGGGGGTACGCGCGGTGTTGGAGCGTTTAGGCAAAGATATGGAAGTGGCAGCGGAAGTTTCCAACGGGCAAGAGTTGGTAGAATATGCCAAAGCCCACCCGGAAGAAATTTACGTGGTAGATATTTCCATGCCGGTATTGGATGGAATTGAAGCCGTTAGAGAGATGGTCAAAATACATCCGGATATCAAAGTGGTCATGCTGAGCATGTATGACGACCGGATGTCCGTAGAAAAATCACTCAAAGCCGGGGCTAAAGGTTTTATAGTTAAGGTGTCGGCTGCCGACGAAATTATTAGTGCCATCAACGAAATTTGTGCCGGGCGGTTTTATTTGTGCAATAAAGTATCCAAATACATCGTCCAAGGATTTTTGGGCAAAACCTCTCCGCGCAAACGCGATGACTGGGGTTTAACGCCCAAAGAAAAAGAAGTGTTGCAACTCATTGCGGAGGGTTACAGCAGTAAACAAATTGCGAAAGTATTTAATTTGTCATTAAATACGATTCACGTCCACCGCAATAACATTATGAAAAAGTTGGGCATCCATAAACAAACCGAACTGGTGCGCTTTGCGCTCAAAGAAGGTATTGCCCGGCTGTAAAGGAAAAATATGCGTATTATTGCCGGAACCGCCCGCGGGCGGAGAATATTTTCTGTGTCTAAAAATTTACCCGTTAAACCCATCTCGGATAGGATAAAGCAATCGGTATTTGACATTATCCGCCCGCGGTTGCCCGGAGCGATGATGTTGGACTTGTTTTCCGGCACGGGCAATGTGTCGTTGGAGGCACTCTCGCGCGGAGCCCTGCGTTGCGTGATGGTGGACCGGGAACCGGCTTGTATTAAAAATATACACCGCAATTTGGCCCATTTGGGATTTGAGGACCGTGCCAAAGTTATCCGCGCCGACGTATTAAAACCGTTGGATTTTTTGTTGGCATATAGTGATAACGAAGGATACGATATTATTTTTATGGGGCCGCCGTACCGCGATATCAATAACAAGATGTTGTCGCTTTCCGAGCCGGCCTTAAAAAATGTGGCCGACGCGCGGTTGTTAGCCCCCAAAGGTATTATCATTTTGCAAACGCACAAGACGGAAGAATTTGCCGTTCCCGCCGGGTTGGAAATCTACCGCGTGGAAAAATACGGCGATACGTTGGTGCACTTCTTGCGTGAAGGAGCGTCTGCTCATGCAGGGTGATCCGCGGGAACTTAATTTCTCTAAAATCAAAACGTACGGCGAATGCCCGCTCGCCTACAAGTATAAGTATGTAGAAGGTAAAAAAGAGGGTTTAGTGCCTGCGTCTTCGCTGGGGGTATCACTACACCGTGCGTTGGAGGCGTATCACTCCCAAAGTAACGACCCGTCCGAACTTTTATCGTATTACGACGATTGTTGGATGGGTGCCGGCTACAGTAGCGCGGGCGAACAAATGGAGTGGTATTTGAAAGGCAAACGGATGTTGGAAGTTTACGCCCAACATGAATATGAACGCAAAACCACGGTGGATAGCACGGAACGCGAATTTATTTTTCAAGAAGGGCAGTGGACGCTACGCGGCAAAATTGACCGCATTGATAAACACCCCGACGGCTCTTGGGAAGTGATTGACTACAAAACCGGTACCGATGTGGACACCAATACACAAGTGACGGACTCGTTGCAACTGGGTATTTACGCTATCGGTGCGCGTCGCGCGTGGCATATGGAAAAAGGAAAAGCCACTATTTATTTTGTAGCGTTTGATAAAACCGTCAGCGCGCCGTTTGATTCGTTTGACGAACAGAAAATTTTAGACGTCTTTATCCAAACCGGCCAAAAAATCGTGGCGGAGGAATTCCCACCTAATCACGCCCACTGTGCCGACTGCCCGTTTAAAAACCGATGTAGCGAATCGGCTACGTCGGAACAAGAAATATAATCCGTTTTTCCGGCGTTTATTGTCCGACGGCCCATTTCTCACACAGTTTGCGTTCGTAGGCGGAAATTTGACCGTACGGTTGACAATACCTGCTGCCATTCAGCATGATTAGCAATGCATATTTGGTTCCTTCTATATGGCGTTGGACAACTGCTTTATATAGTTGGTCTCCCGAAGCATTACTGGCTGCTAGGGTAAAATATTTAGTGTTTCTGGCTGCCAGCCCACTATACCAATAATTTTCGCCCGGAAATTCAATATCCAAATCATTGATGTTTCGGGTATAGTTACCGTTAGCCATTTTATACATATCGTTGGCTTTGGCGATGGTTTCTGCCGCCATAATACCTTCTGTCATACGAGATTTTTCCACGGCTTTTTGATATTGAGGCAATGCCACCGCGGCCAAAATGCCGATGATGAGGACGACCACCAATAATTCTATTAGCGTAAACGCTTTTTTATACCCCTCACCTGCCCTCCGGGCACCCTCTCCCGCAAGGGGCGAGGGGAAACCACACCCCGCCCCGTTCGTCATTCCGCAGTGTCTTAGTGCGGAATATAACGGGGCGGGTGGTTGGGATAACAAATTATTATTATCTTGTTTCATATTTTTTGCTCCTTTATCATGTCGTCATGCTGAACTTGATTCAGCATCTCACCTTATTTCTTGCCGCGCTATATCCCGGATTACAAATCTCCGGGATGACGAGCGCGGCGGAGTAGAAAGCGGTGGAGATTCCCGATTACAGATTTCGGGAATGACGTCTTATTTTTATTTACTGCTTTTTTGTCCGACACTCTATTATCGTTTTTTTTTTTGGTTTGTCAAGTTTTTTTTAGGCCGTCATAAAAAACCCGGTACAGCAAATTCTGTACCGGGTTTTTTGCTATGAAGTTAAACTAAATTAGTTTTCTTCTTTTTCTTCTTCTTTGCGGAACTTGGCGGCGATTTCTTCTTTGCGTTTGTTCCATTCTTTTACGGCTTTTTCTTTGCCTTCCGCAATTTTTTCGCGGGCCGCATCCACGTGCTCTGCGATCTTTTCACGCGCTTGTTCGGCGTGAATTTTCACTTTTTCTTTCAGTCCGTCGGCGTGTTCCAATACGAAATCTTTCTGTTCTTCGTAATTTTCTTCCGCCCAGCGTTTGAGTTTGCGGCGGGTAGTTTCCCCTTTGGCGGGTGCGAATAGTACGCCCAAGGCAATCCCCGTTACGGCGCCGAGTAAAAACGCCGCCAGTCCGGTTTCAGCATTTCTGTTGCACATAAATACCCCTCCTTAGTTTGTATAATGTTATATAGATATTGTACAACAAACGGGTAAATTTTGCCCGAAAAATAGGGAGAGTTATATGCCAAATCCGTCCGCGCCGCGCCAAAACGGCAAACAGTTAGACCCCGCCGTACGTAAAACCAATTTTAACGAAGTCGCCCAAATTTTTACCAAAGAAGAAGCCCTGGCCGAGGCCAACCGTTGTTTGCATTGTCAAAATGCCCGCTGTCAGGCCAACTGCCCGGTGGGAGTGCAAATCCCGGCGTTTATTGCACTTGTAAAAGACGGAAAAGTCGGCGATGCGCTCGCCAAGATTATGGAAACAAGTTTGCTCCCGGCTATTTGCGGACGCGTCTGCCCACAGGAAAAACACTGTGAAGGTAACTGCGTACTCAAAGAAAAATTCGGTGCTGTAAATATCGGTATGTTAGAGCGTTACACCGCCGACACCGCCCGTCAAGAGGGGCTTTTGAAAGCGCCCGTTTGCAGCAAACCAACCGGGAAAAAAGTAGCGTGTATCGGCTCCGGCCCGTCGTCTATTGCGGCGGCCGCGGAACTGGCCCGCGCCGGGCACGACGTGACGGTACTGGAGGCCTTGCATGCGTTTGGCGGCGTGCTGCGTTACGGGATTCCGTCTTTCCGTTTGCCGCGCGAAGTGATTGATAACGAGATTGCCACCGTCAAGTCCATGGGGGTAAAATTTAAAACAGATGTGCTCGTGGGCGCCAGTGAAAAAATAGCCGATTTGCTCAACGAATTTGATGCGGTATATATAGGTAGCGGGGCGGGGCTTCCCACCATGCTGGGCATTCCCGGCGAAAGTTCCGTAGGAGTCTATAGTGCTAACGAATTTTTGACGCGTGTTAATTTGATGCAGGCCTACAAATTCCCGCAAACCGATACGCCTATTCGCGTAGGGAAACATGTAGTGGTACTCGGTGGCGGAAACAGCGCGATGGACGTCGCGCGTTGCGCCATGCGCTTAGGGCCGGACACCGTAACGGTAGCGTACCGCCGCAGTGCCGCCGAAATGCCCGCGCGTGCCGCGGAAGTTTTACACGCCCAAGAAGAAGGTGTGCAGTTTGATTATTTAATCACGCCCAAAGAAGTACTACACGATGAAAACGGACGCGTAACCGGGCTCAAGTGTACGCGCAACGAACTGGGCGAGCCCGACGCTAAAGGGCGCCGCCGCCCGGTGGAAATTCCCCATTCCGAATTTGTACTCCCGGCCGATACGATTATTGTGGCTATCGGCCAGCGGCCTAACCCGATTATTGCCAAAACCACGCCGGAGTTAAAGACGACCGAGCGCGGGGTGCTCGCACTCAACGAACAAGGTAAAACCTCTATGCCCGGCGTGTACGCGGGGGGCGATATTATCCGCGGCGGTGCGACGGTGCTCTTGGCGATGAAAGACGGTATTGAGGCCGCCCATCGTATCAATGCTTATTTAAGCGAGGGGAAATAATATGCAAGAAAATACCATTTTAGTCAAAGAACAATTAAATAGTGCCGTTGTTAAATTTGTGATTTATAAACCGCTCATCGCGCGTTCTGCCAAGGCCGGGCAATTTGTGATTTTGCGCGGGCGCGAAGGCGGCGAGCGCGTGCCGGTTACGCTCGTGGATTGGGACAAAGAAACAGGCACGATTACCGTTATTATCCAGGCCATCGGCAAATCAACGGCCATGTTTAATTCGCTTAAGCAAGGCGAACAATTTTTGAACGTGGCCGGGCCGCTGGGCACTCCGGTGGAAATTAAAAAGTACGGCACGGTGGCGGTGGTCGGCGGCGGCGTGGGTATTGCCGAAGTGTACCCGATTGCGCGCGCGTTAAAAGAAGCGGGCAACCGCGTGATTGCGGTACTCGGTGCGCGCACCAAAGAACTGCTGATTTTAGAGAAAGAAATGACGGCCCTGTGTGATAAAACCGTCTGCGCTACCGACGACGGCTCGCACGGGATGAAAGGCATGGTAACCGACGCTATCCAAGCGTTGCACGACGGCGGCGAAAAAATCAACGCCGGATTTATTATCGGGCCGATTCCGATGATGAAGTTTACCGCGCGCCTGATGGATAAACTGGGCATGACGCCCTATGCCAGTTTAAACCCGATTATGTTAGACGGTACAGGCATGTGCGGTTGTTGCCGCGTGACGGTGGAAGGAAAAGTGCGTTTTGCGTGTGTGGAAGGCCCGATGTTCCCGGCCCGCACCATTGATTTTGACGAACTCATCCGCCGCACCAGCGAATATAAACCGCTTGAAAAAGAGAGTTTGGAAATTTTCCAAAAAGACCACGTGTGCAAGTGTGGCTTACATTAGGTTATTAAAGTCCAACAAAAAACCCCACCTTACGGCGGGGTTTTTTAAAAGGAACAAAAAGGGCTTGACTTCGTTTTTTTTTTTGCTAGGATTTGCGTATACTCATTATACAAGGAAGGAGTACGCATGAAAAACAAAAGTAGTTTTAAAAACGAATTTGAAAGAGGAAATACCTGTTTAGACGTCAGGTTAACACCTGACCTACGAACGGCGCACAATAAGGAAAATGTAGGTCAGGTGAAACCTGACGTAAAAATAAGAGGTCCTTTTATTCCCTCGCCCCTTGCCAGGAAGGGTGGCCGAAGGCCGGGTGAGGGGTGTAAAAAAGGAAATCACTTTACTAATACCCCCTCATCGGTTTGTCCGGACTTCGTCCGTCAAACCACTTCCCCCGCCAGGGGGGAAGCCAAACGACTGGGGTTTACGCTCATAGAACTTCTCGTCGTCGTTCTCATCATCGGTATCCTCGCCGCCGTCGCCGTGCCGCAGTATCAAAAATCGGTGGAAAAATCCAAAGCCGCGCAAGCCATTACGTTACTTAAAAGTGTGTATCAGGCCGCGGAAGCATATCAATTGGCTAACGGGGAATGGCCTTCCGATTTTGACGAACTCAGTATAAATATCCCTTGGACGGGAACGGTTAGAGCAGATGAAAATTGGCCCGGTGGCGCCCGCTCTAACCAAGAATGGTCGTTGCAACTTCAAAATGGTACAGCATACAAAGGCGTATTTATTACCCGGTTATCGGGCAAATACAAAGGCGGGCAATTCCAGATTTGGAAAAAGCACGAAGGGGCCGGCGTCCCCTCAGATACACTTTTATGCGGGGAACAAAAAAGTGGCTCCTATGTGTTGGCGGATGGACTCTCTTATTGCACGAAACTATTTCAAGGAACAACTAAACTGGCTGAAGGTAGTGGCGGCCGCGTATACACTTTCTTGCAATAATTTATTTAGTTTCTCGCAAAGGAAAAAAAAGCCCCGCCGTAAGGCGGGGCTGTTGAGCGTTCCTGAAAAGAAAATTAGAAAAGGGACGCTCCTAAAATACACTTTACAGCAACTTAGAGGCCAAGTCAGCCAGGTGGCTGCGTTCCGTCTTGGTAAACGTAATGTGGCCGTACGATTTTTGGCCGCGCATCCGGTCCACCAAATACGTCAGCCCGTTAGATTGTACGTCCAAATACGGCGTATCAATTTGATACGGGTCACCCGTTACCACTACTTTAGTGCCTTCGCCGGCGCGCGTTAAAATGGTTTTCATTTCGTGCGGGGTAAGGTTTTGGGCGTCGTCCACAATCATATACTGTCCGGGTAGCGAGCGGCCGCGCATGTGCGTAACGGAGGCAATTTCAATTTTGCCGCTGTCCAGTAAATAATGCGCTTTTTCTTCGCCCTCATCCGGATTTTTCCGGTCGGCCAGGAAAGCCAAGTTGTCATACACTGCGCCCATCCACGCTTCCAGTTTTTCTTCTTTCGTGCCGGGCAGAAATCCTAAATCTCTTCCTACCGGTACGATAGAACGGCATACCACCAAACGGCGGTAAGCGTTTTCGTCCATGGTACGTTGCAGACCGGTAGCCAGGGTAATAAGCGTTTTACCCGTTCCCGCTGTGCCGACGAGTGTTACAATATCCAAACTGTCGTCCAACAACAGTTCCATGGCAAAGCGTTGCTCTTTGTTTAAGGGCTTAATGCCCCACGCCACCGGCTCTTGGTTGGAAAGCGGGTGCAATACAAAATTCCCGTCGTTGGAAATGCGTCCGATGGCGGATTTTTTCCCGCCGTCGTTTGTTTTCAAAATGACAAATTGGTTTGGCACATAGAGTTTCGGATCCATGGGCAGTTGTTTTTTCTGATAAAACTCATCAATTTGCGCCGGGTCCACTTCTACTTCGGTAACGCCGGTGTAGAGTTCGTCCACATTGACTTTATCACTCGTGTAATCTTGCGCGTCCAACCCAAGTGCCTCGGCTTTTAAACGCATGTTGATGTCTTTTGTTACCACAAAGACCGGGCGGGCGTTTTTCTTATAAGAACCTTCTTTTTTACCCAACGTGTAGGCGATATTTAAAATAGCATTGTCGGCTTTGTTAAACGCCAACGATTGCGGCAGTGCGTTGGGCATATCCAAGGCAATTTTTAATGTGCCGCCCGTCGGGAGCGGGACGCCTTCGTTGAGTTTGCCTGTCTCGCGCATTTTATCTAACTCGCGCGACACCATGCGGGCGTTTTTACCGCGGGTATCGCTTTCGTTTTTGAAAGCGTCCAGTTCTTCAATAACTGCCATCGGGATAACGATGTCGTTATCTTCAAACGCGTGCAAACAATTGATATCGTGTAATAAGACGTTGGTATCCAAAATAAAAGTTTTTTTCATAAGGTTTTTCTCCCGGGCGTACCGCCGCTACTATAGTATAAGTTTGTTTGAGAAGAAAATCAAGCGTTTTTGCGCCGGAGGCGTAAAATGGGTTACAATATAAATATGAAGTATCTTTGTATACACGGACACTTTTACCAACCGCCGCGCGAAAATGCCTGGCTGGAAATGATTGAACAGCAAGACAGTGCCGCCCCGTATCACGATTGGAACGAACGCATCTGCGCCGAGTGTTACGGCCCGAATGCGCTGGCGCGGCTGTTGGACGGACAACAAAATTTAATTGAACTTACCAACAATTATTCCCGCATGAGTTTTAACTTCGGGCCGACGCTTCTCTGCTGGTTGGAAAAGCAAGAGCCCGAGGTGTACCAATCTATTTTAGCAGCCGATAAAATCAGCCAAGCCCGCTTTAACGGCCACGGCGCGGCGATTGCACAAGTATATAACCATATTATTTTGCCGCTGGCCAACGCGCGCGATAAGGAAACGCAAATTAAATGGGGAATCGCCGATTTCAAAAAGCGTTTCGGGCGCGACCCCGAAGCGGTGTGGCTGGCTGAAACGGCGTGCGATACACCCACGTTGTGTGCGCTGGCTGAAGCCGGGATGAAATTTGTTATTTTGGCGCCCGGTCAATGCGCGCGGGTGCGCAAAATCGGCGAAGAAAAATGGGAAGAAGTCGGAGGCCGTGTAGACCCCAAGCGTGCTTACCAATGCAATTTGCCGGGCGGCAAAACGATTGCTTTGTTCTTCTATGACGGGCCTGTATCGCAAGGGATTGCATTTTCGGACACCTTGTCCTCGGGTGAAAAATTTGCCTCGCGTTTGCTCGGCACGTATAACAACAGCGAAGAAGCGCAACTTATGCACATTGCCACCGACGGAGAAACGTACGGCCACCACCAAAAATTTGCCGATATGTCATTGGCCTATTGCTTGAAAAAAGTAGAAGAAATGCCGGATGTTACGCTGAGCGTGTACGGGGAATTTTTAGAAAAATATCCCCCGCACTACGAAGCGCAAATTGTGGAAAATTCCTCGTGGAGTTGTTGTCACGGCGTAGAGCGTTGGCGGGCCGATTGCGGGTGTAACTCCGGCCGGGCGGGGTGGAACCAAAAATGGCGCGGACCTTTGCGCGCAGCGTTGGACTTTGTGCGTGATGAACTGATACAGACGTTTGAAACCGTCGGGCGCGAGTATTTTAAGGACCCGTGGGCCGCGCGCAACGATTATGTGGATTTGATGTTGGACCGCAGTTTGGATGCACAACATTGTTTCTTTTTAAAACACGCTACCGAAAAAGCGTGGAACGACCGTTCCGGCGCGCTCAAATTATTAGAAATGCAAAAAAATGCGCTTTTTATGTACACCAGTTGCGGGTGGTTCTTTGACGAAATCAGCGGCATAGAAACGGTGCAAATTATGCAGTACGCCGCGCGGGCATTGGAGTTAAACAAACAACTTAGCGGTCGCGATGTGGAGCCGGAATTTGTGGAAAAATTAACCCTCGCCCCCAGCAACATCAAAGAATTTAAAAACGGGGCGCGCGTGTATGAGCGGTATGTTAAGCCGCAAGCCGTCAGTGCGGAAAAATTGGCCCTGGAACATATTATTTCGCTCATGGCCGATGAAACAATCAATCCGCACCGTGCGTTTTCGTGTGAAGTGCTTTCATTCACGCCGCGTAAATTAACCGCACCGGATGCCCGTCTGTGGATGGGGGAAATTGCCCTCAAATCCATTATTACGCTCAGTGAACAAACCATCCGTTTTGCGGTGTTTCGCCGGGGAGCATCCGCTTTTGTGTGCGCGGCGGCGCAGGCCGATAATCAAAACGCAACGGCGTGGTTTGGTGAGTGGGAACAATTATTTAATGCCCAAAAATACGACGAATTGCAAACTTCCATTTTGGCCCGTTTTCCTCATACCTATCCCGTGGCTTCCATGTTAAACGACGTGCGCCGTTGTGTGATGCGTAGCACGTTTGCCAAAATGGATGAACAAACCGATAAGGAATTTTCTCACTTGTTTGAAACGCAATATCCCGTCGTGCGTGCCCTGCAAAACATTGGGGCGCCTATCCCGGCGGCGTTTAAATCGGTGGCGGAGTTTGTGTTGGCTGAGGACATCAAAGCCGAACTGCGCGCGGCTGATATGGATATTGCCGCCTTAGAAGAATTGATGGAAGACGTCAAAGCGTTGGGGCTTCATATTGCTCCGCGCGTCAATGACGTGGTAACAAGTAAAGCCACCAATTTAGCGTTTGCCTTTGCCCGCAATCCCGAGAAAACAGCCCCCGCCATGAAACTGGTGGAACTGCTGAACTACGCCGATATTTTCGGGTTCTCGCCGGATACGGTTAAAACACAAGAATTTGTGTTTTTGGGAATTGAAAAATTAGGCGCGGACGCCAAAAACCGCGACATCGTGCGCGCGCTGGCGCGTAAACTCAAAATCGCATTATAAGATTCGTATTTCTCAAACAAAACC
>JAZRIL010000008.1:0-11283 GCA_045645285.1 Elusimicrobiaceae bacterium | reverse complement strand
TCTTCCTAAGACCGCTTGGCCTCCGACTTCTCCGGTACGGGTAAGATTACGTACACGGTCACGGCTACTTTTACCGGGAGTACCAATGCCAATGGCCAGTGCGAGTTGCACTATACTTTAAATGACGGTATAGCCGCCGCTACCAGTACGGAAGTAGTATTGTAACGGATAGGACATGAAAAAAATTATTTGGACCTTGTTTGCCGTTTGCGGTATCCTTCCGGTGTGGGGGCAGCAAGCGGTTTCGCCTTCTATCCGGGTTTCCACCGCGGTGGAAACGCCCGAGTCTAATATTGATTTACTCAAACAATCGGTCCAATCTTCGTCCGGGACAGTAGTGGGAGTAGCCACTTCCAAGAAGGAAACCCTCCCGCCCGCTACGCAAGACAAACCGTCTGTTCCGGCCACTTCTGCGTCTGCGGTACCGGCATCGGCCAATACGTTGGATATGCCGCTGGAAATGGGGGGGCAGACCCAATCTGTCCAAACCACAGTACCTCCGGCTCCAAAACCGCTTTCTGCCAAAGCGGCCAGCCGGGTGGCGGCTTCCAAACAGCAGCGCAACCAAGCCGCCAAGACCAAAACCCCCCAAACCAAAACTGCCACGCCGCTAGAGAAAGATATAGAAAAAAACAATGCCCTTCTTCCGCCGCAGACCGAGCCGGGTTCATCCGCAGAAACGGAAAACCTGAGTGAGGAAGAAGAAGCCGCCGACGCTGAACTGGAATATGCCGTGAAGATGTTGGAAGCGTCCAAGGTCAAGGCCGAATCTGTGGAGCGGCCCATTCCCCCTTCTGCCGCGCAAAACCGCCCGAGCAAGGTGCCGGCACCTAACAAAAAATTTAATCCTAATGCCTTTCGGCCGGGGGTGACGTGGTTGGAATCCAAAAGCAACCATTTTGATATTTACACCCAAAAACGCACCGAAGGGATACCGTCTGCCAATATGTCCATGACGTTTGAAAATGCGCATCAGACGTTGCGGCGGTTCATCCCGTGGATGATGGCCAACCGGGTACGGGTATTTGTGTATCAGGATTATCAATCTTATTTGCGCCACGAGCCCAACGCCAAGGCCTGGACGCGCGCCATTGCCTATCCGACGCGCGGCGAGGTTGTGGTCTATGATGAGCCGGGTAAACAGCGCGAATTGCAGGAAGTTTTTACACATGAATTGACACACATATTTACCCAACAATTTTTTGACAGCCACAAAACCGGCCGTATCATGACCCCCACTTGGCTGGACGAAGGCCTGGCCGTATTTATGGAAGACCAAACGGCGGGGCCAAAAGGCGGTCCGTGGGCGCATGATTTACAAACGCTTAATTTCCAACGTGATCCGTCGCAATTGCCGCCTACTTTCAGTTCGTCTTCTATGTTCAGTTCCTCGTTTAAACCGTTTACCAACCGCTTGGGTAACCGGCGGCGCGGCAAACCGGTATATTTGGTGCCTTTTGAGGAATTTATGGAGGAGGGCTCTTTGCAAACGGCGGAGGCACGCAACCAGGTGCAAAATTGGTATTTTCAGGCGTATGCCATGGTGCGGTTTTTGCTAAATCCGACGGGCGGTTCTTCGCCGTCCAACCGGATGCAGTTTGAGCAGTTTACGCGTTTAATTTCCCAGGGGGAAGCCAAACGCGACCCGTCTACCGGATTTCTGGTAAAAGACTCCCGCGGCCAAACCGTGTACGAGCCGTACTCGGTGGAAAAGGCCCTGGGACGGGCGTTCCGGTATAATACCGTGGCCAATTTTGAGGATAACTTTTGGCGTTGGGCCGGCCGTTAAACAGACGCATCCTTTACATTTTTACATACAAAAACCCCCGGTTTGACCGGGGGTTTAGAGTTTAGAAAAAATGTCTTTCCTTTATTGTTGTTGCAATTGTTCTTGCAGGGCCTGTTCAATTTCCTGTTCCAAAATGCGTGCTGCTCTAGCCGAGAGATTTTCGTCCTCAAACATCAGCGTGTATAGGTTCACAAATCCTGAGGCCAAGTAAATGCAGATGTCTTCGTCAAATTGACCCTCGGATATAACAGTTTGATTTTTGACGATGGCTTTGGTTAATTTACCAAGGAGTGCGTCCCGTTCTGTTTTTACGTCGTTGCTAGATTGTTGCATTTTATTCAACACATTGGGCACCTGTTTCAAGTATGCGTCAATTTCGGCGTTGGTACCAGTGAGTGCTTGGCCGGCGGTCACTTGTTTTTCGTAGGCCAAAAGCCCGGCGCGCAAAGCCGTAGCCATGGTAACGAAAACTTGTTCTTCTGTTTTTACGGCTTTTAACATCGGCAAAAGTTCATAGCCCAAGAAGGTGTTATTGATGAGATATTCCAAGTCAGAGCGTACCGCAAAAATATCCGACGTACCGGCCGGAGCAGGGGCAGGTGCCGTTTTGACGGCGGCAATCGGCTTGAGCGGATTGGGTAACATCTTCGCACTGGAAGCGTTGGCGGCAAAGGCCGCGGTGGCTACGGCAACGGCTACAACGGAACACAACCATTTTTTTAGTTTCATATTTCCTCCTGAAAGTGTACTGCTACACTTATTCTATCCGTTTGGCATAAAAAAACCTGAGTCTTTGGACCCAGACCCTTGCGGAAAAAAGACCTAGAAAAAAATAGGTCTTGGGGAAGAAAATATACTACAATATACCTATGATTATACCTACTATTATTGAAAAGAACGTCGGATACGACATTTTTTCCCGCTTACTTAAAGACCGTATTATTTTTGTAGGCGGCCGCGAAGGCGAAGTGGATACCGCCAGCGCTAATATGATTATCGCCCAACTTCTGTATTTGGATGCGGACGACTCCAGCCGGGAAATTAACCTCTACATCAATTCCCCCGGCGGGCTCGTAACGGCCGGGCTGGCTATCTACGATACGATGCAATTTATCAAAGCCCCTATCACTACGATTTGTATGGGCCAGGCGATGAGTTTCGGGGCCGTACTGTTAGCCGCGGGCTCTAAGGGTAAACGCTATGCCTTGCCGCATGCGCGCATTATGATTCACCAACCGCTTATTTGGGGCGGCGGGATTTCCGGCCAAGTAACGGATATTGAAATTGAAGCACGCGAACTGCGCGATAATAAAGAACACCTCTTGGACATCTTAGCCAAACACACCGGCCAAGATAAAGAAAAAATCCGCCAAGACAGCGAGCGCAACTATTATATGTCCGCGCAAGAAGCCAAGGAATATGGCTTGATTGACGAAGTATTGGACCTGAAAAAATAATCTTCGTTATGTTGAAGTTGGTACAATCGGGCGGAACCCGAATAGGGTTCCGCCCGCCTTTGGCTTTAGAAGGTTTAAAATTAGCAATCAAACTTAAATCTTGCTAATTTTGCGCCAATTTGTTACAATGTATTTATCTAATGCGCAAGCGGGGGAAAATGGCTTGCGCCGTTTACAGACAAGGAGATTTTTATGGAAGAAATTAAAAAGACGACCCTTTCTTTACCCACTTTTGTGCCGGCGGTAGCCATACGTGATGTGGTGATGTTCCCGGGGATGAATTTGCCGCTCTCCGTGGATCGCAAAAAATCCATTGCCGCGGTGGAAGAAGCCCTTCGCACGCCGGAGCGTTACATTTTGGCCGTATCCCAAAAAGAAGCCGAAATGGACGACCCGCAAGCGCAAGATATTTACCATTTTGGCGTGATTGCGCAAATCACACAAAGTTTGCAAATGCCCGACGGCTCTATGAAAATTTTCTTGCAAGGGCTGGTGCGTGCGCGTGTGCACGCGTTGGAAACCAACCCGGACGTGAATGCTTGGTTTGCCCGGGTGGAATATGTGGAAGAAGAAGATGATAATTCCCCGGTCGTGCAGGCACTTATGCGCAAAGTGTTAGACGAGTTTGACCACTACGCCCGTGTGTCGCACCGTATTGCGGTAGAGGGAGTTTCGTTTTTGCGCCAAATCAACGATCCGTCTAAATTGGCTGATACGGTAGCATCCAATATGGTGGTAAAGACTTCCCAACGCCAGGAAATTTTAGAGGCGGTACACGTCAAAGACCGATTGGAAAAAATTTTGAAACTCATTACCAGCGAAGTGGAAATTTTAGGGTTGGAAGAAAAAATCCACTCCAAAGTCCGTGCGCAAATTGAAAAAAACCAAAAAGAATATTACCTCAACGAGCAGATGAAAGCCATTCAAAAGGAACTGCGCCAAAAGGATGATTTCCAAAAAGAGTTGGACGATATGCGTGCCAAAATTAAAAAGAACGGATTGCCTTCTCACGCCAAAGAAGCCGCCGAAAGAGAAATTGAGCGGCTGGCAAAAATGGCTCCGTTTTCGCCGGAGGCCACCGTATCGCGCACGTATTTGGATTGGCTGTTAGATATGCCGTGGAACAAAACTACCCAAGACGTGCTTGACCTCAAAAAAGCCAAACAGATTTTGGACGAGGACCACTTCGGATTGGAAAAACCGAAAACGCGCATTTTGGAATATCTGGCCGTTAGCAAACTAACGAACGGACTGCGCGGCCCGGTGCTTTGCTTCGCAGGGGCGCCCGGCGTAGGGAAAACGTCGCTCGCCAAATCTATTGCGCGGGCGATTGGCCGCAAATTTGTGCGGATGTCGCTGGGCGGCGTGCGTGATGAAAGCGAAATCCGCGGTCACCGCCGCACGTACATCGGTTCTATGCCGGGGCGTATCATTCAGGGGCTCAGCAAAGCCAAAAGTGCGAACCCGGTTTTCTTGCTAGACGAAATTGACAAAATGGGGTCCGACTGGCGCGGCGACCCGTCGGCGGCCCTCTTGGAGTTATTGGACCCGGAGCAAAACAAAGAATTTACCGACCACTTTTTGGATGTGCCGTTTGATGTGTCCAAAGTGATGTTTATTACGACGGCCAACTCGCTGTCCGGCATTCCCACGACCTTGCGCGACCGTCTGGAAATTATTGATTTTGACGGATATACCGAATATGAAAAACACGATATCGTCAAAAATTATTTGCTTCCCAAACAACTCAAAGCCCACGGCTTAAAACCGGGGCAAGTGGAAATTTCGCACGACGCGGTGGCACTCTTAATGCGCGAATATGTGCGCGAAGCCGGCGTGCGTAATTTAGACCGCGAAATAGGTTCTATCTGCCGCAAGGCCGCCAAATTGGTTGTGGAAGGTAAGAAAAAAATTACCGTCACGAAAGAAAACTTGCACGACTTTTTAGGCGTGCCACGTTATGCTAATTTTGCTACGGAAGAAAACGGTGTCGGTATCGCCACGGGCCTGGCGTGGACGAGCGTGGGCGGAGAGACGCTGTCCGTTGAAGCCACCAAACTGCCCGGCAAAGGGCAACTCATTTTAACGGGTATGCTTGGCAACGTGATGAAAGAATCCGTCCGCGCCGCGCTGACCTATGCGCGCAGCCGCGGCTATGGTAAAGGCGTGGATTTTGACAAAACGGATTTTCACGTGCACTTCCCCGAAGGAGCCGTACCGAAAGACGGCCCGTCGGCCGGTAGCGTCATTACGACCGCGCTGACCAGTCTGCTGACCGGGCTTCCCGTCAAAAAACGCTTGGCCATGACGGGCGAAGTAACCATTACCGGACGGGTTCTACCGGTGGGGGGCATTAAAGAGAAATTTTTAGCCGCTTACCGCGAAGGCGTCAAAACCATTTTGTACCCGCATACCAACGCCAAAGATGTGTCTGAGATTCCGGAGCGCGTACGTAAGGATTTAACGCTTATTCCTGTCAAACACATGGACGAAGTGTTGCCCTTGGCACTAGAGGGGTGGAAAGAATTTGTCGCAAAACTTTCCAAAAAAGCGGAGACGAAAACCACCAAGAAAGTAGCCAAAAAACAGGCGAAGAAAGCGGTAAAGAAAACGGTAAAAAAACCAGTTAAAAAAGCCGTGAAAAAAGCGGTTGTTAAAAAGTCCGCGCCGAGAAAAGCAGCAAAAAAGAAAAATGCCAAACGCAGATAAGTTGCATTTGCTCACCAAAAACGCCGCCCTTTCCGGGCGGCGTTTTTGCGTAAGTTATGGTAACTTGTAAAAACGCCAACCTCCGGTTGTTCCCACGTATTGCGTGGCATTCATAATTTTAGGGCAGAAATTTTGTTGGGCGCTTGGATATTGCATACAGTACATCCCTTTGGGAAGGTTGGTTGCTGTTAGATCTTCTGCTACATAACACAAACCGCCACATTCGTAAGGCCCCTCATTATACGCGGCACCCACAAGTGCATAAAGGCCGGCTCCTACGGATGGTGCTACTGTGATACTCCCCTTTTTTCGTCTATTTTCGCCAAAAGCGCAAGTTCCTAGGGTTGTTTGTTCTAATGGAATGTCCAGTGCCAGTTCATCCCAGTTGTTTGTATAATTCCCATTCGCCATATAATAGGCCTCTTGGGCTTGAGCGATACTTCTAAGTAAAGAGGCCATTTCCGAAGTGCGGCTTTTCCAAACGGCCTTTTGGTATTGCGGTAGTGCTACCGCGGCCAGTATGCCGATAATGAGAACAACGACCAAAAGTTCAATGAGGGTGAAACCCAGTCGTTTGGCTTCCCCCCTGGCGGGGGAAGTGGTTTGACGGACAATGTCCGGACAAACCGATGAGGGGGTATTAGTAAAGTTATTTCCTTTTTTATTACCCCTCACCCTACCCTTCCTGGCAAGGGGCGAGGGGAAAAGAGAGAAACCGCCCGTCCGGCGAGGACCTCCCGCAAGGGGCGAGGGAATAAAAGGAATTCCTTTATTCAATGTCAGGTTCACACCTGACCTATAATTCACTTTCATTTTTTCTCTTTCCATAAAAAATCTCCTTTTTGCTCATTTGCTATTTTTTAACCTCACTCTATTATCGTTTTTTTTTTTGATTTGTCAAGACTTTTTCATGTTGTTATTTTAAGCAGTTCCCAAGTGGGGCTAATATGGTATAATAAAACTATATTGTCGGATACATTATTTCAAGGAGAAATGTACTATGAAGAAAGTTTTTATCTTACTCGCAGCAGCCGCTTGTGTGGCCGCTTGCTCCAACAAAACCGCCAACACCACTACGTCTGCCGACGGAAAAACCGTGTATTACACCACCTCCGCCGCCGACGCCGCCAATGCCAGAAACGGCAAATACCAAATCATTGACCAGGAATTTGACAATATGTTAGCGCCGGATGCGGACTATGAAACGCTGTCCGATTATGAACTGCAGGCCTGCGGGGCTTCGTACTTACCTCCGGCGGAAAAACTCAAAAAACCGCAAGCCAAAGAAGTGGAAAAGACCGTCAAAATTGACACGTCTAAAGAAGCCGCCGCTACCAAGGTTTCCAAAACTAAAAAGGTTACCAACACCACGAACATTTATTACATAGACGGCCCTAAACCCAACACGCCGACCAAAACTACGACGACCACAACCACCTATTCCAGCGACGGCTCCGTCATCAGCACGACCACCAAATAGGGGGGTGCATGCTGCGCACGTTGGAAAATGAGGCCCTCGTCATGCAAGAAGCCCAACGGTTGTTTGGGCAGTTGCGTGGTGTGTCTAAATCCAAAAACGAAAAGTGGACGTTGGAAGATTGTTTGGCCGCCGCTCCGTATACGTTAGCCATCAACCGTTTCAAAAAAGAACAAAATGCCGTTATTTTGGCACACTCCTATACCACGCCCGATTTAGTATATGGCGTGGCGGACTTTCGCGGCGATTCGTACGAACTGGCGTTAAAAGCGCGGGAATCTTCCGCGGAGGTGATTGTATTTGCCGGGGTGTGGTTTATGGCCGAAACGGCTAAAATTTTAAACCCGTCTAAAAAAGTACTTATTCCGGCGGGCAAGGCCGGTTGTTCGTTGGCGGATGCTATGACAGGGGAACAAGTGCGTGCGTTGCGGGCCAAATATCCCGGCGTGCCGGCCCTGTGTTACATCAACAGTTCGGCCGACGTTAAGGCCGCGTGTGACGCGTGTGTAACCTCCGGCAACGTGTATGATATTGCCCAAAAAATGCCCGGTGAGCAACTGATTTTTGTGCCCGATATGTTTATGGCGGAAAACATCGCAGCCGAACTGGTCCGCCGCGGGACGCCTAAAAAAATTATCAGCGACGGGGGCTCTTGTTGCGTGCATGATAAATTCCGCCCGGCCGAAGTCAAGCAACTGCGCGCCCAATACCCGGGGATCCGTGTATTGGCTCATCCGGAATGTTCCCTGGAAGTCTGCCGCGAGTGCGACTACGTGGGCAGCACCAAAGGGATGATGAAATATGTGGCCGCTTGCGATGATAAAATTTTCGGGTTGCTTACCGAGCAGGGACTTGTCAACCGTTTGGAGGCCGAGCACCCGGATAAACAATTTGTTTGGTCGTGCGGCGTGTGTAGTTATATGAAACGAAACTCGCTGTTAAATACGTTTGAAGCACTCGTAGAGCCGCGCCCGGAACAAGTGGTTAGCGTGGACGAAAAAATCGCCGCGCAAGCCAAAAAATCTATTGAAAAAATGTTTGAGTTAGCCCAATGATTCTAGATAAAATTATTACCCTTGCCTTGGAAGAAGATTTAAGTTTGGGGGATATTACCTCGGACACGATTTTTTCGTCCGCTGATAAAGCCCGTGCTGTGATTGTGGCCAAAGAAAATATGGCCCTTTGCGGTCTGCCGACTGCGCGCGAAGTATTTCACGCGGTGGATGCGTCCGTTCAATTTACGCCGCTTAAAAACGAAGGCGATGCTGTGAAAAAAGGCGAGCGCGTGGTGGAACTGGTCGGCCCGGTTATTTCTATTTTAAAAGCCGAACGCACGGCACTGAACTTTATGCAACGGCTGAGCGGTATTGCTTCGTCCGCGCGCACCTGCGCCGAAATCGGCAAAAAGTACGGCGTCATGGTGGTGGATACGCGCAAAACACAGCCCGGCATGCGCCGTTTGGATAAGTACGCGGTCCGTGTGGGCGGCGCGCGTAATCATCGCATTACATTGGCCGATAGCGTGATGATTAAAGACAATCATATCGCGGCGGCAGGGTCTATTGGCCGGGCGGTAGAAAAAATTAAATCCGTCATCGGGCACACGCCGAAAATTGAAGTGGAAACAACCAATTTGGATGAAGTTAAAGAAGCCCTTAAAGCCGGGGCCGATATTATTATGTTAGACAATATGACGCCGTCGGAAATCTTGCGTTGCAAAGCGGAAATTGCCGGGCGGGCGGTTATTGAAGTGTCCGGTGGGGTGACGCCGGCCAATTTGGAAGAATTTTGCAAAACCGGCGTGGATGTTATTTCCATGGGAGCACTTACCCATTCTGTTCCGGCAAAAGATTTAAGTCTTAAAATAGTAGAATATATGAAGTAGAGGAAAAAGTAAATGGATTATACCCCTTTGTTTTCTAAGGCAGTGCGTCGTTCCAAAGCATCGGCGATACGCGAACTCTTAAAAGTAATTGCCCAACCGGAAATTATTTCGTTTGCGGGGGGGTTACCCGCGCCGGATTTGTTCCCGGCTGACGAAATTGCCGCCCTGATGAAACAAGTTATTTTGGAACATCCCGAGGCCTCTCTGCAATACGGGGCTACCGAGGGGCAAGCCGCCCTGAAAAAAGAATTGGTTGCCTTACTTAAACAAACCGAAAATATCACGGCCACGCCCGAACAGATGTTGATTGTCTCGGCCTCGCAACAGGCCTTGGATATGACGGCGCGTGCGTTTGTTAACGAAGGCGATAGCATTATTACGGCCGCGCCTACCTACTTGGGGGCCTTGCAGGCGTTTGCGGCGGCGGGGGCCGATATCCGCGGGGCCAAGAGCGACGAAAACGGCGTGCTCCCCGAAGATGTAGAAAATTTGTTAGCCGGTTTAAAAGAGGAAGGCAAACCGTGCAAATTTATTTATCTGGTGCCGGATTTCCAAAACCCGACCGGAACTACGATCCCCGAAGATCGCCGCGTGCAACTTTTAGCACTGGCTAAAAAATACGATACGTTTATTTTGGAAGATTCCCCGTACCGCCAGGTGCGTTTTGAAGGCACCGCCCCGCGTACGTTTTACGCGCTGGACGAAGGCCGCGGCAACGTGATTACCATGTTCACCTTTTCTAAAGTGTTGGTGCCGGGATTTAGGTTGGGATTTATCGTGGGACCGGAAGAGGTTATCCGCAAATTTGTTATTTTAAAACAAGCCGTTGATTTGTGCACTTCGCCCCTTTTGCAAATGGCAACAGCCGCTTATTTACGCGGCGGACATTTGCAACGCCATATCCAAAAGTTGGTGGCGGCTTACCGCGAAAAACGCGATTTAATGCTTAAGACGTTAGTGGAAGTAATGCCGAAAGGCGTCACTTGGACGCGGCCGCAAGGCGGTCTTTTCCTGTGGGTAACTTTGCCCAAACACATGGACGCGATGGCGCTGCTTAGTAAGGCCTTGGAGCGTAAGGTGGCCTATGTGGCGGGGGTAGATTTCTATCCCGACGGAAAAACCAAAAACGACTTCCGCCTTAATTTCTCTTATTCTTCACACGCCCAGATTGTGGAGGGCCTCAAACGTTTGGCCCAAACCATTCAAGAAAACCGTTAAAATTATAAGGTAGATTGCGTCGGCTCTAACCAGTTCCGTACCGCCGTGTAAACAGCAGACGGCTCTTTTTGCGCCACGTGACCTTTGATGGCCATACCCGGCCCGAGCGTGGTAGTTTTGGGGAGCGTTTCTTTAAGTGAAGTTTCCGTGCGGCCCAGTCCGCTGCCTTCGTGCGTAGAAAAGGGGTGCACGGCCTTATCGGAAAAATCATAACTTTCCAAAAACGTGTAGACGGGCATAGGCATATCGCCCCACCAAATCGGATAGCCCAAATAAATCACATCGTACTCATCCATATTTTCTACGTGAGTGCTCAGCACCGGGCGAGCTTTAGCCGTTTGTTCATTTTTAGCGCGTTGGGTGCAAGTGTCGTATTCGGCAGGATATTTTTCCACGGCTTGTATGCGAAATAATGTGCCCCCCGTTTGCCGGGCAATCTCTTTGGCAACTTTTTGCGTGTTGCCTTCTTTGATTTCACCTACGCCGTAATTTTCGCCGGAGTGCGAAAAATACGCTACTAATACTTTAGGCGTTTGGACCGCCTGTTCGGCGGGTTTTGTATCCGTTGACGAAGATGAATTACACGCTGTCATATAACATACCAGAAATAAGAATAAAAATTTTTTCATAGGTTTACTTTAGTGTAGCATATTTGTTATTTGCTTGTTTTTCCGTCGGAAAAATGAAAGGGGCTTGACTTCGTTTTTTTTTTTGGTAGTATGAGAATATACTCAAACTCTGTGGAGGG
>JAZRIL010000007.1:0-1004 GCA_045645285.1 Elusimicrobiaceae bacterium | reverse complement strand
ACCCGGACAAACGCTGGCACATTTTTTAAGCGGACTTGAACAAGTGATTCGTTTGAAACCGGAACATTTGTCGGTGTATGGTCTGCAAATAGAAGAAGGCACCCCTTTTTTTGAACAAGGCATTTTGTGTGATCAGTTGTTAATGCGGCGTATGTTAGAAGAAACACATGCCTTGTTAACCCAAGCCGGTTTTATTCATTACGAAATTTCCAATTTTGCACGTCCGGGTAAACAATCCGTTCATAATTTACAGTATTGGCAGTATAAAAATTATATTGGTTTAGGCAGTAGCGCGGCCTCTTTTTGGCGCGGAACGCGCTTCCAAAATACGCCTGATATCCAAAAATATATACAATGTATGCAGACGAAAAAAACGCCGGTGGTGTTTTCGGAAAAATTAGTAGGGAAAAGCCGCGAAGGTGAAAAATTGATGGTAGGTTTACGGATGCTTGACGGTGCGAAGTTATCGGCCAAACAACGTGAAATTTTTGGCCCGGAAATTAAACGTCACATACAAACCGGTCTTTTAGAGCGTAAAGGTGAAAAAGTAAAATTAAGTTTTGAAGGGCTTTTTTTAGCCAATGAGGTTTTTTACAGTTTTGTGGCCCCTTTTGAGGAATTATGAATTTAAGTGCAGTTCACACTTCTTTATTTTCTGCGCGCGAAGATTTGATTGCGTTTATTACCCGGCATATTCCGTCCGTGCCGGAAAATACTATTTTGGCGGTAACTTCAAAACTAATATGTTTGTGGAAAGGGAAAATTATTCCTTATACCGGCCTTAAGCAGAAGGAACAATATATAGCGCAGGAAAGTGATTGGTGCTTAAAAACGCCGCTTGCTTACCTGACGGTGAAAGATGGTATGGTGATGACCAACGCCGGAATTGATGAGTCCAATGCCAACGGAAATTTGTTGTTTCTCCCGCCGGATTGTTATGCTTTGGCCGCTTCCATGCGCACCCAGTTACAAGCAAAATGGCAAGTGCGAAGTCGGAGGCCAAG
>JAZRIL010000006.1:0-75887 GCA_045645285.1 Elusimicrobiaceae bacterium | reverse complement strand
TCGCTATATTCCGCATTAAGACGCTGCGGAATGACGAGCGAGAGGACCTTTGCCAGGCCGGGCGCGAGGCCTTGAACCGCTGACGATTAGGGGCGCAAACTTGCGTTTACCGGGACTTCGTACCCCTATTCTTTTACCCGCGCTCTCTTATCCGCTCCCCCTTTGAGGCGTGACCTTTCTTCGCGTTGTTTTTTAAAAAGGCATAAGAAAGAGTTGACATCGTTTTTTTTTTTGCTAGACTTTGCATATATTAAATTCCTGTGGAGGGATATGTATGAAAAAGAAAGGTTGTTTGTGTGGCATTTTAAGTGTAAAAGGATTTACGCTAATTGAATTACTCGTCGTGGTACTCATCATCGGTATTCTGGCGGCTGTGGCCTTGCCGCAATATCAAGTGGCGGTTATGAAAAGCCGGTATGCGACTCTAAAAAATATAACGAAAAGTTTGGCCGATGCGGAGGAGGCCTATTATTTGGCCAACGGTAGTTATACGGAAGATATGGAAGTTTTAGCGGTAGAACCCTCGGGTTGTCAGTTGTCCTCAGACAAAAAAACATGTAGTTATTCTTGGGGTTACTGTAGTTTGCGTGCGGGGACCACATCCGAACATTCGGTTCAGTGCTGGCGTACGAGTAGTATGCAGTATATGATTTATTTGAATCATTCGCCCGCCTATCCGGGGGTAAGGGTCTGCATAGCGCGCAATCGCGATTTATCTTCTCCGGAAAACAAAATTTGTAAGGCGGAAACGGGAAAAACAACGCCCGGCACGGGGACTACCGGATCGTATACTTGGGGATATCAATAACCGCTTGCCAAAGTTTCGCGCGCTATGCTATAATATTTAAAAGACCTCCGCGAGGGGGTCGTTTTTATCGGTTGTAAGGCAGGGAAGTTTCTTCCCACGCCCGTGGTTTTTTGATATAATTAAGAAGATGTTTTGCGGGCGTGGTTCAATGGTAGAACACTAGCCTTCCAAGCTTGTGACGTGGGTTCGATTCCCATCGCCCGCTTTGACAGTTTTTTGCTGGGGTAGCTCAGTTGGTAGAGCATTTCCATGGTAAGGAAAAGGTCGTGGGTTCAATTCCCACTCCCAGCTTATGACGATTTGCAGTACAGCAGTTGCAGTAAATGCTGGGGTAGCTCAGTCGGTAGAGCATCTCCATGGTAAGGAGAAGGTCGTGGGTTCGATTCCCACTCCCAGCTTATTTTAAAAGCAGTACAAATTAAAATTAGGAGAACTAAACAAAATGGCAAAGGAAAAATTTTCCCGCAGCAAACCGCACGTAAACGTCGGTACCATTGGTCACGTGGACCACGGTAAGACGACGCTTACCACCGCTATTACCAAAGTATTAGCCAAAGAAGGTAAAGCCAAAGCGATGGCTTACACGGATATCGCCAAAGGCGGTGTCGTCCGTGACGCTTCTAAAATCGTAACCGTAGCCGTTTCTCACGTGGAATACGAATCTGACAAACGCCACTACGCGCACATTGACTGCCCCGGCCACGCTGACTACATTAAAAACATGATCACCGGTGCCGCCCAAATGGACGGTGCTATCTTGGTAGTCTCCGCCGTAGACGGCCCGATGCCGCAAACCCGCGAACACGTCCTCTTGGCTAAACAGGTGAACGTACCGAAACTCGTCGTTTTCCTCAACAAAGTGGACTTGGTTGACGACAAAGACTTGTTGGACCTGGTTGAAGAAGAAATCCGCGATTTACTCGGCAAATACGAATTTGACCGCGACAACACGCCGATCGTGCGTGGTTCTGCCTTGAAAGCCATTGAAGGCGATCAAAGCGAACTCGGCGAACCCTGCATCAAACGCTTGATGGATGCGTTAGATTCTTGGATTCCCGAACCCAAACGCGAAACCGATAAACCGTTCCTTATGGCTGTGGAAGACGTATTCTCCATCACCGGCCGCGGTACGGTAGCCACCGGTAGAATTGAACGCGGCAAGGTACATGTGGGTGATGCGTTGGAAATCATCGGTTTCCGCGACACCATGAACACCGTTGCCACCGGTATTGAAATGTTCCGCAAACTCTTGGATGAAGGTATCGCCGGCGATAACGTAGGTATCCTCTTGCGCGGTATTGAAAAGAACCAAGTAGAACGCGGTCAAGTATTGGCTGCGCCGAAATCGGTCAACCCGCACAAACATTTCATCGGTCAAGTATACATCTTGAAAAAAGAAGAAGGCGGTCGCCATACCCCGTTAACTCCGGGTTATAAACCGCAATTCTACCTCCGCACCACTGACGTAACCGGCGAACTTTCTTTCAAACAAGAAATGATTATGCCCGGCGACAATGCGGAAATTGAAGTTAAACTTATTACCCCGGTAGCCATGGAAGAAGGCTTGCGCTTCGCTATCCGCGAAGGCGGCCACACCGTAGGCGCTGGTGTAGTAACCAAAATTATTGAGTAGTAACAACTTGTTTAGTTCACTAGGTGGGGGCGCTTACGGCGCCCCCACAAAGAACTAACCCTTCACTGGGGCGCCCTTGGTGCGCTACATTTATTAAGGATAATTAAGATGGCAAGTGAAAGAATTACAATCGCGCTGGTTTGCACGAATTGCAAAAATAGAAACTACTATCAAGTGCGCGGTAAAAAGAAAGAATATAAGTTGGAAGTGAACAAATTCTGCAAAAAATGCGGAAAAAGCACCGTCCACAAAGAAGGAAAGGCCTCGTAAAATTTTAGTGGGAGCGTCGGTTAACTGGTAAACCACCGGTCTCCAAAACCGGGACTGAAGGTTCGAGTCCTTCCGCTCCTGCCAGGTTTTACGCAAGGATAAATTTCTATGAAAAAAGCAATTGATTTTGTAAAGCAGTCTATTGGCGAACTCAAAAAATCTACGTGGCTTTCCCGGCAAGAAGTGGTACAATCTACCATTTTAGTCGCTATCGTGGTGGCAATCGTAGCCCTTTATGTGGGCGTGATTGATTGGGGCCTAACGGGCGTGCTGGGCAAAGTGGTTGGGGGGCACTAATGGCTGAAGAAAGAGCATGGTACGTCGTGCATACCCAAACCGGGTACGAGGATAAAGTTTGCGAAAGGATTAAACTCAATACCGAAATCCGCGGGTTTTCCGACCGGGTTTTTAACGTGTTGGTTCCCACTGAAGAAGTGGTGGAAGTCAAACAAAATAAAAAAATCTTGCGTAAACGGAAATTTTTCCCGGGTTATGTGCTGGTGGAAATGATTATGACCAGCGAGACCTATTGGTTTATCAAATCTATCACGGGTGCTACCGGATTTTTGGGTGATCCTAACCCCGTTCCGCTACCGGAAGAAGAAATTGCCGGTATTTTGGAACTGACCGAAAATCCGTCCGGTAAACCCAAACGCCTGGTACAGTTTGAACGCGGCGAAAGTGTGCGCATTACGGAAGGTCCGTTCAAGCACTTTATCGGCGTAGTGGAAGAAGTCAACGAACAGAAAAATAAACTTAAAGTGATGGTAACGGTGTTTGACCGTGCCACCCCGGTAGAAGTGGACTTCTTACAAGTAGAAAAGAACTAGATTTTACCGCAGTATTGCAGTAAAAATGGAGTAACAATAAAATGGCAAAAGAGAAAAAAATTAAAGGATACATCAAATTGCAGATTCCTGCCGGTGCTGCTAACCCGGCCCCGCCTGTGGGTCCGGCTTTAGGTCAGCACGGTGTGAACATTATGGAGTTCTGCAAACAATTCAACGCCAAGACGGCGAAAATGGAAAAAGGAATCAAGATCCCGGTCATCATTACGGTTTACGAAGACCGCTCTTTCACCTTTATTACCAAGATGCCGCCCATGGCCACGCTGATTATCAAGGAGTTAAAACTGGCGAAAGGTTCCGGTGCTCCGCACAAAGATAAAGTCGGCAAGATCACCCAAGCCCAATGTGAAAAAATCGCGGCGCAAAAATTGCCCGATTTGAACACCAAGGACGTAAAACATGCGGCGGAAATGGTAAAAGGTACCTGCCGCAGCATGGGTGTAGACGTAGTAAAATAAAATTTAAACAAGGGAGGGCGCAAGCCCGCTTGAACCTAAGGAGTATTTAGATGGGAAAAAGAATGCAAGCCGCTGTAAAAGCGTACGATAAATCCAAAGCGTATACGTGGGAAGAAGCCGCTAAAATCGTTAAAGATAACGCGAAAGCCAAATTTGACGAAACGGTAGAACTCCACGTGAAATTAGGCATTGATACCAAAAAAGCCGACCAACAAGTCCGCACCACGGTAGCATTGCCGCACGGTACGGGTAAAACCAAACGCATCGCTGTCATCGCCAAAGGCGAACACGCCCAAGAAGCGCAAAAAGCCGGCGCGGACCGCGTAGGTGCCGAAGACATCGTGGAAGAAGTCATTAAAGGTAAAATTGACTTTGATGTCCTCGTTGCTACGCCCGACACGATGAAAGACCTCGCCAAAGCCGCCAAAATCTTGGGGCCGCGCGGACTCATGCCGAACCCGAAAAGCGGTACGGTAACGTTTGATTTGGCCAACACGATCAAGGCCTTAAAAGCCGGTCGTATTGAGTTCAAAGCCGATACGTATGGTATCGTACACGCCATTATTGGCAAAGCGTCGTTTGACGCTGCCAAATTGGCGGAAAATGCAAAAGCGGTTATGGACACGATTATCCGTGTAAAACCGAGCACTTCCAAAGGCGTATACGTGAAAAGCATTTCTATGAGTTCCACGATGGGCCCCGGGGTGTTCATTACTAACAAATAAGTTCTCTTTTGCACTAACAAAAAGCCCTACCGAAAAAGGTAGGGCTTTTTGTTAGTCAAACGTATACAAATAAAAACTGCCCCAATCAAACCAAGTAATTGTTTCTTTGCGGGTCAAATTTTTACAAAAATTTTGTCCTTCGGCGGAAGTTTTACTCCCCGCACAATAACGGCCTCCGGAAAAATCATGCCGATAATATGGGAGAAAGGAACTTTCCACCCTACAAGCCGTGTAAGACGGTTGCCAATCCGGGTCTGAAATGGGAGACGTTGTTAAGTAACAGGTTACTTTACCGTTGGTTAAGGCTACTTGTGCTCCATTATATCCGGTTGTTCCTGTGCGACCAAACCCGGCAGGTAAAGAAATATCTAATAATTCTAAATCATTAGCGTATTTCCCATTTGCCAAAAAATATACTTGTTGTGCCTGATATAAAGATTCTGCCAACGTAATGGCTTGCGTATATCTGCTTTTCATAACGGCTTTCTGATATTGCGGAACGGCTACCGCCGCCAATATGCCGATGATGAGTACAACCACAAGAAGTTCAATGAGAGTGAAACCACCGTTGCCGTTATTAAAAAGCGTTGTCATCCCCGAAGGTTTCTGTCGGGGATCTTCCACTTGTTTTATAAAATAAGAGGGTTGTTCCTCTTTTACAAACGACTCCGAAAGAGGAAGATTCCCGCCAGAGGCCTGCGAGAATGACATTTCTTTATATTTTTTGCTTTTCATAAAAAAACTCCTTGTTGCTAAAAAAGTACCGACACTCTATTATCGTTTTTTTTTTTGATTTGTCAAGTGCTTGCCGTACGGGCACGCGGTCTCGGACCGCTTTTAATTGTGTTTGCGCTCGTTTATTTGCTCGGGTTTCACTCCCCCACATTTTTTGCCAAAAGTTTTGCCGTTGCGCGTTTGCACGCATTTTTCTATACTACAACTATGATTTATTTTTCCCATCGTGGGGCAAATACATTTTGCGTGCAAAATACCGTGCCCGCTTTTGCGCTGGCCCATACGCAAGGCGCGCGGAATTTTGAGTTGGACGTTCACCTCTTAAAAGACGGGCGTCTGGCCGTTCATCACGATTATTCACTCCTCTCCACCGCCGGGAAAGATGTTTTACTGGCGGATTTAACCGAAGAAGAACTCAAAAAAATTCCGCTTCAAAATCCATTTGGCGACGAAGATGTTTTCGTGCCGATGTTGGAAGAAATCTTGCCGGTTGTTTCGCCCGGGCTGGAACTGTTAAACATTGAAATTAAAAATGATGACAACCGATATCCCGGCGTAGAAAAAGTCGTGTTGTCCGTGTTGAGAAACCAGCCGTATTTACTTCAGAAAATTTTATTTTCCAGTTTTGATTATGATACGCTTGTCCGCTTGCGCACGTTCGCGCCGACTGCACGTATCGGATTGCTCACGCGCGCGTTTGATGTACAACAAGCCGTATCATTACGCGCCGAAAGTGTACATATGAACCAAACCCGTTTCACCCCGCAAATCGCACAAATCTGTCATGAAAAAAAGTTGCGTGTGTATCTGTACACCGTCAATGAAGTGGCGACGGCCGCCCAACTGGAAAAAAACGGTGCCGACGGAATTTTTACGGATAAAATCCACCTGTTTTTATAAATTCAGCGCATAAAAATCCCGCGTTCGTTATGTGAAAGGAACGCGGGATTTTTTATGTAACGTGGGGTTTAATAATCGTATTGCGTTTCGCCGGAGGACGAGGAACCGCTGTCCCCGCCTTGCATACCGTAGTATTGTTCGGGCGTGTAGCGTTTGGGTTTTTGCCAGAGGCGTTTTTCCTTTTTATAGTCGCTATCAGACGGCTGACCGGGCACCTTGGGTTGTTGGCGTTCATCGTAGAAATAGACGGTTTTGTCTGTTTCCGGCACGGTGTTGAAAATATATTCCGACTCCGGCGCCGGCGGTGCTTCGCGGCGTTCTTGGGCGGCCTCGGCCGATAAGTCATCCATATAATCTTCTTCGGTCAGATAGATTTTACGGTTGTAACGCGGGTCCTCTTTTTGTTCGGACGTGCACGCCGTTAAAATTCCGGCGCAAAGTAAAAATAATACTAGTTTCGTAAGCGTTTTCATTTAATCTCCTTTAATTTCCGTTCACCTGATAATATAATGTTTTCTAGCAGTACTGCAAGCGTAACCGGGCCCACTCCGCCGGGAACCGGCGAATATGAAATGCCCGCCGCGGCTAATTCTTCCGCGTTCGCGTCGCCGCAAAGCGTATTGTTTTGCCAGTTGGTGGAAATGTCTATCACCAGGGCACCTTTTTTCAGCCACGCCGTTTTTAATAAACCCGGTGTGCCTGCGGCCGAACAAACAATGTCCGCTTGTGCCACTGCGCGCGGCACATCCGAGAAAGAATGACACAACGTTACGGTGGCATTTTTGCACGATAATAAATGGGCAAGCGGTCGGCCTACCGTCGGAGAACGACCGATAACCGTTATCGCTTTACCTGCTAAATCCACGTGGTGAAAATCCAACAACCGCATAACAGCCATAGCCGTACACGGCACAAACCCCGGTAAATTTTCCACCTGTTGCCACGTTTTGCACAGGAACAAACGGCCCGCGTTGGATAAGGACATCCCGTCAATATCTTGACGCGGATTTAAAAAGTCAGCAAAATCGCTTTGGGCCAGTTGCTCGGGAAGGGGGCGCGGAATAAGTACGGCGTCTGTCGTCGGATGCATGGCGAGCGCCTTGACTGCGTGACAGAATCCGTCCGCCGGCGTGGCGGCGTTTAAATCAAAAATGTGAGTTTCTATGCCGATTTTTTGCGCCGCCGCTACTTCTTTTTGCAAATACAACCGTGCGGCGTAATCTTCGCACGACCCTAGCGCACATAAACAAATCGGACGGCCCAATTTGCGGCGTACGACATCCGCCCGTTCTTGCAATGGGGCACGGATTTGTTTAGCAAGTGTTTTGCCTTCTAATATCATATTGTTATTTTAGCAAATTTGTATTGGGTGTATTTTGTCTGCATTTTGTTTTGTTGCCATGGAAAATGAAGCCCGGTAAAAAAAAGAGCAAGGCGCGAAACTCCACCCGATAAAAGAGCGCAAGACAAATTAACAGCGGTCCGAGGCCGAGTTGCCTGGGCCCGGCAAGGCCCTTTCAGTAAATATTTTTCTCTCGCTCGTCATCCCGGAAATTTGTAATCCGGGATATAGCGAGAGAAAAATAATCCTTGACTTCGTTTTTTTTTTTGCTAGACTTTGCGTATACTCAAACTCTGTGGAGGGATATGTATGCAAAAGAAAAGTGGTTGTAAAGTCAGTTTAAAGGAAAATAAAACAAGACGTCATGCTGAATTTATTTCAGCATCTCACCTTGTTTCTAATTCTCAAAGCGGTGAGATCCTGAATCAAGTTCAGGATGACAATATTTTTTATAACAGCGTAAAAGGATTCACGCTTATTGAATTATTAGTAGTAGTTTTAATCATTGGTATTTTGGCGGCCTTGGCGTTGCCGCAATATCAAAAAGCCGTCTGGAAAAGCAGAAATACGCAACTTAAAACGTTGACGGCGTCCGTAGCGCAAGCCATGGAAGCATATCACATGGCAACCGGTTCGTGGCCGAACGGTTTTGATGAATTGGATTTAGATTTACCGTTGCAAACGGGGACAAAAACATGCAGTAGTTACACTACCCAGGGAACAGATGCCGTGCGTAAAGGGAAAAATTTTGAAATTTTAATTACGAGCAACAACCTGCAAACAGAGGGAAACATAACGGCCGTCTGGACGGAAGGACCCTATCAGTGTGACGGATTTTTTTGGCATAGCATAGAAAAAGAGATACAGTGTCGTCAACTAACAGCGGGAAGCCGTTTTTGTTCTCAGATTGAAAAACAGACATACATTCCAGGAAGTTCCTATTTGTATAGATAAGGTTAACGAAAAACCCCAGCAAAATTTTGCGGGGGTTTTTTCTTTCAAACTAATCTTCTTTTTTTTGTTGTCGTCTTGCCTTTCTTTTGGCTAAACGTTCGGCTTTGGTGGCGCGGCGTTTATAACCCGCGTGCTCGGGTTGGGTGGGGGCTTCTTCGTCCAAATCACCGTTCCACTCAAATTCGCGCCCGCCCACAACTAGCGTATCGCCGTCTTGCACGCCAAGTTTGTTGAGTGCCTTTTCCAAACCGATTTTTTTGAAAATTCCTTTTAACCGTGTCACGGCTTCGGGCTGGGCAAAATTCGTCATGGCGATAAATTCTTCAATTTTTTTGCCTTTGATATAAATAATGCCGTCCTCGCCGTGTTCAATGGTGAAAATCGGTTCCACTTTATGTGTAACGGCTTTCTTTTCTTCCGGCACGCTGATTTCTACCGGAGTTGCCGCTAAGATTTTTACGACTTCATCCAATACGTCTTGCACCCCCTCGCCCGTAGCGGCAGACATTAAAAAGATTTTTTGTTTTTTAAACTTCTTTTTTAATGTTTCGTAAACTTCTTTAGCGGACGGCAAATCCATTTTATTGACGGCAATTAAACGCGGTTTTTGGGCGAGTTTTTTATCAAATGCTTTTAATTCTTTTTCAATAACTTTGATAGATTCTTCCGCGCTCATACCGTCAAAACCGTCGGGGTCTACTAAGTGTAATAATACGCGCGTGCGTTCAATATGCTTTAAAAATTGGTGTCCGAGCCCCTTGCCTTCGCTGGCGCCCTCAATAATTCCGGGGATGTCGGCCGTGGCAAAACTGATACCTTTATGTAACGTAACACCTAAATTGGGGTTGAGCGTTGTAAACGGATAATCGGCAATGCGCGGACGCGCAGCGGAAATGCGGCTTAAAAAAGTGCTTTTGCCCGCGTTGGGAAAACCGACCAACCCCAAATCGGCCAAGATTTTTAATTCCAAAATCAGCGTGGCTTCCTGGCCGGGTTGGCCGTTTTCGGCAATGTGCGGCGCGGTATTGTTTCTCGTCTTAAACGATTGGTTTCCGCGGCCGCCCATACCGCCTTTGGCGGCAATAAATTGTTGGCCGGGTTTGGTTAAATCTACAATGATTTCTCCGTCTTGCCGTACAATCGTTCCGCACGGTACGCGCACAATTTTATCCTCTCCGGCGCGGCCCGTTTTATTATAGGTACCGCCTTTTTCGCCGTTTTGCGCTTCAATGTGTGGGTTGTAGGCAAGTTCCAAAAGCGTAGTCAGATTTGGGTCGGCCTGTAAAATAATATCGCCGCCTTTGCCGCCGCAACCGCCGTTGGGGCCGCCGAACTCAATAAATTTTTCGCGGCGGAAAGACAAACAGCCGTCGCCGCCTTTTCCGGCGGTGATGTAAATTTTAACACGGTCTAAAAAACTGCCTGATTGCATAAGTCCTCGCTAACGGCGCGCGGCGGCCGATATATATTAAAATAAAAAAGCGGCAGGAGTTTTCCTGCCGCTTTGTGTGGCCAAAAGTTTATTTGTCCGCTTTTTTAGCAGCCGGTTTAGCGGCCTTTTTAGCGGGCGCCTTTTTTTCGGCTTTTACAGCCGGTTTGGCGGCGGCTTTGGGAGCCGCGGCTTTTTTAGCAGGCGCTTTTTTGGCTTCTTTCGTTTCCGCAACTTTGGGGTACACGGAAATTTGTTGTTTGCCTCTGCGGACCCATTCAAAGGTCACGATGCCGCTGACGCGGGCAAAGAGGCTGTCATCGCTACTGCGCGAAACGTTGGTACCGGGCAAGAATTTGGTACCGCGTTGGCGGACGATGATTTCCCCAGCGTTTACAAACTGGGAGCCATAGCGTTTAATGCCTAAACGTTGGCCGTGGCTGTCTCTTCCGTTGGAGGAGGAACCTTGTGCTTTTGTATGTGCCATTGTTTATCTCCCAATTTATAACTGGATATCCGTGATTTTAATTTGCGTTAAGTATTGTCTGTGCCCTTGGGTACGTTCGTATCCTTTTTTCGGGCGGCGTTTATAGACAATGACTTTTTGACCTCTCAAGTGTTTAACCACCTGAGCGGTGACCTTGGCCGTGTTAGCGGCTTTGGTATCTGCTGAGGTACCTTCTTCGTTAGCGGCCCAAAGAACTTTAAGTTCTACGGTATCTCCCGCTTTCGCTTCCAGTTTTTCAACCTGCAGATCTTGACCGGGTTTTACCCAGTACTGTTTTCCACCAGTTTCAATAATTGCGTACATAAGTTTTTCCGGCGGAATTTCCCGCGTGGGGAAATTCCGCTACTCTAATTATAGCATAAAATGCGGGATTATGCGTTTTTTAATAATTCTTCTAAGCGGTGGGTGCTGTCAGCGATATCAAATCCGGCTTGTTTTACCAAGGAGGACCCATCTTTGCGTTGGAAATTTTTTGTTTTTTCCAAAATAACGTTGGCCCAATAAGCAGGTCCTTTTTCCAGCGGAAGGTAAAAGGTGTTGCAAATATTAGACTCTTGCGTAATGCTGTCTGAAAGAAAACACGGTAGACCGCAAGATTGGGCTTCCAGATGAACAAGGGGCAATCCTTCAAATAAAGAAGGCAGCACAAAAGTATCAAAGGCCTGATAGAGTGCGGCCGAATCCGGGCGTTTTCCTAAGAATAACACAGCATGTGCTATTCCCAAATTTCGTACTTCTTGACGTAGCATTTGTTCCTGTGGCCCACTACCTACCAGCACTAGACGTGCCTCTGCCTTTTTATGCAAGATTTGTTGAAAAACCTTTAATAAGAAAAGGACATTTTTTTCCGGGGCGAGTCGTCCGACAAATCCCATTACCCAATTGTTTTCCATAGATAATTCGGCGCGGAGTTTTTGGCCGACCGTTGGGCTATAGTTGAATTTTTTGGTTTCAATACCAACATGAAAAACAGCAAAAGGTCTGTTGCCATAAAATCCTTTTCCGGATTGTTCGGACACCGCTAAATATTGAGGGGCCGTTAGGCGAAGTGAAAGAGCAAGAAATTTTTTTACAAAAAAAGATTGTTGACTAGCAATGGCATTATGACTGAGTAGAAAAATTTTTCGGATGCCTGCTAATTTGGCCAACCAGCAAGGAATGAGTAAAAGAGGGGTGGATTCGTGAACGAAAAACGCATCATAGTGATTTTTTCGCATCATAATGAATAATTGACGGTAAAACGAAAAACGGCCCCGGATTCCGTTGGAGCGTCCTGTTCCTGCTAAAAAACGGTTTCCATCGTGAAGAACTAAATTTTTGAAAGGGAGATTTAGATGTTGGTCAGATAGTACGGCAAAATCAAAGACAATTTTATTTTTATCCAAATGGTGATACCAATTTTGCGGTACCAAGTCCATGCCGATATGTGCACAGCAAGACGGGACGTACTGCAAAATGCGTAAAGGAACAGTATAAGGCGTCGGGGTTTTTTCCATGCAAGTATTGTATCATTTTTGACTTTACCCACGGAACGTAAAAATTTCATAAAATATACATATCCCTTGAAAATGTTATGCCCACAACTATGAAAGAAGATTATTACCAAGTGCTCGGCGTGGAACGCACCGCCACGGAAGTGGAAATCAAGACTGCGTTTCGCCGCCAGGCCATGAAATTTCACCCTGATAGAAATCCCGGCAACAAACAAGCCGAGGAGCAGTTTAAAAAAATTAACGAAGCGTTTTCCGTTTTGTCCGACCCGCAAAAAAAGCAAATGTATGACCAATACGGCCACGAAGGTTTAAACGGTGCCGGCGGTTTTGGCGGATTTAACGCGAGCGGCTTTGGCGATATCAACGATATTTTCGGTTCCATGTTTGGTGATATTTTCGGCGGCGGTTTTGGCCGTCGCGGCGGAAAACCGCATGCACAGCGCGGCGAAGACCTCAAACTGGACGTTACAATGACGTTGGAAGAAGCATTTTCCGGCAAGGAAATCCCGGTAGAATATACGCGGCTGGATAATTGTTCCGCCTGCGACGGCTCCGGCGCCGCCCCGGGTAGTGCGCGCAAAACGTGCCGCTCGTGTGCCGGTACGGGAACGGTTACGTATTCGCAAGGATTTTTCAGCATGCGCCAAGTCTGTCCCGATTGCGGCGGGCGCGGTACGGTCGTTGAAAAACCGTGTTCTTCTTGCCGCGGCTCCGGCACCAAACGCGTGAAAGAAAATATCACCGTTAAAGTGCCCTCCGGCGTACGCAGCGGGGTTACGTTGCGTGTTTCCAACGGTGGGGATATCGGCACGAACGGTGGCGGCTTTGGCGATTTATATGTGGAAGTACATGTCAAAGACCATAAAATTTTCCGCCGCGAAGGCGATGATTTAATTTTAGACGCACAGATTACCTATCCGCAAGCGGTGCTCGGCGGCAGTATCAAGGTGCCCACGATTGAGGGCAAAGAAATTGAAGTGGAAATCCCCAAAGGCACGCAATTTGGTGACGTATTAAAAATGCAAGGAAACGGCATGCCTAAACTTAGCAAAAAAGGATTTGGCGATTTACTTGTTAATGTGAAAATTGAGGTGCCCAAAAAACCCACCGCCCGCCAAAAAGAACTGCTGGAAGAACTTGCCAAAGAAACGGGCGGCAAAAAAAGTTTCTTCAAAGAGTTGTTTGGGTAATAAGAGGGTTTAAGGGTATACCCATGTCACATAATTGTCGCCTGTTGTTTCCGGGGCGGTTTTTCCCGTTTCGCTTTTACATAGTTTATTTTCGTTAGAGGAAAGATCTGTATTGTATACACTGCAAAGGGTGACTCCGGGCTTTGCGGAGTGGTCATAATATTTTTCGTACAGCACATCGCCCACCCGACAAGAAACAACATCTACCTGCCATAATGTACAAGCACCCCAAGAAAAAATTCTATGCGGACGGTTAATTCCGTCACTTATATTTTCCGTTTCCTCTTTATACGCCGGCGTGTCAATATCTAAATCATCATAGGAATGACTGTATGTTCCGTTTGCCAAATAATAAACTTCTTGTGCTTGAGCCAGAGCATTAACCACTGCTTTTGCTTGTGTGAAACGGCTTTTTAGGACAGCCATTTGATATTGCGGCAGGGCCACCGCTGCCAATATGCCAATGATGAGTATGACGACGAGTAGTTCTATTAACGTAAATGCTTGTCTGTTTTTCATATTGTTCGCTCCTTGTTATTTTTTTGTCTGACACTCTATTATCGTTTTTTTTTTTGCTTTGTCAAGAATTTTCTACCTGCGGGAAAAATGAAAAAGAGGAAGTGTTGCTTGGTTGCGCAGATTTTGTTACAATAAATATATAAATAGTAATGCAGTTTTTCAGCGCACAACAAACCGCGCAAAACCGCAACGAAAGTTGCCAGTTCTTTTGAAATAAAGTCAATTTTTATAAAAATCTCCGACGGAGAAAAAAAGAGTTGACATTTTCCCAAAAAACTGCTACACTACTTATATACGGAAACAAAAAGGTTTGTTTCCATGGAAGTTTTCAAGAGCCCTTTTTCCACTTTTAAAAAGGAAAAGAAAAACGGGCCTTGACATTTCTGTCTTTTTTTGATAGACTATTTAGGTAGTCTTGAATTGATCTTTGTAAAAGCAAAAAACTTCTGTAGTAAAAGTGAAGTACAAACAGAAAACTTTTCGGCAGCGAAACATCTCCTTATATTAGAAAAGGCAGCCGATGGACTGAGCCTAGCCGATCAAGTTAGTTTTGTTCTTTACTATATATAATAAGTATTTAATCTATCCCTTCGGTCCTTAGCGGCCATGACCGGCTTGAATAACCAAGCGGTACAAAAAAGATTAAATGTTTCGTAAATTTTAACTAGGCAGTAAGCAAAGCCGTTTGAAGTAAAACAAGAAAAACTTGACAAACTTTAAAAAATATGCTTTAATAATTAGGTAGCAAGGATTTGACAAGTTGAGCCGTTGAATTAAAAAGGGCTTGACAAAGTCAATTAGATTTGCTATACTATATGTGTAGCCGAGAGAAAAGGCTGCATGAAGAAGTTAAAAATTCCATTGCTTTTTTGAAATAAAGAAAAAGCAACGAGGAATTTTCGCTCTATGAAAATTTGACAGCAATGTGCGAATGGGCGATTTGAACCGGAAAAACGAAAGTTTTACAGTTCATGGCTCATTAAGTTAAGTCCTATACTTTTCAAAAATAGGACACCAAGTTAATTCAAACAAGTAGAGTCAAAAGTCAACAACTCAATGTTAGCGATTAGTTGCCTTTAAACCGCTTGCGATTTAAAGGTAATTAATTCTAATGGAGAGTTTGATCCTGGCTCAGAGTTAACGCTGGCATCGTGCATAACACATGCAAGTCGAACGGGACTTTGCTCTGTAGCAATACAGAGTAAAGTTTAGTGGCAGACGGGTGAGTAATGTATAAGAAACCTACCTCCGAGTGGGGAATAACAGTCCGAAAGGATTGCTAATACCCCATAACATAATGGAAAGGCATCTTTTTATTATCAAAGATTTATCGCTTGGAGATGGTCTTATATTCTATCAGCTAGTTGGCAGTGTAACGGACTACCAAGGCTACGACGGATAGCCGGCCTGAAAGGGCGACCGGCCACAAGGGCACTGAGACACGGGCCCTACTCCTACGGGAGGCAGCAGTGGGGAATTTTGGACAATGGGCGCAAGCCTGATCCAGCAACGATGCGTGGAGGATGAAGGTTCTCGGATTGTAAACTCCTTTTGTAAGGGAAGAAAAAAATGACGGTACCTTACGAATAAGCCACGGCTAACTACGTGCCAGCAGCCGCGGTAAGACGTAGGTGGCAAGCGTTACTCGGAATTACTAGGCGTAAAGCGCGCGTAGGCGGAATGTTAAGTCTGTTGTGTAATCTCTGGGCTCAACCCAGAAACTGCAACGGAAACTGGCGTTCTTGAGTGAGGCAGAGGAGATCGGAATTCCTAGTGTAGCAGTGAAATGCGTAGATATTAGGAGGAACACCGGTGGCGAAGGCGGATCTCTGGGCCTTTACTGACGCTCAAGTGCGAAAGCTAGGGGAGCAAACGGGATTAGATACCCCGGTAGTCCTAGCCGTAAACGATGATAACTAGTTGTGGGAGGTATCGACCCCTTCCGTGACGCCGCTAACGCATTAAGTTATCCGCCTGGGGAGTACGGCCGCAAGGTTAAAACTCAAAGGAATTGACGGGGACCCGCACAAGAGGTGGAGTATGTGGTTTAATTCGACGCTACGCGAAAAACCTTACCTGGGCTCGAACGACTGGTGGTAATCTTTATGAAAGTAGAGATGACCCGCAAGGGAGCCAGCCGAGGTGCTGCATGGTTGTCGTCAGCTCGTGTCGTGAGATGTTGGGTTAAGTCCCGCAACGAGCGCAACCCTTATCCTGTGTTGCCTAGCAATAGGATCTCTCAGGAGACCGCCGCGGATAACGTGGAGGAAGGTGGGGATGACGTCAAATCATCATGGCCTTTATGTCCAGGGCTACACACGTACTACAATGGTATAGACAGAGGGTAGCAATACCGTAAGGTGGAGCCAATCCCTAAACTATGCCCCAGTTCAGATTGTGGGCTGCAATTCGCCCACATGAAGCCGGAATCTCTAGTAATCGCAGATCAGCACGCTGCGGTGAATACGTTCCCGGGTCTTGTACACACCGCCCGTCACACCACGAAAGTCAATTGCAACAGAAGTGTCCAGGTCGTCTGGGCCCTAAGTTGTGATTGGTGATTGGGGTGAAGTCGTAACAAGGTAGCCGTACCGGAAGGTGCGGCTGGATCACCTCCTTTATTCTTTCTTCTTCGGAAGTTAGAATAGGTCGGTAACCATAGACTGGTGCGCTACGCGCAGTCTGGTTCAAGTCGGCCACTCGCACATAGCAAGGTTTTGCAGAGTTTATGCTCTTTATTTTAAATAGCCTGGGCTCGTAGCTCAGCTGGTTAGAGCGCACGCTTGATAAGCGTGAGGTCGAAGGTTCAATTCCTTCCGGGCCCACCAACTTACTAACGGGGCTGTAGCTCAGTTGGGAGAGCGCCTGCTTTGCAAGCAGGAGGTCGTCGGTTCGATCCCGATCAGCTCCACAACTTTAAACCAGAAACCTTGCAACTTCAAAATAAAATGTTGCGTCAGATTTGTAGTTCTTTGAAAATCAGATAACTTATACTCAATCGTCTCTTGTAAGACTCCAGTAGTTGGGCTTATAATTGATAAAAAGTCCGGCGGGTAGCAAAGAGAATGAAAGTATATTTTAGAAAAGCCAAGCGTTTGTATATTTGACATGTGATAAAAATATACTTACACTTACACAATGATGCATGAGACAATTAACTTAAAGTTAATGGTTATCATACCTAAAAATATAGATAGCAATATCTAGCATTTGAAATGACCAAAATCTGTAGGATTAAAGAATATGGTCAAGCTACAAGGGTGTATGGTGAATGCCTTGGTGCCAGAAGTCGATGAAAGACGTGATAAGCTGCGATAAGCCACGGGTAGGAGCAAATATCCTTTGATCCGTGGATCTCTGAATGGGGGAACCCTTACAGGTGAGAGCCTGTAAATCATCACTTGAAGGTTAAGTCTTCGGACTTGAAGATAGGGTGATAGAAGACAACGTAGGGAAGTGAAACATCTCAGTACCTACAGGAAAAGAAATCAACGAGATTCCCTGAGTAGTGGCGAGCGAAACGGGAAGAGCCTAAACCAACTCCCGCACGGTGCGTATGCAAGTGCGCAGCGTGCGTGGGTTGGGGTTGCAGGGCTTGCGATATGGAATGTGCCGACGGTTAGTTGAATGGTCTGGAAAGTCCAACCACAGCGGGTGATAGTCCCTTAAACGAAAACTGAAAGCCTCCTAGCGAGTACCTAAGTACCACTGGTCACGTGCAATCCGGTGGGAATCCGGGGAGACCACTCTCCAAGGCTAAATACTCTCTGGCAACCGATAGTGAACCAGTACCGCGAGGGAAAGGCGAAAAGAACCCCGAGAGGGGAGTGAAATAGAACCTGAAACCGTACATCTACAAGCTATTGTAGCACTATGCCCGCAAGGGAATGTGCGACAGTGTGCCTGTTGAAGAATGATCCAGCGAGTTAATGTGCCGAGCAAGGTTAAGGGCTGACAAAGTCCGCAGCCGTAGTGAAAGCGAGCCCGAATAGGGCGATTAGTTCGTCATATTAGACCCGAAGCCAAGTGATCTAACCCTGTCCAGGCTGAAGTTCGCGTAACAGTGAATGGAGGGCCGGAGTGTTAAACGTTGAAAAGTTTCTACATGAGGTGGGGTTAGGGGTGAAAGGCCAATCGAACTTGGTGATAGCTGGTTCTCCCCGAAATAGCTTTAGGGCTAGCGTTGAAATTTAACCCGAGGGGGTAAAGCACTGGTAGATTTAGGGGGAGCGACCCTCCTTCCGATGTCTGTCAAACTCTGAATACCTCGGCGTATATTTCAGCAGTCAGTTCGTGAGGGATAAGCTTCACGTGCGAGAGGGAAACAGCCCAGACCGTCAATTTAGGTCCCAAAATGTATGCTAAGTGGTAAAGGATGTGGATTTACTTAAACAGCTAGGAGGTTGGCTTAGAAGCAGCCATCCTTTGAAGAGTGCGTAATAGCTCACTAGTCGAGTGAATCTGCGCCGAAGATGACTCGGGGCTAAGCATACTACCGAAATTACGGATTGCATAGAGGTTCGCCTTTATGTAGTGGTAGGGGAGCGTTCTTGGCAGCTGCGAAGGTATACCGTAAGGAGTGCTGGAGCGCCAAGAAGTGAGAATGCTGGAATGAGTAGCGACAAGGAAGGTGAGAATCCTTCCCGCCGAAAATCTAAGGTTTCCTTGTGCAACGTTCGTCGGCTCAGGGTCAGTCGGGCCTAAGCTCAGGCCGAAAGGCGTAGGCGAAGGACATCCGGTTAATATTCCGGAACTATGATAAGCGCGTCATAACCTAGGGAGGGACGCAGGAGAGTAACCCCGTTGGCTATATGTCAATGAAAGGTCGTAGACATCTTCGGATAGGCAAATCCGTCCGGAGGCTAAGTCGAAAGCCGAGACGAGTGATCGCAAGATTACAAAGGGGGCCAATCACGCTGCCTAGAAAAACTTCGTAGGGAGTTCTTATCATAACCGTACCGTAAACCGACACAGGTGGATGGGGTGAAAATCCTAAGGCGCGCGAGATAACCATCGTCAAGGAACTAGGCAAACTAGCTCCGTAACTTCGGAAGAAGGAGTGCCCAAGTACTGGTGTAGCAATACATTGGGAAAGGGTCGCAGTGAATTGGGCTTCGTGACTGTTTAACAAAAACTTAGGGCTCTGCTGAAATCTCAAGATGATGTATAGGGCCTGATGCCTGCCCGGTGCCGGAAGGTCAAGGGGAGTGGTTAGCCGCAAGGCGAAGCTGCGAACTTAAGCCCCGGTAAACGGCGGCGGTAACTATAACCGTCCTAAGGTAGCGAAATTCCTTGTCGGGTAAGTTCCGACCTGCACGAATGGCATAACAAAGAAGCCGCTGTCTCGACGGTGGGCTCGGCGAAATTGTGGTTCAAGTGAAGACGCTTGATGCATGCAACAAGACGAAAAGACCCTATGGAGCTTTACTGTAGCTTGTTATTGACTTACGGTTTACAATACGTAGTATAGTTGGGAGTCTTTGAAACATCCCTTGAGGGGGGTGTGGAGACAACAGTGAAATACCAGCTTTTGTGGATTGTGATTCTAACCTATTACCCGTGAATCCGGGTTGGGGACAGTGGCAGGTGGGCAGTTTGACTGGGGCGGTCGCCTCCTAAAGAGTAACGGAGGCGTTCTAAGGTTCCTTCAGGCCGTATAGAAATCGGCCATTGAGCGCAAAGGTAGAAAGGAGCTTGACTGTGAGGACGACGGTCCGAACAGGTGCGAAAGCAGGACTTAGTGATCCGGTGGTCCCTCGTGGGAGGGCCATCGCTCAACGGACAAAAGCTACCCTGGGGATAACAGGCTGATCGGGCCCAAGAGTTCACATCGACGGCTCGGTTTGGCACCTCGATGTCGGCTCATCACATCCTCCCGCTGAAGCAGGTGGGAAGGGTTGGGCTGTTCGCCCATTAAAGTGGTACGTGAGCTGGGTTCAGTACGTCGTGAGACAGTACGGTCTCTATCTGTTGTATGCGCAGGAAACTTGAGAGGAGTTGTCCATAGTACGAGAGGGCCTGGATGAACGAACCTCCTGTATATCAGTTGTCTGTAAACAGGCATAGCTGATTAGCGGTGTTCGGTAGGGATAAACGCTGAAAGCATATAAGCGTGAAACCCGCCTCAAGATAAGGTTTCCCTGGTAGATTAACTACCCAGAAGACCCCCGGAAGACTACCGGGTTGATAGGCAGAGTGTGTAAGCACAGTAATGTGTTCAGCTAATCTGTACTAATAGGTCGTGAGGCTTGGCCATATTCTTTAATCCAATAGAATATGTAAGTGAAACACTTGCGCTTTTCTATTATCTGACGTTAGAAGTACGCGATGACCCGTCTAGAACACGGCGAGCAAGATTCTAACGAGAAAGGAATTGTTGTAGCGACGGTTCCTTCCGATTTGTTCTTTTAACATAGAGGCTTTGATGAGACTGATATTAATTCCGACGAGGTCACACCCGTTCCCATTCCGAACACGGCAGTTAAGCTCGTAAGGGTCGATGGTATTGGCACCCAATTCGGTGCTGAGAGAGTAGATCGATGTCGGTCTCATCAAGGCCTCTATCCTTTTTTGTAAAACCCCTTACTTCGTTGTTGTTCGGCGGCTTGAATACCTCGGCGCTACCGCGCCGCTTCGCACAGTATACTGCGCCGCCTCACGCCTAGAATTAAGGGGTTTTTCTTCAAAGGATACCGTCCCTTTCACTATTTAACGGCTTTGTTAAGTTTCGTTTTCGCAACGCCCGCAAAAGATATCTTTTGCGGGCGTTTGCTATATCGTTGGCCAACAATTTGCCACATTTGAGTATCTTTGCCCCGCCTTGCCCTTGACGTAACTGGGTTGGCAAGGTGCTCTTTTTGCCTTTGCGCCGCTGAACTTTTTGAGGTAGCGCGTAGTTTCTTTTGCGCGTGCCTAGTGAACTAGGTGCGCGCAAAAAAAGAAGTGATAACCAAAAAGGGCGCGGCCCGAAGGGTTTAGCCGTTTTTGCTATCCGGCGTTGTTAGAAAAGTTTGTCTATGATTACATAGCCATCACTTTTTTGCCTAGCCGTCTTACGCAAAAACGGCTAAACGCAATAGAGCAAACAGAACACCTTGCCAACCCAAACGCCTATGCGCCCAACTAGCCCGCGCAACTTGGAGCGATTTTGAAAAATCATATAATCTTCTACAATGTTAGTCTTGGGGTGGTGGGACGCCTTTTTTGTGTGAAAGGACAGGACCTTCCTGGCAGGGGTCCCTTTTTACGCTCTCTTTTCGTCATCCCGCAGTGTTGTTATGCGGGATATAAAAGAGAGCGTTTTTTAGTTTCTTTGCTTTCTCGCTGACTTAACCCTTGTCCGACGTGTGAAGACGGGATATAAATAAAAGGGTTGTTTTTATAAAAAAGAGGGGGCTATTTCTTCGTAAAGATCTTTCCAAGAAGGATTAAAAGAATTTATTAGATATTCTTTCCAGGCGCGATTCCATTCTTTCAAGACTTTTTCTCGTTGTATGGCATCTTGAATGGAATTGTATTGCTCATAATAGACTAATTTTTTAATATGGAATCTTTTGGTAAAACCTTCCACAAAACCTTGTTTGTGCTCATACACACGTCGTAGCAAATTATTTGTAACTCCGATATAGAGCATTTTGTTATTTTTTGTGGTCAGTATGTAGACATATCCCATATGGGTATTTTAGCATAAATATATATTGCCCCCCGCTATATCCCGCATAGAAACACTGCGGGATGACGAGCGGGGGATACGATTGGCTCTGAATAAAACGCTTATAAACCGTTGAAATAATACCGCGCCGCCAGTATACTTTTCTCGCAAGTGCCTAGAAATACGCCTTTTTTGTGTGAAAGTCCAATAAAATCCCCCGTTTCCCAATAGGAAACGGGGGGTCTTGTTAGGAGGAAGACTCTATTAGAAATAGAATCTACCTGTCAAGGCAGCTCCAATTCCGGAACGGTCAGACAAAACATCGCCGTCCTTTTTAACCTTGGCCGCGATGTTGTATTTTAGATCTAACCCTAAAGCAAACACTTCATTGAAACGATATTCTGCTCCGGCCGTAATGTGCGGGAAGATTTTAGTTTTAGATAATGTCACATCAGGCCAAAGCCCCTCGGTTTCTACTTCCGAATGTATCCATGTAGCACCTCCTCCAATAAACCAACTCCAATTTTTAACGCCGCCGTCATATTTATAATACATCGTAAGAGGCACTGCATAAGTGGTTTCAGTAAACTTTTCATCCATGTAAAGCAAAGATTGGTCCAGTGTTAATTTGTTCTGTCCGTACCAATCAATTCCCAGTTTGACGCCTACCTTACTCGGTTCTTGATTTGTAGACCATTCATAGAATGCTTCTAAACCAAAAACACCATTTCCTTTCTCTAATTTAGCGTGTCTAAAATCTCCATCGCCTAACGTATTGTACTCGTCTTTCATGTCTTTCGGGTCGTTTTGGGCGATTCCGGCGCGCAAGCCAACACCGAACTGGCCCGTCCGAACGGAAGTTTCTTGAGCAATTTTTTTCTCATCCGTTTTTTGGCTACTGCCAAACAAACTGCCTTGTCCCGGTTTCGCCATATACGAATTGGATTCGTGTGCAAACAACGGGGCGATACACAACAAACTAATTACTGCTATTATTACTTTTTTCATTTTTTTCTCCTTTTTATTTCCCAGGCCCGGCACAAAGCCAAATAAAAACGGCTGTTATACCTAGCCTCAAAAAGGGTTGACCAAATATAATAGCCGTGGTTTATCGCTTACACGATAAACACTCGGCACGAAACAACCGGGTAATTAGTCCGTTTATTTCGTGCCTATAACGACTATATTTGACCCTTTTTGAAATCTTTAACAGATAACCCGTATGCTAAACATACGGTTCAAATATAGTTTTTCAAATTGTTTTCTGCGCGCGGTTGGCGCGGTGCTTCATCCTCCTAAGTTACTACACGTTTATTATAGCAAAATCCATTAAAGTTTTTACTTTTGTTTCTGAAACGGCTTATTTAAAAAGATATACGCGCCGGGCAATTTTTTCAAATTACGCTTAAAGGTATCATACTTGTTACGCAAATGCTTTTTATGTAATACTTCGCGCACTAAGTTGCCGTGCCAATGGGTAATGCGGGCATATTCTTCCACAAATGCAGACAAGTTTTTATCGTCATAAAACGGTTGGATTAAATTACGCCGCACGATTTTTTGGGGCACCGGGCCGTCAAAAAAATGGAACCGGTTGATATCAATTAGCGAAAATTCATGCTTGCCGTCTTTCACGCGAAACAAGATATTCCCCGGTGTAAAATCTTTATGCCAAAGGCCCTTGGCGTGCATATCGGCGGTATACTGCGCAAGTGCCGTGATAAGGGCGGGGTCGTTGGCTGCGTCACGTACGGGGCGCATATTTTCTTCTTGCGCACTCACAAAATATGAAAAATTGATAAGTCCCCCCTTGCGTTCAATACGATATCCGTACGGGGCGGGAGTGTGAAAACCGCGCTTTAGAATTTCCAACGCGTTTTGATAGGTCGCCACGGCCTTGGGCGTGCGCCAACCAAGCGAGTACAAAATGCGGTTGACGATGGGCGGGATACAAAATTTCTTCACGTTAATTTTATGGTCATTTACGTCAAACACGCGAATTTGGTTACGCGCGTTGTGGATAATCTCGCCGCTGTTTGCAAACGTATCCGGCAAATTGATGACGAAATTTTCCGGCAGCGGCGCTTGCGGATTTTGTACATTTTCACTCGTGGATTTCATATAAATATTATAGCAAACCCGGAACATACGGAAAAAGAGTAATAGGACCAATGACCTAGGCACGGTTGGGCCCTTTTTCCCTTGCGGGTCAGTTTTGTTTTCCGTATAATAAAAAATACGGAGGAAAAAAGCATGAATAAAATTATCAGCATGGTGTGCGTTATCGGTTTTTTAGGAACTATGCCCGTATGCGCACAATCTAAAAAAGAAGTTATTGCTAACCAACAACAACAAATTCAAGCGCAGCAACGCCAATTGGATTCGTTGCGTGTGGCCAATGCGTATTTGCAAGGATATCAAGACAATTTGCAAAAACAAGTCAGCCGGTTGGACTCTCTCTACGGGCAACTTAACAACCGTTATTTGCAACTGCAACATCAAAACGACTCGTTAAGCAACGTCGCACAAAATTTACAAACCCAAATTGAACAACAAGCCGCCCAACTGCAAAAACAGAAAAAAGAGCAAGCAAAACAAGAGGCCGCGGCTAAAAAACAGCAGAAGCAGAAAAAACAACAAGAGCAAAAAACGCAAAAAGATTTTGACGATATGCTGGCAAAATATCGTGCCGGCTGTGCGCAATCGGAAGCCAATCTTCAGCGGTTTTTTAAGGAAGACAAACACGGCGTCAATCAGTTTTCGCAAACTCAAACCGCCCTTTTAGAGGCCTATGAAAACAAGTGTGAGGCCGGGAAAGTTTCCTCGCTAAACGAAGTCAAATGGGAAGTGCAAAAAACGGAAGGAAAGCAACCAATTCGGGTGGATAATGGTTTCCTTTTTGAGAATCAATACTCTTTTTTGATTCAATGCCCGAACGGGCGTTTTTATAATGCCTACGATATTTGTTTCCAAACGTCTCTTTATACCCACTACAACTACCTTGACAGCGAAACCAGGGCTACTGTGCCGTCTTTGCCGGTCTCCGCGTATGTCCCTTGCCAAGAACAGGCCCAACGCTTGATGCACTCGGGTTATATTAGAGGCGGTAGAGGCCGGTAGGCTATTTATTTTGTTGTCCAAAATCCGCTTGCGCGTGCAAGCGGATTTTGCTACAATATTTATGTTGTCCGCGGATAGAACGGTGCAAGAGTGTTTGCATTTGGCGGACTAAATTGATAAAATAAAATAGAAGTTATTTATCAGATTTTACGAGAACCATGATTCCCCCCGACGGAAAAACGGAGGAAGGGGAATCTGTGGCTGTCGTTTTCTCGCTCTAAAAAGTAGCGGAAACAACAGCGGTTTTCGTTAAAAAACAGGCAATAAAATGAACCTGACAAAAGACCAAAAGAAACAAAAGTCGCAAGACCTTGCTTCTGAAATTACCACCGGTGGCACGGTGTTCTTCACGTCCTATCAGGGCTTGAAGTTTACCGATATGGAAGCCGTGCGCCAAGCGTTAGCCCCCGCGGGAGCCAAATTCCGCGTAGAGCGCAACGCAATCGTGGAACACGCTGTCAGCCAAGCCAAAATTGAAGGAGCCGATACGAAACTCTTTCAAGGCCCGACCGCTATCGCGGTAGGTGGCGATATCGCCGCCGTAGCCAAAGCGCTGGTTGACTTTCAGAAGAAGAATGCGGCTTTGAAGCTGCGTGCTTGCTATTCCGAAGGGGTCTGGTACAATGAGGCACAAGTTAAACAACTCGCTACCATTGGTACGAAGGAAGAAAACTTGTCCAAATTGGCCGGTGCGTTGTACAACGCGGTGGCCCAATCGGCGCAAGTCTTGCAAGCTCCGATACGGGATTTTGCCTACGTTATTAAGGCGTTGGAAGACAAGCAAAAATAACGCAACAGGTTTCGGTTGGCTTTGTGCCAACTGAAACCCGGCGAAATCTAAACCCGCCAAGAGCGGTAGTAGTCCCGCAAGGGGTAAAGGTACGGGCTTAACTGGGTTAAGCAGAAGGCCGCTACTCTAGAAATAAAAGGAAAAAATAAAATGGCAAAAATGACCAAAGATGAATTAGTAAATGCGATCGCTGAACTCACCGTTTTGGAACTCTCCGAACTCGTGAAAGCGATTGAAGAAAAATTCGGCGTAAAAGCCGCTGCTCCGGCCGTAGCCGTAGCCGCCGCTGCTGCCCCGGCTGCCGGTGCTGCCGCTGAAGAAAAAGATGAATTCAACGTCGTGTTGACCGCGGTAGATGCCGCCAAGAAAATCGGCGTCATCAAAGTAGTGCGCGAAATCACGGGCTTGGGCCTCAAAGAAGCCAAAGACCTCGTTGAAGGCGCCCCGAAAGCCGTAAAAGAAAACGTTGCCAAAGCCGAAGCGGAAGAACTCAAAAAGAAAATCACCGAAGCCGGCGGCACCGTAGAACTCAAATAGTTCAACCGATGCACTTATATCCCAGCCCCCGGTTTCGGGGGTTGGGATTCGTACCCTAGACCGGGTACCACAACGAGGCCGTTGGCGTGAGTGCGCACGCTACCCAAAACGCCCGTTGCTACTTCAGGAAGAAAAGCAATGATTGAAAAACAAACCAATTTCGGCAAAATTTCCACCAAACTACCGTTACCGGATTTGTTGGATATGCAAAAGCAATCTTTTGTGGACTTTTTGCAACTTGATGTATCTCCTTCCAAACGGGAATTGAAAGGCCTGCAAGCCGCTTTTGAAGATGTGTTTCCTATTGAAGCCCCCGACGGAAGTATGCGCTTAGAATTTTTGAAATATGAATTAGGCACCCCCCGTTACGCCACTCCGGCCGAAGCCACCGTGCGCGACAGCACCTACGCGGCTCCGTTAAAGGCCTGGTTGCGGCTATATGTAAAACAGAAAAACGGGAAAATGAAAGAGGCCTCCGACCAAGACGTCCACCTTTGCGATTTACCCTTAATGACCGATGCCGGCTGCTTTGTGTTCAACGGCGCGGAACGCGTCGTCGTCAGCCAGATGCACCGCTCGCCGGGTATCATTTTTGAAGAAGACGAAGAAAAGAAACAGTCCACCTTCGGTAAACGCCTGTATGTGGCGCGCATTATTCCGTACCGCGGGGCGTGGATTGAATTTTCGTTTGACCTCATGAACGCTTTGTGGGTTCGCATTGACCGCAAGAAAAAAGTACTCGCGTCCACCTTCCTGCGCGCGTGCGGTTTGGAAACTAACGCACAAATCATCCAAACGTTCTATAAATGCGAAGATATTGATGTCAAACCCAATCACATTGATTCTATTATCGGCCGTTACGCCGCCGACGATATTTACGATCCGTCCACCGGCGAAGTGTTGTGGAACCTGGATGAAAAAGCCGCCTTGCCGATTGATGACAAACTGTTTAAAACGCTCTTAGAAAAGAAAGTTAAAACCATCAAAGTAATTTGCGGCAAACCGCGCCAAGACGACCCCGGCATTTTAGCCACGTTGGAACACCGCAAGGATTCCATCCGCACCGTGGCCGAAGCGCAAGCCGAAATCTACAAAAAGATGAGAGGGCAAGATTTCGTCGTCAAAGAACAAGCCGAATCGTATTTGGATAACTTGATTTTCAATAACATCCGCCGGTACGATTTGAGTTTCGTGGGCCGCTACAAAATCAACAAGAAATTTGCCAATATGTTTGATTTGATTAGCAAATTCAAATTCAAAAAATTCCAAAAGCCGTCTGATAACCGCCGCACCCTCGCGCCGGAAGACGTCATTGTGGCTGTTAAATACTTGCTCGCGCTCAACGCGGGTGAAGACGTGCAAAAGGAATATGGCGAAGATTTTACCTTTAAAGTAGACGATATTGACCACTTGGGTAACCGCCGCGTACGCGGGATTGGGGAACTGTTGGAAAACCAAATCCGCATCGGGCTAAGCCAAATGGCTAAAACCGTGCGTGACCGCATGAACCGCGAATTAACCTCGTTTACGCCGCGTGCGCTGGTCAATGCACAACCGGTGCAAGCGATTGTCCGCAAGTTCTTCGGTACTTCGCAACTTTCGCAGTTTATGGACCAAATTAACCCCTTGGGTGAATTGACCCACAAACGCCGTTTGTCCGCGTTAGGGCCCGGTGGTTTAAACCGCAAACGTGCCGGGTTTGAAGTGCGCGACGTACACTATACGCACTACGGCCGCGTCTGCCCGATTGAAACGCCGGAAGGTCCGAACATCGGGTTAATTACCTCGTTGGCGTGCTACTCTAAGGTCAACAAATACGGTTTAATTGAAACGCCGTACCGCAAAGTAGTCAACGGCAAAGTAACCGATAAAATTGAAAACTTAACCGCCGATACGGAAGACGATAAATTCGTGGCGCAGGCCAATACGCCGCTTAAAAAAGACGGTACGATTGACACCGACCTCGTTTCCTGCCGCGTCCGCTCGGACTATCCGATGGTGGCGCCTAAAAACGTCAACTACATGGACGTATCGCCCTTGCAAGTAATCAGCGTATCCGCCGCGCTCATTCCGTTCTTAGAGCACGACGACGCCAACCGTGCCTTGATGGGTTGTAACATGCAACGCCAGGGCGTACCGCTCTTAATGCCGGAAGCCCCGTATGTGGGAACCGGTATTGAGCACGAAGTCGCGCGCGACTCCGGTACTTCTATGGTAGCCAAACGCGACGGGCGTGTCCAATTTGCCGATGCTACCAAAATCATCATAGAAGCCAAAGACGGCTCTACGGATGTGTATGATTTGTTGAAATTCAAACGCTCCAACTCGGATACGTGTATCAACCAGCACCCGATTGTCAAAACAGGCGACAACGTAAAAGCCCGCCAAGTGATTGCCGACGGTCCATCCATGGATAACGGTTACTTGGCCTTAGGGCGCAACATGCTTGTTGGCTTTATGTGTTGGGAAGGGTATAACTACGAAGACGCTATTTTGGTGTCCAGCCGCCTCGTGAAAGACGATGTGTTTACCTCGGTGCACTTGCACGAATTTACGTTGGATGCGCGCAATACCAAATTGGGCGCGGAAGAAATTACCCGCGATATTCCCAACATCGGTGCCGATGCGCTCTCGCACTTGGACAACGACGGTATTGTTTTGCCGGCTACGGTGGTAGAACCCGGCGATATTTTAGTGGGTAAAGTAACCCCGAAAGGCGAACAACAATTAACGCCGGAAGAACGGTTGTTAAAAGTAATCTTCGGTAAAAAAGCCGACGACGTGGTGGACGCTTCTTTGCGCGTTCCGCCCGGAACGAGCGGCAAAGTAGTGGGTACCCGCGTGTTTGTGCGCAAAGAAAAACTCACCAAAGCCGAGGAAAAAGCGCGTTTGGCTGCGTTGGAAAACGAAAAGGAGGCGACGCTTGACCTTTTGAAAGAACAACGCAAGCGTGCCTTGAGTAATGCCAAAGCAACTATCAAAAAAGATGCCGACTTGAAAAAAGAAACCGCGCGCATTACTTCGTTATATAAGTTAATGGAAAAGAAAGCGTTGGAACATTACGAACGGGAAATGGACTTCTCCAAACAAGGCGATGAACTCCCGGTTACCGTAAACAAATCGGTCAAAGTATATATTGCTTCCAAACGCAAACTGCACGTCGGAGATAAGATGTCCGGCCGCCACGGAAACAAAGGGGTGGTTGCCCGCATCTTGCCGCAAGAAGATATGCCTTTCTTGCCGGACGGCACCCCGTTAGACATCGTGCTCTCGCCGCTGGGTATTCCTTCCCGTATGAACGTAGGGCAGTTGTTGGAAACGATGCTCGGCTGGGCCGCGCACTACTTGCACTACAACGCCGCGACGCCTGTGTTTGACGGGCCGAGCGAAGCCGAAGTGGTCAACGAAGTCCGCAAAGCCAAAGAAAAAATCTTAGATGATAAAGGACTCAAAGGCAAAGCGCGCGAAGAATACGCCGCTAAATACTTGCCCGATGATTACTGCCGTATCACGCTTTACGACGGCCGCACGGGCGAACCCTTTGAAGAAAAAGTGACTATCGGTTACATGTACATGATGAAACTGATTCACTTGGTAGAAGACAAAGTGCACTCGCGTTCTACCGGTCCGTACAGTATGATTACCCGCCAGCCGCTGGGCGGTAAGGCCCAATTCGGTGGTCAGCGCTTCGGGGAAATGGAAGTGTGGGCCATGGAAGGGTACGGTGCTACGTACACCTTACAAGAATTCTTAACCGTCAAGTCCGACGATTTTGCCGGACGGACGAAAATGTACGAATCTATTGTTAAAGGCGATGCCCCCGCCCAACCGGGTGTGCCGGAATCTTTCAAAGTACTTGTGAAAGAACTTCAGGCCCTGGGTTTAAGCGTGGACTTGCTTAAAAACGTAGAGCACAACGAGAAAAACTCCGCCTCCGCGCCGGAAAAATCCGAAGATAAAAAGGAGGCCAAGGCCGAATAGTCAGCCGGGAATTTGAACCATGCAAACAAAAAAAGTTAAACAATTAAGCGACTTAAACTTCTTTGACTTTGATGCAATCAAGTTAGGGATTGCCAGCCCCGAACAAATTTTGGGTTGGTCTTATGGGGAAGTAAAAAAACCGGAAACGATTAACTACCGCACGCTCAAACCGGAGCGCGACGGTCTGTTCTGCGAACGCATTTTCGGCCCGACGAAAGACTATGAATGTTCCTGCGGTAAATACCGTTGGGTAAAATTCAAAGGTATTAAGTGCGACCGCTGCGGTGTTGAAATTACCGAAGCCAAAGTCCGCCGTGAACGCATGGGCCACATTGAATTGGCCGTGCCGGTAGCTCACGTGTGGTTCTTGCGCAAAAATCCGTCTCGTATCGGTATTATGTTGGATATGCGCACGAGCGATTTGGAACGCGTCGTCTATTATGCCTCTTATGTCGTCATTGAAGACTGCGTGGATAGCGTAACCGGACGTGTGGACTTCAAGAAAGGGACGCTCCTTTCCGACGTGCAAGTGCGCGAAGCCCGCAAAAAACACGGTTCGCGCCTCAAAGTGGATATTGGGGCTCCGGCTATCCGTACGCTTTTGGAAGGGATTGATTTTGATAAAGAAATCCCGGCGTTGCACGAACAACTTAAAAATACGCAAAGCGAAATTGAACGCACCAAACTCATCCGCCGCGTCAAAACGATGGAAGAGTTCAAAGAAAGCGGCAACCGCCCGGAATGGATGATTTTAAGTGTATTGCCTGTCATCCCGCCGGATTTGCGCCCGCTGGTGGCCTTGGACGGAGGCCGGTTTGCGGCGTCTGACTTAAACGACTTATACCGCCGTATTATTAACCGCAACAACCGCCTCAAACACATTGAATCTTTGCGTGCGCCGGAAGTAATGATTTACAACGAAAAACGCCTCTTGCAAGAAGCCGTAGACGCCTTGATTGAAAACGGGGCCCGCGGTAAATTCTTCATCGGCGCCGGCGGCAGACCGCTTAAATCTCTCTCTGATAACATCAAAGGGAAACACGGTCGTTTCCGCCAAAACTTGCTCGGTAAACGTGTAGACTATTCCGGCCGTTCCGTAATTGTGGTCGGCCCGAACTTGAAACTCCACCAATGCGGTTTACCTAAACTGATGGCGTTGGAACTTTTCAAACCGTTTATCATTGGCGAACTAATGAAAAAAGAAGGCGTCACGCTTAAATCCGCCAAGAAGATGTTGGAACGTGTCCGCCCGGAAATTTGGGATATTTTGGAACAAGTAACTAAATCCCATCCGGTGATGTTAAACCGCGCTCCGACGTTGCACCGTTTGGGTATTCAAGCGTTTGAACCGGTCCTTATTGAAGGTAAAGCCATTCAGTTGCACCCGCTTACTTGTGCCGCATTCAACGCTGACTTTGACGGTGACCAGATGGCCGTACACGTGCCGCTTTCCTTGGAAGCACAAATGGAAGCCCGCACCTTGATGTTGGCCTCCAACAACATTTTGTCCCCCGCTTCGGGTAAGCCGATTGCCGCTCCGTCCCACGATATGGTGTTAGGTATTAACTTCCTGACCAAGATCAAAGACGGTGATATCGGCGAAGGTTCTATCTTCGGTAGCAAAGAAGATGCGCTTGTGGCGTTGGAATATGGCAAACTTTCGTACCACGCTAAAATCAAAGTGCGCGGTATCAATGCCATTCCGGAACCGGGTTTAGAAGGTAAAGATGAAAAGAACGCGTCCAAATGGAAAGATTATACTTCCGTAGGGCGCATCATCTTCAATCAAATCTTGCCTAAAGGTTGGGAATATATTAACAAGACGATCGGCAAAAAAGAATTGGGTGCTTTGGTAGATGAATGCTACAAGAGCAAAAAATACGGCCGCTACGAAGCCGTGCAATTCTTGGATAAGATTATGAAGATGGGGTATCACTATGCTACCTTGTCCGGCTTGTCCATCTCTATTGCCGATATGACCATTCCGTCTATCAAACAAAAATACATTGATGACGCGAAAAAACAAGTTAAACAAATTCAAGCGCAAGCCGAAGCCGGTATTATTACCGAAGGCGAACGCTACAACAAAGTTATTGATATCTGGACGCGTGTAACCGATGATGTGGCCAACGAACTCTTCAAAGAAATGAAAAAATTTGAAGAATCCAAATTTGACCCCACCAACAAAGAACACAGCGGCCAACGCTTTAACTCCGTCTATTTAATGGCGGATTCCGGGGCCCGCGGTTCGCGCCAACAGGTGCGACAGTTAGCCGGTATGCGCGGTCTAATGGCTAAACCGCAGAAGAAACTGACCGGCGGTCAGGGTGAAATTATTGAAAACCCGATTACCGCCAACTTCCGTGAAGGGCTGTCCGTGTTGGAATATTTTATTTCCACCCACGGCGGACGTAAAGGTCTTTCCGATACGGCGTTAAAAACCGCCGATGCGGGTTATTTAACCCGCCGCTTGGTAGACGTGGCGCATAACGTAGTCATTACGGAAGAAGACTGCGGCACGCATAACGGTATCGTCGTAAAATCTTTGATGAGCGGCGAAGAAATGGTAGAACCGTTAGACGAACGCATTTTAGGGCGCACGGCGCTGGAAGATGTGGTCGTTAAAGTGAAAAAAGCCGACGGCTCCGAAGAAGAAAAAACCATCATCAAAGAAGGCGATTTGATTACGCTGGAACAAAGCAAACAAGTCAAAAAATACGGTGTGGAATCTGTACGTATCCGCTCCGTATTGACCTGCGAAGCACCTTATGGGGTGTGTGCAAAATGCTACGGCTTGTCTTTGGCGACGTCTTCCCAAAGCAATCCCGGGGACTCGGTCGGTATTATTGCCGCGCAGTCCATCGGCGAGCCGGGCACGCAGTTAACCTTGCGTACGTTCCACATCGGTGGTACGGCCTCCCGCGTGCTGTCCCGCAGTCAAGCGGTGGCCGAAATTGACGGTAAAGTTACTTTCAAGGATATCAAAGTAATTACCAACCGCTATGATAACAGAATTTGTATCTCCCGCAACGGTTCTATCTTTGTAACCGCCGGAAATGGTACAATAAAAGAATACAAGATTCAGTACGGTGCCTCTTTGTACGTAAAAGACAAAGAAACCGTGAAAAAAGGTTCCTTGCTTGCCGAATGGGACCCGCACTCTATCCCGGTGTTGGCGGAAGTAACCGGCAAAGTCCGCTTGACGGACGTGGTGGAAGGTATCACCTTGCAGGAAGAACGCAACAAGGTAACCGGCGTTATTGAACGCAAAATTACCGCTAGCCGCATGGGCAAGAAAAACCCGCGCATCAGCATTGAAGGCAAAGAGAAGAAAATCAATTTCCCGTTGCCTATTGATACGATTCTGATGGTGGAAAACGGTGAAGAAGTGGAACCCGGAGACGTGCTCGCCAAGATCGGGCGCGAAGCCGGAGGTACCAAAGATATCACCGGCGGTTTGCCCCGTATCGCGGAATTATTTGAAGCGCGCAGACCCAAAAATCCGGCGATTATCTCGGAATTTGAAGGGATTGTCAGTCTGGAAACATCTCCGCGCGGTTTGATTGAAGTAGTCGTCCGTAACGAGGAGACCAACCAAGTCAAACAATACAGTATCCCGCAAGGTAAACACCTGGTGGTATACGAAGGCGACCATGTAGGCGTGGGCGAAGCCCTCACCGACGGCGCCATTGACCCCCACGACGTGCTGCGCGTGAAGGGCGAAAAAGAAGCACAAGAGTTCCTGTTAAACGCTATTCAAGAAGTGTACCGCTTGCAGGGCGTAACCATCAATGATAGACATATTGAGGTGATTGTCCGTCAGATGTTAGGGAACGTAAAAATTCTGGATGCTGGGGATACCCACTTCCTAAAAGGCGAAGTGTTAAGCCGTGCCAGTTGGCTGCGTGAAAACGCCAAGATGAAAGCGGCCGGCAAACGTATGGCGGAAGCCGAAACGATCCTTTTAGGTATTAGTAAGGCCTCGTTAGCGTCTGAATCATTTATCTCCGCGGCTTCGTTCCAAGAAACCACCAAGGTTTTGACGGACGCCGCGATTACCGGCCAGGTAGATGAACTCGCCGGTCTGAAAGAAAACGTCATTGTAGGCCATTTGATCCCGGCGGGAACTGGTATTTCCGCGCGTCAAATCGCCCATGAGTTTGAACAAAAACGCAAAGAAACAAAATAGGAGAGAAGTAATGCCAACAGTAAACCAATTAGTAAAATACGGACGGGCGAAAGAGTCCAACCGGACTAAATCCCCGGCGTTGCAATCCTGCCCCCAACGGCGCGGCGTTTGCACCCGTGTTTATACCACGACCCCTAAAAAACCGAACTCGGCTTTACGGAAGGTCGCCCGTGTAAAACTCACTTCCAAAATGGAAGTAACCGCTTACATCCCGGGTGTGGGCCACAACTTGCAAGAACACTCCATCGTGCTCGTGCGCGGCGGACGTGTGAAAGACTTGCCGGGTGTGCGCTATCACATCATCCGCGGTGCGCTTGATGCGTCGGGCGTAGAAAACAGAAAACAAGGCCGCTCGCTTTATGGCGTAAAACGCCCCAAAGCCGGTAAATAATTTTTAGGAGTGAATGAAAGAATATGCCGAGAAAAGGTTTAAGACCCAGAGACAGAAGACCGCAACCCGCGCCGGATTATAAATACAATTCCGTGCTCGTGGCCCGGTTCATTAACAAATTAAATTTTGAAGGTAAAACTTCCACCGCTGAGCGCATTTTAGATGATGCGATGGAGATTATCGCCCAAAAAACGAAAGAAAATGCGTTAGACGTATTTACCAAATGCATTGAAAACGTCCGCCCGCTCGTGGAAGTAAAAGCCCGCCGCGTAGGTGGTGCTAACTATCAAGTGCCTACGGAAGTAAAACCCCTTCGCAGCACGTCCTTAGCGATGCGCTGGCTGATTGGGGCTGCCCAAAGCCGCAAAGGCCGCCCGATGGCTGAAAAATTGGCCGAAGAAATTATCTTGGGCGCCAAAAAAGAAGGCACCGCGTTCAAAAAACGCGAAGACGTGCACAAAATGGCCGAAGCCAACCGCGCTTTCGCCCACTTTAAATTTTAAGCGGGAACTCAACTATGGCTGAATTTAAAACCTATCCGTTAGAGAAGATCCGCAACATCGGTATTATCGCGCACATTGACGCCGGTAAGACCACCACGTCCGAACGCATTTTGTACTACACCGGTAAGGTGCACAAAATCGGTGAAACGCACGATGGTGCGTCCGTAACCGATTGGATGGAACAAGAACGCGAAAGAGGTATCACCATTACCTCCGCGGCCATCTACTGCGTATGGAAAGACTGCCAACTCAACATTATTGACACTCCCGGCCACGTGGACTTTACGGCCGAAGTGGAACGTTCTTTGCGTGTGTTGGACGGTGCTGTGTGCTGTTTTGACGGTGTGCAGGGTGTAGAACCCCAATCCGAAACCGTATGGCGTCAAGCGGATAAATACCATGTTCCGCGTATTGCCTACATCAACAAAATGGACCGCATCGGCGCGGACTTTATCCGCTCCGCCAACTCCATTAAAGAAAAACTGGGCGGAAATGCGTGCCCGATTCAATTGCCTATTGGCGCGGAAGACAAATTTGTTGGCGTCGTTGACCTCGTCAAAATGAAAGGAATCGTCTGGGACGGTGACCACAACGGTGCCACCTTTACCGAAGGCAATATCCCGGCTGACCTGGTTGAATTGGCCAATAAATACCGCACAGAAATGATAGAAAAACTCGCCGATTTTGACGAAGCCATTATGGAGCGTTACTTAAACGGCGAAACCAACTTTACCGTAGAAGAAATCAAAAAAGCCATCCGCCGCGGTACACTGACGGGTAAATTCTTCCCGGTGATTTGCGGTTCTTCGTACAAAAACAAAGGGGTACAACCTTTGTTGGACTGCGTAAACGACTATCTACCCTCTCCTGTAGATGTGCCCGCCGTCAAAGGTACGAACCCGAACACGGGCGAAGAAACGTTCCGCAAACCGTCCAACAGCGAACCGTTCTGCGGACTTATCTTTAAAGTACAAACGGACCCGTTTGTAGGTAAACTGAGTTTCTTCCGCATTTATTCCGGTACGATTAAAGCCGGGGACGCCGTATACTTCCCGGGCAAAAACGCCACCGAACGCTTCGGTCGTATGATGCGTATGATGGCCGATAAACGCGAAGAAGTGAAAGAACTTTCCGCCGGGGAAATTGCCGCTACGGTGGCTATTAAAAACTCCCGCGTAGGTCAAACGATCTGCTCGCCGGATGCCCCGATTGTACTCGAAAGCATCACCTTCCCGGAACCGGTAATTTCTATTGCTGTAGAACCGAAATCTAAAGCCGACGAAGAAAAAATGTCCAACGCCTTGGCGCGCTTGGCGGAAGAAGACCAAACCTTCCGCGTCCGCACCGACGAAGAAACCGGCCAAACCGTCATTAGCGGTATGGGCGAGTTGCACCTGGACATCATCGTGGACCGCATGAAACGTGAGTTCAACGTACAAGCCAACGTCGGCGCGCCGCAAGTGGCCTATCGCGAAACCATCACCAAGACGGTGGAACAAGAAACCAAGTTCGTCCGTCAGTCCGGTGGTCGCGGTCAATACGGGCACGTGTTCCTCCGTTTGGAACCGCAGGAAAAAGGCAAAGGGTTTGAATTTGTTAACGAAATTACCCAAGGCCGCATTCCGAAAGAATATATCCCGGCTATTGAAAAAGGTTGCCGCGAAGCATTGGACTCCGGTGCTATGGCAGGTTACCCCTTAGTGGATATTAAAGTGGCCGTATTTGACGGTTCGTTCCACGAAGTAGACTCCTCCGAAATGGCGTTTAAAATCGCTGCTTCTATGGCGCTGAAAGACGGTGCCAAAAAAGCCGCGCCCGTCATTTTGGAACCGATTATGAAAGTGGAAGTCGTTGCGCCGGAAGCCAACCTCGGGGATATTATCGGGGACTTGAGCAGCCGCCGCGGTCAAATCGGCGAAATGGGTGTACGCGGAAACGTCCGCTACGTCCGCGCCGAAGTGCCGCTTGCCGAAATGTTCGGTTACGCCACGAATGTGCGCTCCTTGTCTCAAGGCCGCGCGTCGTTCACGATGGAACCGAGCCACTACGCCGAAGTGCCGGCCAACGTTGCCAAAGCGATTGTTGAAAAACGCGCAGAAGGCAAAGCCGCCGTCGCCGCGTAAGTCAACTAGATTGAGTGCAGTAAAATTGAGCCACCCTTTTGGGTGGCTCTTTTTTGTAATAAATTAGAAAGTTTTACAGAAGTACTTTCCGAAAGAGGAATTGTTTTTAACGGTACATTCCCACCCGGACGAGGATGCGTTACCGGATTCTAAATTATATTTCAACTCAAAATGACTAGCAGCATTACACGTGCCCCAAGATTGAAGACTATTCGGACAATATACAAAAAGTAGGGCTTTAGTCTCGGCATTATAAATTTCCATCCATGCTAGATTTCCGCACTTAAAAACATTATCATTTACTGTTGTGCAAGTAGAGGGGACGGTAATGTCTAAATCTTGGCTAAAAAGACTATACCTGCCATTAGCCAAAAAGAAGACTTCTTGTGCCTGCGCCAGTGTTTTTAGAGAAGAAATATAAGGCATAATTTTACTTTTCTCCACGGCCTGTTTATACTGCGGCAGGGCCACCGCCGCCAAAATTCCGATGATGAGTACAACTACAAGAAGTTCAATGAGAGTGAAACCACCGTTGCCGTTATAAAAAAGCGTTGTCATCCCCGAAGGTTTCTGTCGGGGATCTTCTACTTTCTTCATAAAATAAGGTTGTTTTTCCTCTTTTAATAACGACCTAGAAAGAGGAAGATTCCCGAGTCCTTGCCGGACGGGCAAATTCGGGAATGACACTTCTTTTTCATAACGGCTTTTGTTGTTCATAAAATTCTCCTTAATATCAACAAGGGTGTCATTCCTTTCTCACCGCGCCCATATCCCGCATACCAACACTGCGGGATGACGAGGCGCGGTCTTCAGAATGACCTTATATTTTTTTCGTCTCTTTATTATCGTTTTTTTTTTTGCTTTGTCAAGGAAAATTTGGCGGTCCAACGGAAATAGTACGTTGTTTAATTGAATAAAACCGGGTCTGAAAAGGATTGGTTTGCAAATAGTAGCCAAAAAAATACCCCCGCACGCGGCGGGGGTATTACATAAAGTTTAATTATTTCTGCGTGGGCGATCTGTAATAATTTGCTTTTCCTGCAAGTCGTACACCACATAACGAGTAGAGAGGATATTTCCGCCTTCTATAAGTTCGTAGCCGGACCACCATACATTTTCAATATATAATTCAATATACCGGGTTTCGGGCAAATATTCCATAATGGTAGAGTTGGGGAATTTGCTTTGTATGGCTTTTTGGAAAATGGTTTTGCTGTTTTCATCTCGTAAAATAATGAGTGAAACAAATTCGTCCGTGCGCAAATCAACAATTTTTTCTCCATTCAAAATAAGCGGGAAAGACGCTTTTTCCACGTCGCCGTGAAAGGCCGCTACTAAAGCCCGCAAATACAAATTGCGCGTGGCATATCCGGTGTAATAATAAGACGGGTCAGTTGTTTGAAGTGCGGCCCCTGTCATCGTGCCGACCACTTCTCCAGCCTCATTCAACACCGGGCTACCGCATAGCCCCGGCCAGGCCCATGAATCTTCCCCCATAGGGAAACGCAAATTAAACGGAGCGGTTTTAAGTAGCGGGCTATCTGTAATAAAGGTTAATTCTTTCATGCCAAACCCAATGAGTTGCAACGGTTCGTTGAGTGTCGGCTCTTGCTCGGCCAGCGTGAGCGGGGTAAGTAATTTTTCATCTTCCGGGCGGAATTTGACGAGCGCAATATCCGGCATACTGATGGCGGACAGTTGGACCACCTCCGCTGGGATATCTACTACTTGTTCGCCGTTCATCACGCGTGCGGTAAAGGTTATGCCCAGTTTTCCGCTGTCTTTCAAAGTAGAAGACATGGCGTGTTGGGCAATTGCGCCAAAAACTTCTTCTTTACCTTGATAGGTGGTTTTAAAAATAAAACCGGAATAAGCGTGTCCTTTGGTTTGTCCCAACGGGTACGCGCGGAAAACACTTTTGACTAAATCGGCCCGGGCCGCCTCTTGAGCCAGCCGCACGCGCGACGTTATCCCGGCTTGCCGGGCGGCCGCGTATATGCTAGTTCGTAACGCCGTCATGTTCACCAGCCCGGTTGTCTGCGGGAAACCGGGCCGGATAAACCGGACCGGGAATTTTTGCGCGTAAGACGCTGCCCCTTGGGAAAAACCGGGTTTTAAGAATTTGACCGAAAATTTTTGTGCGTAGGATATAGTTCCCAGCGTTAGCAATAAAAGGAAAAGAAAAATCTTCTTCATACTTTTATTGTAATACGCGGTAGCTCGGTAAACAAGGGTCAAAAGACCTATACACCCAATAGGCCCTTTGGTGTATTACAAAATAATCTCTAAAGGCAGCCCGACTAAAGCCGGGTTTTCATCACGCATTTTTTTAAGGTCGGTTACGTCAGTCAAGTGGACGGCAAGCACAAGGTCTTTGTCTTTGGCTTTCAACGCCCCCCGCACAGACGCAAGCGTCTGCCCGGTTGCCAAAATATCATCAATGTAAATAAATTGCGAAAAGTTATCTAATAAATCGCTATCCACTTCCATATTGTACGATGTATATTCGTTAGTAATATGAAACGTATAGGGGTGGTTAGGGATTTTGCCTTGTTTGCGAATCAAAATCAAGGGCAAGTGTAGTGCATGGGCTACTGGGGTAGCAAACAGAAACCCGCGCGCTTCGGGCGCGATAATAGCGGTTTTGGTTAAGTCCGCGCCTGACTTTTTAATCGTATCGCAAAAAGCGTCAATAACAGCCGCATATTCCGACGGGTTTTGTAACAGCGGGTTAATATCAATGAAATTGATTCCCGGTTTTGGATAATCTTTTACAATGTTAAGTTTGAAGTTTAATGTCATAGTATTTATTTTTTTAACAACAGTATTGTATCCTGTATAAGAATATAAAGAGATAAATATAAAGATAATGATAAGGGATGAAGGAGTAATTGCGCTCCGATTAGTTGCCAATTGCCGCTAAAAAAAACCCGGACCATAAGACCTAATGATAGCAATACAAAGGGCAACGCCATCAAAGAGAGTATAATAAAGTTTTTACGTTCATCAATTCGGTTGCTAATTTGTTCGGTACAATGAACGGCTTTCTTAAAATATAGAATGGCTAAAACCGCCAATCCGATAGATGCCAGTATTATCGGCCATGACATAATAAGAGAAGATCCTATCAGTAAAAAAATTCCGGGAATCACGATTAACCCTATAAGAATTGTTTTGGCGATGGCGGACATTTTCATCATATTAAAAATCCAAACCTGCTTCGGCGCGTTGCCGGGCAGATTCCTTTTGGGCTTGCTCCAATGTGGCGCGGACGTTATCTACAGTCTGTTTGGCTTGGCTTTTGGTTTGAATATGAGTGCGGGAAGATTTTTTCGTTTGTTGCTGGTACGGCGCAATCATCAGTTTTAGTAAAATGCCGATAAGCAGCATGGTAACTAAAAAACCGATGAGTGAAAATCCTTTTTTCATATTTCCTCCCGCATTAGTATAGCAAATTTATTTCCCTATTTACACGCGGGATAATTTATAGTACAATATATCCATCAGGATTTTAGTGTAGCCCTGTTTTATGCGCAAGGGTGAAACCGCTAAAAACAGTGTGCACAAAAGCCCGCTAATTTGATATAATAAAATGGTATTGAATTAGCAGTAAGGCAAAAAATTCCTAACCGGCCCGACGAAGAAATCGGACCGGAAAGGGGTTTTCTGCCGATAAATTATTTGTAAAAAACTTTGTAAAAATAGTAAGGAAAAAACTAAAAATGGCAGAAAAAACAGCAAAAAAAGCCAATACTATTGGCCAAGAAAGAATCCGCATTAAATTGCGTTCTTATGACCATCGCATGCTGGACGCCTCGGTTGCGCGCATCGTAGAAACCGCGCAAAAAACGGGTGCGTTAGTAGCGGGTCCTGTTCTGTTACCGGTCCGGATTAAAAAGTACACCGTACTTCGCTCTCCCCATACCGATAAAAAGAGCAGAGAACAATTTGAAATGCGCATTCACAAAAGACTCATTGACTTGAAAAGCCCCACCTCTAAAACCGTGGACGAACTCATGAAATTGGATTTGCCCGCCGGTGTAGATGTGGCCATTAAAAGTAACTAAGGAATAAATAGGAACTATGACAGAAGAAATGCAAAATGCTGCTGGTGCCCAAGAGGCAACGCCCGTTGCTGAACCGGCCAAAGCAGAAACTGTCAAAGAGGCGCCCGAAACTTTCCGCTTTGTAATTGGCGAAAAAATCGGCATGACGCAACTCTTTGATGAAAAAGGCAATCTGTATGGTGTGTCCGTTGTCAAAGCGGGCCCGTGCAAGGTTGTGCGTGTCAGAACCCAGGAAAAAGACGGCTACAACGCCGTTTGCGTGGGTTTTGGCGAAGTGAAAGAAAGCAAACTGAATAAACCTGAACTCGGGTATTTCAAAAAAGCCAACGTGGCTCCGGTCAAACACATGAAAGAATGCCGTGTTGCCGATGTAGCCGGCTTTGAAATCGGTCAAGTCATTTCACTTGAAAAAATCTTTAAACCCGGCGACTATGTGGACGTACAGGGTAAAATTAAAGGGCACGGTTTTGCCGGTGCGATGAAACGCCACGGCTTTGCCGGGCAACCGGATTCGCACGGTCAGTCCGACCGCTCGCGCGCTCCGGGGTCTTTGGGCTCCCGCCGCTCTTTAGGTAAAGTATTGTCCGGCCAACGCATGGCGGGCCACTACGGTACCACTACCCACACGGTAGCCAAAATTGAAGTTATCAAAGTAGACAACGAAAACGGACTTTTGTTCTTAAAAGGTTCTGTTCCGGGAGCGAAAGGTTCCATCGTGTCCGTCTTGGAAACTTCCAAATACAAAAAACACTATGTGGCGCCCCAACAAAGCAAGATTTCTGCTTCTAAGGCCGCTAACAAGAAGTAAGGACTTTGACCATGGAAACGAAAGTTTTAGATATCACAGGTAAAGAGAAAGGAACGTGCAATCTGCCGGATAGTTTGTTCGGTGTGAAACCCAATCCTACTTTCTTACACGAAGTCGTCACCGCTTTTTTGGCTAACCAAAGACGCGGCACCGCGGATACCAAAACCCGCGCCGAAGTTTCCGGTACCGGTAAAAAACCGTGGAAACAAAAAGGCACCGGCCGCGCCCGTCAGGGTTCGTTGCGTGCCGTGCAATTCCGCCACGGTGGTATCGCCTTCGGGCCGACTCCGCATTCATACCGCCAATACTTGCCGGTGGCTAAACGCCGCGCCGCGCTGGCTATGGCGTTGTCTGCCAAAATGGCAGAAGGAAATGTGGTGGTGTTGGATACGCTCAAACTCAGCGAACCCAAAACTCACGCATTTGCCGAGATTATGAACGTATTATCCGCCGGGCGCAAACCCTTAGTGATGGATAACTTCGCCGATGAAAACGCCGCTTTGGCCAGCCGCAACATCGCGGGCTTAACCCGCTTGATGCCGCAAGATGCCAACGCGTATGCGGTGCTCAACAGCACGAAAGTTATCCTAACCCAAGAAGCGGTACAAAAACTCAGCGATACGTTTGCTAAGGAGGCCAAGTAATGACCACCTATACAACCTTGAAAAAACCGCTCTTAACGGAAAAAAGTCTGATTGAACGCGATAGCCACAACCGCTACGGCTTTATCGTAGCCGCCAACGCGTCCAAAGGCGAAATTAAAACCGCGGTGGAAACCATCTTTAACGTAACCGTTAAAAAGATTAACACGATTTCCGTCACGGGTAAGACCCATCGGATGGGTCGCTTTGAGGGCAAACGGCCTGACTATAAAAAGGCCTTTGTGACCTTGAAAGAAGGCGATAAAATTGAAATGGTGGAAGCCGCTTCAAAGTAGAGAAAGGAGAAACTACTAACTATGCCTATTAAGTCTTTTAGACCTTATACCCCTTCCCGCCGCACGATCACGGTGTCGGATTACTCCGATATTACCAAGACCACGCCCGAGAAGCGTTTAACCAAAGGTCTACGCAAAACCGGTGGTAGAAACAATACCGGTATGATTATGGTTCGCCATATTGGCGGCGGGCACAGACGTGCCTATAGACAAATTGATTTCAAGCGTGAAAAATACGGCGTGCCGGCCAAAGTCGTGTCTATTGAATACGACCCGAACCGCAGCGCCCGTATCTGCTTGTTAAATTATGCCGACGGCGACAAGAGATATATCTTGCATCCGCTCGGTGTTCAGGTGGGCGACGTACTTATGTCCGGCCCGGCCGCAGATATTAAAGTGGGTAATTGCCTTGCACTTAAAAACATTCCTGAAGGTACTTTTATCCACGCCATTGAACTGAAAGTCGGCAAAGGGGCGCAACTTGCGCGCAGCGCCGGCAGTCAGGCCCAACTTATGGCCAAAGAATCGGACTATGCCCATATCAAAATGCCGTCCGGCGAAATCCGCTTAGTACCCAGCGATTGCTGTGCGACTATCGGCCAAGTCGGCAACATTGACCACGGCAACATCGTCATCGGCAACGCGGGGCGCAACCGCCACCGCGGCGAACGTCCTACCGTACGCGGTAGCGCGATGAACGCTGTTGACCACCCGATGGGTGGTGGCCGCGGTCACGGTAAAGGCGGCAATATCCCGCGCTCTCCGTGGAACCAACAAACCCGCGGTTTGAAGACACGCTCTACCAAAAAAGCGTTTGGCTGGATGATTGTCAGCGATAGAAGAAAAAATAAGGTTAAATAACTATGGGAAGATCAACTAAAAAAGGTCCGTTTGTGGATTTAAACCTGTTGGAAAAAGTTCAAGCCATGAATGCTTCCAACGAAAAGAAACCTATCAAAACGTGGGCAAGAGCGTGCACGATTGTACCGGAATTCGTAGGACATACGTTTTTGGTACATAATGGCCGCAAGTTTCTTCCCATTTACGTTTCCGAACGTATGGTAGGATACAAACTCGGTGAATTTTCGTTCACGCGTTTGTTCAAAGGTCACGGTGGTATGACGAAAGATTCCACCGCCTTAAAATAAGAGTTGAGGATTTGATATGGAAGCTTGTGCAAAAGCAAAATTTCAACGCTTTGGCAGCCGCAAGGTGAACTTAGTGCTTGACCAAATCCGCGGGAAAAACGTAAAGGCGGCGGAAGATGTATTACCGTTTGTCGCTAAACGTACGGCGGATTTAGTGGCCAAGACGCTTCACAGCGCCGCTGCTAACTTAGAAGTCAAAGCCGGTAAAAAACTGGACTTTAGCAAAGTGTTTATTAAAGAGGCCTTTGCGAATTTGGGCCCCAGCGGCCACTTGAAAAGAGTGCAGCCCGGCCCGCAAGGCCGCGCGATGCCCTACAAAAAGAGCATGTGCCACTTGACGGTTATTGTAACCGATGAAAAAAAGGGAGGTCGCTAAGTTATGGGACATAAGATTCACCCCCGGTCAATCCGCTTAGGTTATATTCAAGATTGGCGTTCCCGCTGGTTCGCCCCGAAGAATATGCCGGCCTTGATCAAAGAAGATTTTGAAATCCGCAAAATCGTAGAAGGCAAATTCAATATGGCCGCGATCAGTTACGTGGGCATTGAAAGAGCCGGTGCGTTCTTGCGTGTGAACATTCACACCGCGCGCCCCGGTGTGGTTATCGGTAAAAAAGGTGCTGATATTGAAGCCCTTCGCAAAGAATTAGAGGCCTTTACCGGCAGCAAAACCTTTGTGAACGTGGTAGAAATCAAAAACCCGGAAACCGATGCCCAACTCGTTGCGCAAAATATCGCGATGCAACTTGAAAAACGCGCCCACTACGGTGCTGCTATCAAGAAAGCCATTGAAAAAGCGCTCTCCGGCAAGGCCTTGGGTATTAAAATTATGGTATCCGGCCGTTTAGGCGGTGCGGAAATTGCCCGCACGGAATGGAAACGTGAAGGCCGCGTGCCGCTCCACACGTTATGCGCCGATATTGATTACGGTTTTACCGAAGCGAACACCGTAAGCGGTAAAATCGGTATCAAAGTCTGGATTTTCAAGAGAACTCACTTTGCCAAATCTCCCAAAGAGATTATGCATGAACTCAAGAAACACCGTGACATGGAAACCGCTGCTACCGAAGGCGTGCAAGAAGTAGCCGCCCCCGTAGCGGAAGCGAACTAAGAGGACTTTGACTTATGTTGATGCCTAAAAGAGTAAAATACCGCAAACCCTTCAGCGCGCCGCGCATTAAAGGTAACGCTAAACGCGGTACGGAAGTGGTCTTCGGTGAATATGGCTTAAAAGCCTTGGAACCCAAATGGATTACCGCCCGCCAAATTGAAGCGGCCCGTGTAACCTTGTCGCGCTTTATTAAGAAAAAAGGGAAATTGTGGATTCGCATTTTCCCGGATAAAGCCATCACCAAACATCCGGCCGAAACCCGTATGGGTAAAGGTAAAGGGGCCCCGGAGTATTGGGCTGCCGTCGTCAAACCGGGCCGGATTTTGTTTGAGTTGGAAGGGGCTTCTGAAGAAGATACCAAACGGGCTATGCGTTTGGCTTCCGACAAACTGCCCATCAAAACCAAATTAGTAACCAGAAGGTAGTTTATGAAAACGAACGAAAAACAAGCCCTGAAAAACAAAACCGTGGCCGAACTCAGCGAAGCGCTTAGCAAAGCCCAAGAAAAGAAATTCAACCTTCTTTTCAAACACAGCACGACGCCCATCGCCAACCCGATGGAAATCCGCGCTGTCAGACGCGAAATTGCTCTTTTGCAAACGCTGATTAACCAGAAGAAAGAGCAAAAATAGAGGTTTACACCATGGAAAATCAAGAAATTCGTGGCAAAAGAAAAGTGCTTACCGGCGTCGTCGTGTCCGATAAAATGGACAAAACCCGCACCGTTAGCGTAGAACGCTTGGTGCACGATGCCCGCTACGGCAAAACGCTCAAAAGAGCGGCCAAATTCCACGCGCACGATGCGGCCAATGAAACCAAAATCGGCGATAAAGTGGAAATTATGAGCACCCGTCCCGTTTCTAAAACGACGAAATGGCGCATTTCCAAAATTGTGGAAAAAGCTAGAGTTTAGTTGGTAAAACTACGGAGTTAGAAAAGTATGATTCAATTAAGAAGCATCGTCAATGTGGCCGACAATTCCGGCGCGCGTAAAGTGCAATGCTTTAAAGTGCGCGGCGGCCACCATCGGGATATCGCAACTTTGGGAGACGTTATTATGTGCTCTGTCAGAGATGCGATCCCTACCTCCGCCATTAAAAAAGGCGACGTGGTCCGCGCGGTCGTAGTACGCGTAGCCCGCGAAAAGAGAAGAAAAGACGGTTCGTACATTCGTTTTGATGACAACGCCGTTTGCATCATCAACGATAATGGCGAACCCAAAGGTACCCGTGTATTCGGCCCTATTGCCAGAGAGTTACGCGAAAAGAATTTCTTAAAAATTATTTCGCTCGCTCCTGAGGTGGTATAGTATGATTATCAAGAAAAAAGATACCGTTTTAGTATTGTCCGGCAAGGACAAAGGCAAGAAGGGTGAAGTGAAATCGGTCAATCCGTCCAAAAATACGGTTGTAGTGGCCGGGATTAACATGATTTCCAAACACGTGAAACCTTCCCAAAACAAGCAGGGCGGCATTATTAAGATGGAAGCCGCGTTGGATGCGTCCAATGTAGCGGTCGTCTGCGCCAAATGCAAAAAAGCAATGACGCCCAAGATGCAAGTCGCGGCCGACGGCACCAAAACGCGTGTTTGCCGCAAATGCAATGAGCCGATCATTTAATCTAGGTAAGTAACATGACTAAGAAAGAAACCAAAACCGTAACGAAGGCGCCCGCCGGGTATCAACCCCGCTTGCAAGCCCTCTATAAAGAAAAAGTGCTTCCGGCTTTGCTTAAAGACATGAACGTCAAAAGCCCGATGGCTGTACCGAGAATGACTAAAATTGTCATCAACATCGGTGTTAAGGATGCCCGCGAAGACATCAAAGCGTTAGAAACGGCCAAAGAAGACTTGACCGCTATTGCCGGCCAAGCCGCGCAAGTGCGCCGTGCCAAAAAATCCATCTCTAACTTCAAACTTAGAGAAGGGATGCCCATTGGCGTGCGCGTCACGTTGCGTGGTGCTAAGATGTATGAGTTCATGGAACGCTTCATCTGCATTGCCTGCCCGCGCATCCGCGACTTTCAGGGCTTCAATGCCAGTTTTGACGGCAAAGGCAATTTGAACTTGGGGATTAAAGAACATTATATTTTCCCGGAAATTGACGTGGAAAAATCGCCCAAGGCTCACGGTATGAACATTACGTTCGTTACCACGGCCCAGAACGACCAAACCGGCCGCATGCTCATGGATTACATGGGCTTGCCGTTCCGCAAGGCGACCAAATAAGAGGAGCAAAAAACTTTATGGCTACTAAAGCATGGGTTGCAAAAATGGCTAAAGACCAAAAGTTCGCCGTACGCTACCACAACCGCTGCCAAATCTGCGGACGTGCGCGCGGGTATTATCGCGACTTCGGCCTCTGCCGTATCTGCCTGAGAAAAATGGCACACCAGGGTTTAATCCCGGGTCTGAGAAAATCAAGTTGGTAATTTACAGGAGGAGGTTTCCGCTTTCGGGCCAACTCTTAAAAAAGAAAGTGGCTTGGGACGGTGACCTAAATATATGGATCCGATTGCAGATTTCTTAACCAGAATAAGAAACGCCAATATGAAGAAAAAAGAAAAAGTGGATATTCCTTTTTCTAAAATCAAAACCGAAATTGCGCGCGTACTCAAAGAAGAAGGGTATATCGCCAATTTCAAAGCCGTTCATAATGAAACGAAGGGCGGCGTCGTTCGGGTATTTTTGAAATACACGCCGGAAAACGAATGTGTAATCCAGGGCTTGAAACGCATTTCCAAGCCGGGTTCCCGTGTTTACAGCGCGTACAACAATATCCCGAAAGTCCGCGGTGCCTTCGGGGTGACGATTTTGTCCACCTCCAAAGGTGTTATGACGGACGCGCAAGCCAAAGCCGAAAAAATCGGCGGCGAATTATTGTGTCAAGTTTGGTAAGGGGGAATTATGAGCAGAATTGGTAAAAAAGTAATTGCTATTCCCGCTAAAACCAAAGTGGAAGTAAAAGATAATTTAATCACCGCTACGGGCGCGTTGGGCACGCTCTCTTACACGATTCCGGCCGGTATTACCGCGGAACTTAAAGACGGCAACTTGACGTTCTCCATCCCGGAAAACCGGGTTAAAGAACTCAACGCCTTGCACGGCACCACCCGCGCTAACGTTTTCAATATCATTGAAGGCGTAACGAACGGATTTTCCAAAGTATTGGAAATCAATGGGCTGGGTTACCGCGCGTCAGTGGCTGGCAAAAAACTCAATTTGGAACTTGGGTTTTCCCACCCGGTCAATTTGGATATCCCCGAAGGTTTAACCGTCGTGGTAGATCCGAAATCCGGTGCGGTAACGGTTAAAGGAAGCGACAAATTTAAAGTCGGTGACTTTGCCGCCAAAATCAGAAGAATTCGTCCTCCGGAGCCCTACAAAGGCAGCGGTATTAAATACCAAGGCGAACATATTGCTCGCAAAGCCGGTAAGACTGCGGCAGGAGGTAAATAATTATGGCTACTAAACAAGCAAGATACCAATTCCGTAAAGACCGCAGCCGGGCGCACCTGTTGAAAAACGGTGCACACCGCCCGCGCTTATCGGTATACCGGAGTTTGAAATACATCTACGCCCAAATTATTGACGACAATACCCATAGCACCTTAGTGTCTGCTACGACGTTGTCCAAAGAATTTGAAGGCAAGTTTGAAGCGTCCGGCAAAAGCATTGAAGCCGCTAAGGCCCTCGGTGCTGCCATTGCCAAAAAGGCCTTGGAAAAAGGCATCAGCGAAGTGATGTTTGATCGCGGTGGACGCGTCTACCATGGCAGAATTAAAGCATTAGCCGATTCTGCCAGAGAAGCAGGATTGAAATTCTAAGTTACAGGTGAATTTAATGTCCAATGAAACGCTCGTGAAAAGCGAAAACAAAAAAGAAGCGAAAGGCAAAAGAGCCGAGTTTCAAAAAGCAAGACCGGCGGTAGAAGGTAAGACCACGGTTATCCACGTAGCCCGCACGGCCAAGGTAGTCAAAGGCGGTAAACGCTTTGGCTTCCGTGCGCTGGTGGTTGTCGGAAACGGCATGGGTAAAGTGGGCGTTGCTATTGGCAAGGCGAATCAGGTTCAGTTGGCAATTGCCAAGGCTGAATCCCATGCGCGTAAACACATGATTACGTTCCCGATCGTCGGCGAAACGATTCCGCACGAAACGATTGGTAAGTTCGGGGCTGCGTCGGTTTGGATGAAACCGGCCGCTCCCGGTACGGGTGTAATCGCGGGTAGCGGTGTGCGGCTGTTGTTTGAAGCCGCCGGCATCAAAGACGTTCTGGCCAAAAGTCTGGGCAGCACCAACCCGTGCAACTTGGTTTATGCCACGTTAGAGGCTTTTAAACAACTTAAAAGCAAAGAGGCCGTCAACGTCTTGCGCGGTAAAGCCGCGCCGGCCCAGGAAGCCCCGAAAGCGGAAGAAGTGAAAACCGAAACCGCTAAGGCCGAATAGTTTGGAGGAGAAAGAATATGGTAAATTTGAACACACTTTTCCCTAAACATGGGTCCAGAAAAGAAAGAAGACGCTTAGGTATCGGCCCGGGTTCCGGTTTGGGCAACTACTGCACCAAAGGGATGAAAGGACAAACCTCCCGCTCCGGTAACAGCCGCAAAGAAAGCAAAGAAGGCGGGCAGATGCCTTTAATCCGCCATACGCCTAAGAGCGGTTTTTCCAATAAAGATTTTGCCAAACGGTACGATTATGTAAACGTTGGCTCGTTGGAAAAAGTTTTTGCGGCGGGAACGGAAGTGACCCCCGAAGCGCTGAAAAAAGCCGGTATCATCCACGATGTTACCCGCGTGAAAGTGCTGGCTAACGGCACGCTCACCAAAGCGCTTAAAGTGTCCGCGCACGGTTTTTCCGCCACTGCCAAAGCGGCGATTGAAAAAGCCGGCGGCACTGTGACTGTACTTGAACAGAAGACCAAATAATGGCAAATAATACAGTTGCAAATATTTTTAACGCACCCGAACTCAAAAAGCGTTTGCTTTTTGTGTTCGGTGCGTTGGCTGTTTTCCGGATTGCGGCTGCAATCCCTATACCCGGCATCAATGCGACGGTGCTCCAACAGTTGTTCAATGCCCACCAAAACGGTATTTTAGGTTTTATGAATATCTTTTCGGGCGGGGCCTTGGGGCGCTTTTCCATTTTGGCTTTGGGTATCATGCCGTATATTAACGCTTCCATCATCATGGGGTTAGTGCGCGGGGCGCATATTTTCCCGGCATTGGACCGTATGCACAAAGAAGGGGAATCCGGCAGAAGAAAAGAAAACCAGATTACCCGTATTTTTGCACTGTTCTTGGCCGTATTGCAAGGATCTATGATGACGTTTGCCATTACCCGTGTAACGGGAGCAGGCAACGTTCCGGCGGTTGTTAATCCGTCCTTTATGTTTTTTGTTACCACGGTGCTCACCTTGGCCGCCGGCACGATGTTTGTGATGTGGCTGGGTGAACAAATCACCGAAAAAGGCGTGGGAAACGGTATCTCGCTGATCATTTTTGCGGGTATCGTAGACCGCTTGCCCAGTGCCATTATGGAAATTGTCCAACGCGTCCAAACCGACGAAATGGATTTCTTTATGGCGTTAGTCATTTTCGGTGCAGTCGCGGTGATTACGGCTTTGGTGGTATGGCTGGAAACGGCCCAACGCCAAATCCCGGTACAGTATGCCAAACGTCAAGTGGGCAATAAATCGTACGGCGGGCAAACCAGTTACTTGCCGCTCAAGATTGACCAGAGCGGTGTGATTGCGGTAATCTTTGCCTCGTCCGTAATTTCCTTGCCGCTTACGATTGCCAGTTTTAACCAAGAGGCCCCTTGGGCGCAGAAAATTCTCAGCGCGATGAACCATAGTAACCTGTGGTACATGCTGATTTTCTCGGCGCTCATCATTTTCTTCTGCTATTTCTATAACTCTATGACGATTAACCCGTCGGATTTAGCCGATAACATGAAGAAATGGGGTGGTTTTATTCCCGGAATTCGTCCCGGTGAACCGACCAAAAATTACATTGAATGGGTGATGAACCGCTTAACATTCTGCGGTGCCATTTTTGTATGTTTGGTAGCGGTATTGCCGGACTTCTTCCGCTCGTATTTTAATGTGGACTTCTATTTCGGCGGTACAGCGCTACTCATCGTAGTCGGTGTAGCGTTGGATACGGTCGGCCAGGTGCAAGCACACTTGTTGGCCCGCAATTATGAACCGCTGATGAAAGGGTCCAAACGGATTAAAGGCCGCTGGTTCAACGTCGGCCAGTAGTTTTTATGTGATTTTGGGGAATTTCGGTGTTGCTACGGAACTCGCGTATTTCTTTTATACGCTTCGTTCCTAAGCGCCTAGAAATTCCCTCAAAATCTCAAAAAATACGAAGTTGATGGTTTGGGATTTTGGAGTATTTCGCAGCTAGACTCCTAGCAATCTCCTCAAAAACCCATAGACTGTTCCGGTTTTTGTAGGAAAAGATTTTTGGGAGTTGCTTTTAGCCGTCTCCAAATTTCACAAAACTAAAAGAAGTGTTTGAGAGTTTTTATGAACATAATTTTAATGGGTTGTCCGGGTGCCGGTAAAGGGACGCAATCGGCAAAGTTGTTACAAACTTTTCCGTTGTATCACATTTCTACGGGGGATGTGCTCCGGGCGGAAATGGCGTCCGGTTCGGCGTTGGGTAAACAAATTGCCGGGATTGTCAATCAAGGCAATTTGGTGCCCGATGAACTGATGATTGCGATGTTGGAAAACATTGTTAAATCAACGGACAAAGGCATTATTTTTGACGGTTTCCCGCGCACGGTGGCACAAGCCGAGGCGTTGGATAAAATGATGCAACGTTTGCAACGTGAAGTGACCCATGTAATTATGATTGACTTGCCGCAAGAGGAAGTCGTCAACCGCATTTGCTCGCGCAAACAGTGCAGAAAATGCGGGGCGATTGCCCGGGTGGATTTAAAAAATCCGGCTGAAAAATGTAGTGCGTGCGGTGGGGAATTATATACCCGTGCCGACGATACGCCGGAAAAGGCGGCCCGCCGGTTGGAAGTATACCGGCAAAGCACGCTCCCGGTAAAAAATTATTACCAAAACAGCGGCAAATATGTGGAAGTAAACGGCCATCAAACGCCGGAAAAAGTTTTTGAGGATATTCAAAAAATCCTTGAGAAGTAACATGATAGAAGTAAAAAACGAACAAGAACTTCAACGTATGCGTGCAGCCGGGAAGGTTACGGCCGCCGTACTCAAGCAAATGACCGAGTTAGTTAAACCCGGCATTTCTACGTGGGAGTTGGATCAGTCCGCGGAAAAAACGATTCGCTCTTTCGGGGCGACGCCGCTTTTTCTGGGCTATTATGGGTTTCCGGGCAGTATTTGCGCGTCTGTCAATGAAGAAGTCGTGCACGGAATCCCAAAAAAAGATAGAATATTAAAGAGTGGTGATATTATCAGTATAGATACAGGAGCCCGCCTTGACGGTTTCTGTTCGGATGCCGCAATCACCCTCGGTGTGGGAAAAGTTTCTGAGGAAGCCCAAAAATTGATGGACGTAACGAAAAAATCGTTATACAAAGCCATCGGGCAAATCAAACCCGGCCGCCGTCTTGGCGACGCGCAGCACGCGGTGGAAACTTTTGCCATGCAACATGATATGGGCGTTGTACGTGACTATTGCGGGCACGGAATCGGCCGCAATATGCACGAAGAACCGAGCATCCCTAACTTCGGCAAACCGGGTACAGGCCCGGTGTTGGAAGCGGGGATGACGCTCGCGATTGAGCCCATGTTGACTGCGGGAACTTATAAAGTCAGGGAGTTGGATGACGGTTGGACGGTGGTCACGTTGGACGGCAGTTATGCGGCCCATTTTGAACACACGGTAGCCGTTACCGCTAACGGCAGTGAGATTCTTACTGCTTTTGAATAGCACGCCGGGCACGGGTAGTAGTGTGCCGGGGTGTTTTTCTGAAATTTATCCGAACTCGGAGTTGTATGAGTGACAAAATAGAAGTTGAGGGTAAGGTCTTAGAAGCGTTGCCAAACGCGATGTTTAAAATTGAAATCGCCGGCGGCAAAGTAATTCTGGGGCACATATCCGGCAAAATGAGAGTTCATCATATAAGAATTCTTCCGGGCGACAGCGTGAGATTGGAGTTATCTCCGTACGATTTATCCCGAGGAAGAATAACTTATAGGGAGAAATAAATGAAAGTCAGAGCCAGTGTAAAAAAGATATGTCAGAAATGCAAAATTATTAAACGCAACGGCGTAGTCCGTGTGGTTTGCGAAGTCGCAAAACACAAACAACGCCAAGGTTAATTTAGAGGAGTCTAACAAGAATTATGGCTAGAGTCGCAGGTATTGATTTACCGAAAAATAAAAGAATTGATGTCGCGTTGGAATACATCTACGGCATCGGCAAAAAGAACGCCAAAGAAGTGCTTGCCAAAGTAGAAGGCCAAATTGATCCCGCTACCCGCGTGAAAGATTTGACCGAACAACAAGCCGGTCTCTTAAACACCATTTTGCAGAAAGAATACAAAGTGGAAGGTGAACTTCGCCGTGAAGTGGCGCAAAACATTCACCGCGCTATTGAAATCGGCTCCTATCGTGGGCAGCGCCACCGCCGCAATTTGCCGGTACGCGGCCAACGCACCAAAACCAACAGCAGAACCCGCCGCGGCAGAAGAAAAACCGTGGGTTCTAAAACCAAATAACTTTTAGAAGGAATTTACTATGGCAGAAGAAAAAGTAACAACCGCCGCTCCGGCCCAAGCGCCTGCGGCAAAAGCGAAAAAGAAAAACTCCAAAGCCCCGGCTTTTGGCGTCGTGCATATTTATTGCTCGTTTAACAACACCATCGTAACCGTGTCTGATGACAAAGGCAACACCGTTGCCTGGTCCACCGCCGGTTCCCATGGTTTCAAAGGCACCAAAAAAAGCACCCCGTTCGCGGCGCAAATCACCAGCAACAAAGCCGCCGAAAAAGCATATGCGTTAGGGATGCGCGAAGTTGCCGTAAAAGTTTGCGGGCCCGGCCAGGGCCGTGAAACGGCTGTTCGTGCCGTGCAACAAGCCGGACTCATCGTGTCTTCCATTAAAGACATCACCCCCATCCCGCATAACGGATGCAGACCGCCTAAAGCCAGGAGAGTATAATTTTTATGTCTAGATATACAGGACCCGCCTGCAAAAAATGCAGAAAATTAGATTGCAAATTATTCCTTAAAGGAACGAAATGCTACACCAACTGCGTCATGGACAAGTTGGCCGCTGCCACCAAACGTGGCGGAAAAGTGCGCAAAGCCAAAGTATCGGAATACGGTATCCGCTTGCAAGAAAAACAGAAAGCCAAATGGCAATCTGGCATGTCGGAAATTCCGTTCCACAATTTGTTTGCCGCGGCCGCTAAAGCCGAAGGCCAAACCGGGGAAAATTTCCTACGCAAATTGGAAACCCGCTTGGATAACGTGGTGCGCCGTTTAGGGTTTGCCGTATCGCTCAAAGCCGCGCGTCAACTGGTGTTGCACGGTTATGTAACGGTCAACGGTAAAGCCGTCAACGTGCCTTCGTATCAATTGCGCTTGGGTGACAAAGTGACCTTGGATAAATCCTTGGCGGAAAACGTGATGGTCAAACAAGGTTTAACGGAAGCGGAAAAACGCAACCAACGCCCCAGTTTCTTGGAATATGACGGCGAAAAGATGACCGGTAAATTGTTACGGTGGCCTGACAGAGCGGAAATGTCCTACCCTGTCAATGAACAACTCATTGTAGAATACTATTCTAAATAATAGTTTGGAGGCTGATAATGGCTTTAAATGAATTGGTTCTTCCTCAAAAAATTCAATTGGAAGAAAAAACTGCGTCTGACTTCTACGGCAAGTTTACGGCCGAACCGTATGAAAGCGGTTACGGGCACACCGTTGGGAATTCCTTACGCCGGATTTTGCTCTCCGGTATGGAAGGCGCCGCAGTAAGCGCTGTGCGTATTGCCGGGGCTGTGCATGAATTTAGTGCCATCCCGAACGTGCGCGAAGACGTCATCAACATTTTGCTTAACTTCAAGCACTTGCGTGTTAAAATGGAAAGCAAAATGCGCGAATATGTCCAATTGCACGTCTCCAAACCCGGTGTCGTAACGGCGGCCGATATTGAAGAAGTAGACGGGGTAGAAATTATTAACAAAGACCTCGTGCTCGCCACTTTGGAAGTGGGCGGTACGTTGGATATTGAAATTGAAATCACCCGCGGTAAGGGCTATGTTCCCGCTGAGGAACTGGCCAAAGTGCAGCGCCCGGCCGGGTTTATCCCGGTAGATGCGTTGTACTCGCCGATTGTAAAAGTACACTACGATGTGGAACCGGCCCGCGTTGGCCAGAAAACCGACTACGACCGCTTGATTTTGGAAATCACCACCGATGGCACTTTGGCTCCGGCCCGGGCGCTACACCGGGCGGCGGTTTTGTTGTCCGGTTCGCTTCACATCTTTACGATTGAAGGCGAAGAAGGCGGCGTGGCCACTTCCGGTGATGAAGCCGGCGAGGATTCCCCGGCCGCTACCAATGCTTCCGGCACCACGACAAGCAAACAGGAAGAACTGCTTAATCAATCTATTGAGTTTATTGAGTTGTCCTCCCGCTCTATCAATTGCTTGAAGTCGGAAGATGTACACACCGTGCGCGACCTCGTTAAAATGACCGAAGAAGATCTGAAAATGATTAAAAACTTCGGGGCGAAGTCTATGGACGAAATCAAAGAAAGATTGGCCGAGATGAATCTTTCTTTAGGTATGAAAATTTAAGGAGTAGTTTGAGTATGATTAAGAATACCGGACACCGGAAATTGGGCAAAACCTCTTCCCACCGCAAAGCGATGTTAAACAACATGGCTACCAGCATCATTTTGCATGAAGAAGTCAAAACGACGCTGCAAAAAGCCAAAGAAGTGCGCCGCGTGGTGGAAGGGTTGATTACCCTGGCGAAAGCCAACAACGTAACGGCGGCCAAAGATACGCTCAAAGATGCCGCTGCTTGCAAAAAACTTTTTGAAGTGTTGGCGGCCCGCTATGCCAACCGCCCCGGCGGATTCTGCCGTATTTACCGTGCAGGTCTGCGTCAAGGGGATAATGCGGAAGTAGCAATTGTTAAATTAGTAGACTAAGAGGCAACCCATGGTAATAGACTATTTGGGAGGGCTTTTTTCCTCGGACTTAGGGATGGACTTAGGCACCGCCAACTGCTTGATTTATGTCAAGGATAAAGGCATTGTGTTGCGTGAGCCGTCCGTGGTCGCGGTGGAAAGAGATACCGGCGAAGTAAAAGCCGTAGGCGCCAAGGCCAAGCAAATGCTGGGCCGCACGCCTGCCAACATCGTAGCCGTACGCCCGATGAAAAACGGTGTCATTGCGGATTTTGAAGTCACGCAAGAAATGATTCGTTACTTTATCCGCAAAGTGCACAGCCGTAGCAGTCTGTTACGTCCGCGCATTGTCATTGGTATCCCTTCGGACATTACCGGAGTGGAACGCCGGGCAGTGGAAGACGCCGCCTACCAGGCCGGTGCGCGTAAAGTGTATTTGATTGAAGAACCTATGGCTTCGGCCATGGGGGCGGATTTGCCGATTGCCGAACCGCACGCCAGTATGATTGTAGATATTGGTGGCGGTACGACGGAAGTAGCCGTCATTTCGCTGGGTGGTATGGTGGTAGCGAAGTCGGTAGATGTAGCCGGGGATGAACTCACCGAGTGCATTGTGCAGTATTTCCGCAAAAAATACAACTTGATTATTGGGGAAACCACCGCCGAAGAAGTCAAAATTAACTTAGGGTCTGTATACCCGCTTAAAGAGGAAAAATCCATGGAAGTCAAAGGGCGCGACCAAACACAAGGTTTGCCTCGCACTTTAACGGTTACTTCCGAGGAAATCCGCCAAGCCCTCATGGAGCCGGTGCGCTTGATTTTGGATGTTATTAAAAGTACGCTGGAAGAAACTCCGCCCGAACTTGCGGCCGATTTAGTGGACCGCGGTCTGGTGGTGGCGGGAGGCGGCAGTCTTTTGCGGGGTATTACCGAACTCATCCGCAAAGAAACAGATATCCCGGTGCATCGCGCAGCCGATCCTTTGAGTTGTGTGGCATTGGGCACGGGCAAGTTTTTAGAGCAACTTAACGAAAAAGGAACCCGCTTCTTTAGTTCGCGCGGAAAGTCGTTCTAATTTTGCTTTACCGTTGGATTAAAAGCGGGCACCACTTGCTAGACAAGTTGTGTCCGCTTTTTGATGGATGCGTTTAACCGTTTGCGCGTATTAAAAACGGTTCCAAGTTATATGGTATCTTCTCGTAAGAAAACGATTAAAAAACAAATATATACCGGCAACCGCCGTCGCGTGTTGTTCCCGGTGGCTTTTTTATTGTTATCTTTTTTGTTGATGATTTTGCCCCTGGGTGGTGTTGTGACCTCGGTAAAGACCGTTTTATCGTACGTGTTTATTCCGCAGGTTCGGGTGGCGCACGGCGCGGTAAAATATGCCCAAGGGGTTAACCAGACCGTCCATGAATTATTAAACGTCCACCAAGAAAACCTTCGCTTAAAACAGCAAATTGAAATGGAACATTTATTGGCGGCGCAAGCCGAAAGCGTATTTAAAGAAAACGTGCGGTTGGCTTCGGCGCTGGCACTCAAGCCGGCTACGCCTTGGCAAGGGGTGTGGGCTAAAGTGGCGTACCGCGAACCCAGCCAATGGAACACCGTTATTATAGACAAAGGCGCGGCGGACGGCATAGAGGAACGCAGCGCGGTGCTTTCGTTGGAGCACGGTCAGGAAGGGTTGGCCGGCGTGGTGGTGGAAGTGGCGGAAAACACGTCCAAAGTACTTCTCGTGCGCGATGAAGATTTTTCGGCCGCGGTAACGCTGGAAAAAGGCCAAGAAGAAGGGCTGTTGGTGGGTGGCGGTGCGCATGCCGTGCGCATTAAATATTTGCCGCTGGTGGCTCAAATTTCCAAAGGGGATAAGGTGTTTACCTCTTCTACCAGCAGTATTTTCCCGGCGGGGATTTTGGTGGGTTACGTGCGTGCGGTGCGCGAAGACAGCAGTTTTCAAACGGCCCAAACGGTGGAAGTGGAACCGCTGGTGCGTTCGGCCGCGGTAAAGGAACTTTTTGTCCTTTTTAAACAGGAGGCCTTGTAATTTATGTGGAAGGTCTGTAAATTATTTATGTTATTTGTGGTCGCCACGGTGTGCCACTGGGGGTTTGCCACGCTGTTTTCGTATTGGGGATTAAACGTAAACTTTATGTTGGTGTTTGCAATTGCCTTTTGTGCGGTGGTCCAGTTGGAAATCGGATACCCAATGGCTTTTTTATGCGGGCTTTTTTTAGATTTTTTCGGCACGAAATTGTTTGGCAATAACGCGTTCTCGTTTACCGTGGCGGCGTGCTTGGTATATGCTTTACGGGAACGGATTGATTTTTCCGGCTTTTTGCCGCAGGCCGTAGTGGTATTTATGCTTTCGTGTTTGGTGGGAGTGATAAACAGTTTATTGCTGATGCGGTTTACTTCCTCTTTTATGTGGCCGGGCACCGTCAGTTTAGTGGGCGGAGCCGCCGTAGGAGCGCTGCTTGCACCGGTGGTATTTGCGACGGTTCGTTGGGTATGGGCCGGCTGTTGTGCCGAGGAGCGTTGATACAGAGGTACCATGGCCGTTACAAAAGTTTTGTTCAATATGCGCTTAAAAACGATGATGATACTTGCCGCCTTGGCGGGAAGTATTATTGCGTTGCGCCTGGTTGATATTCAAATCTTGCGGCATAATGCGTATTTGCAAATGGCCGAGCGGAACCGGACCCAAATTTTGTATCAAACGGCTCCGCGCGGCCGGGTATTTACCTCGGACGGCGTGGCCGTGGCGTCCAATGCTCCTTCCTTCAGTTTGTATTATTTAGGCGGTACGCAAGACGCGGCGTATCTGGCCCGCCTGGCGCGTGATTTTGCGCCGCATTTGCACGTAACGGAAGAAATTTTACAAGCCAAATTATTATCGGGTTCGTCCAGCGGCAAAGCCGTATTGTTGGCGGAAAATTTGTCTACCAAAAGCACCGTGGCGTTACAGGAATTGCAGTATTATTACCCCGGGATTTATTTGATTGAAGAAACAAAACGTAATTATCCGTACGGTATTTTTGCCAGTCACCTGTTGGGCTATTTAGGCAGTTTGGATGAACGCCAATGGCGCAAGCGCGATAACAAATTGGGATACCGTTTATCCAGTAAAATCGGTAAAAACGGCATTGAAAAAAAATTTGAGCAAGATTTAAAAGGCAAAGACGGCGGGGTATTTTTGGAAGTGGATTACCGCGGTCGCGTGAAAAGCATTATTGAAGATAAAAAGTGGGCGGCCGGCAGTGATGTATATTTGACGTTGGATTTTGCCGTCCAACAAGCCGCGGAGAACGGACTTAAAAATTCCCTTACCGGTCGCGGCGCGGCGGTGGCGTTGGACCCGCGTACCGGGGCAGTGCTGGCACTGGCCAGTGCGCCGGCGTACGACCCGAATATCTTTGTACCGTACAGCGACCAGGAACAGGAGCCGTCCACCAAAAAAATAAGCGAGTACAATTTGGCCTTGCAAGGTATTTATCCGCCGGCTTCCACGTTTAAAGTTATTACGGCGGCGGCCGCACTGGAAAACGGGCAATTAGACACGGAGCGGAAAATCGGTTGTTATGGTAAATACAATGCCGGCCCGCGTATTTTTAAATGCTGGGGCGAGCACGGCCCAGTAGATTTTTGGGAAGCGATGGGACACTCGTGTGACGTTTATTTTTACACCATAGCGGCTCAGTTGGGCGCGGCTGCTATTGAACGTGTCCAACGGATGTTTATGTTCGGCCGGCCGACCGGTATTGATTTGCCCGGTGAAAAAGCCGGCAACTTGTACGGCCCTACCCGCCGGGCGCGTAATAAAACGTATTGGTTTATCGGCGATACGCTTAATTTATCTATCGGACAAGGGGAATTGTTAGTTACGCCGATTAAGTTGGCGCAATTTGCCGCCGCCTTGGCCAGCCGGGGCAATATCTACCGCCCGTATTATGTGGAAAAAATTGTCAGCAATCAAACCGGCAAAACGCAACTGGTGGGCCGCCCGACCATTTTGCAACACGCGGATTTAAAACCGGAAACATACGACGCTTTGTTCAAAGCCCTTAAACATACGGTGGACAAAGGTACCGCGCGCCGGGCCAAAATCAAGGGAATAGAGGTGTATGGCAAAACGGGTACGGCGCAAAATCCGCACGGGGCCGACCACGGTTGGTTTATGGCATTTGCCGCCAGGCCGGGGCAAACGCCCGAAATCGCCGTAGCGGTGTTTGTGGAATATGGCGAAAGTGGTTCTGCCACCGCCGGGCCGATTGCCCACGATATGTTAAAAGCGTATTTTGAAAGCCCGTTACACCAGCCGGTTGCCAAAACGGAAGAAGAATATGAAGAACTTTTAAGCCCGCTGGAGAGTTACAGGAGATAGAATATTTATGGGAAATAGCCGCAACCGATTGGATTACATTTTGCTGGGTGCGATGGTGGCGCTGGTGTTGTTGGGGGCCTTGTGTATTATGTCGGCCGTGAACAGTATTTCCTGGGCCAACCCGGTTGTACGTACGCATTGTATTGCACTGCCGGTGGGCGCGTTGGCGTTTTTTGTAGGGTGGAGTTTCAATTATCAAATCTATGATGAACAGTGGAAGGCCCTGTATGGGTTCATTTTGCTGTTATTGGTGGGGGTGTTGTTGTTCGGGTCCTATCAGCGCGGGTCGCGTTCGTGGTTTGTGTTGCCGTTTTTCTCTATGCAACCCTCCGAAATTTGCCGGGTTTGTACCATTTTGGTAGCCGCCGCTTTTTTGGACCGCCGCGGCCGGCGCATCCGGGAAGTTTCTTCCGTGTTTTGGCTGTGTCTGTTGCTGTTGCCGATTTTTGGGCTTATTATGATGCAACCGGATTTTTCATCCGTAGTGGTCACGTTGCCTGCGTTGCTGGTGCTGTTGTACTGTACCGGAGTAAATGTTTTTTACCTGGGGTTGATTGCCCTGCTGGCGGGGGTAACGGGATTTTTTACAATTTCTTGGACATATATTTATTTGCATCCCGAACTGATGGACTATCCGTTGGTGCGGGTGTTCCACGGGTTAGCCCATAACGGGTGGTATATAGCCGGTTTTTCGGCGGTGGTCATGTTGCTGGGGTACGGGGCTTGGTGGTTATTCAAACAGTTTCGGATTTATCTGCCTTCCTTTTATTTTGTGCTGGCTACGTCAGTGGTATTGGCCGGACTTTTCGGCGGGATGTTTGTGGAACACCAGATGAAACCCCACCAGCGCAAACGTGTGGAGGCCTTTTTAGCACCGCGGTCTGATCCGCAGGGGGCAGGGTATAACATATTGCAAGCGCAAATTGCCATGGGGGCCGGCGGCATTATGGGCAAAGGGCTGTTTTCGGGTACGCAGTCGCGCCTGGGGTTTGTGCCGGAGCGGCATACCGATTTTATTTTGGCAGTAGTCGGGGAAGAACTCGGTTTATGGGGTACGCTATGCGTGTTGGGGTTATATTTTATTATTTTGTGGCGCATTATTGCGGTGGCGTACGCTTCAGGCGATAGGTACGGCTACCTGGTATGTGCCGGAATTTTTGGAATGTTTTTCACGTATATGCTAATTAACTATGGGATGTTAATCGGCATTGTGCCGGTGGCGGGGATACCGCTTCCGTTTATCTCGTACGGAGGGTCCAACCTGGTGTCCAGTTTGTGGGCGCTGGGGGTGGTGCAATCGGTTTATGCACGCCGCCTTAGAGCATAAAAAAGATGAATTACACCCCAAAAATTTATAAAATGCGTATAGTGTTCCGTTGGCAAGGTAACCCAGCGGAGCATGCACACGTTTTACGCGGTATAAAAAGAATGGTGCTTGACTCGGGCTTGCCGTATGAGCCGTCCAAGTTTGTGGCCAGTTTGCCACGGCTGGCGTACGGCCCGGCTCCCGCTACAGGACAGCGGGCCGAGCGCGAGTACCTGGATATTTATCTGCTGGAAAAACGCAGTGAAGACGAAGTACGCCAAGCGTTGTTGCAAACGGCCCCGAAGGGGTTTGAACTGTTGCAACTGACGCGCGTACCGTATCCGCTGCCCTCCGTGCAGAACTTGGCAGCCGCGGCCAGGTACCGGGTGAAGGGGGATTTTTCTGTGTATCTTTCTTCCGGGCGGAAGTTGGAAACGTGGAACAAGGTGGGGGAACTTACGGTTACCCTGCGGTCCGCGGATCAGACGGTGCGCAAGCGTAATATTACGGCGGGATTGGTTGACGCCCGTGTTTGTGCACCGGATGAAATAATGTTGTTATTGGCTCCGGTAGACGGCCAATGGGTGAGTCCGCAATGGTTTGTCGCCGCGTGGGCGGGGATAGAAATCCCGCCGCAGGACGAAAACATTGCGCTAGCAGGTTTAGTTTTTATCAGGCAGGAATTATGTTGGCGGGATTCGCAAGGCGAGTTTCACCCGATTTAAAACAGGGGAAATACCCCAAGTGAGGATTTGATACATGAGCAAACTTAACGAAGAACTTCCGGTAGTGGAAGCATTGGTCAATACGTCGTTTGAAGAAACGCGTATTGCGATTTTAGAAGACGGACGCGTCAACGAACTCTTGTGGGAACGCCGCGGCGCGCTTAACATTGTAGGTAACATTTACAAAGGTACTGTGGAAAATGTACTACCCGGTATTTCCAGCGCATTTTTGAATATCGGCTATGAAAAAAACGCCTACTTATACATTTCCGATGTTATCGGCGGTGATAAAAAGAATATAGATAAAACCCTTCACAAAGGTCAAGAAGTCATGGTGCAAGTGGTCAAAGATGCTATCAGCACCAAAGGGATGAAGGTAACCATGGACGTTACCTTGCCCGGCCGCTATTTAGTGCTTACGCCGCACCAAAGTTTCGTCGGGGTTTCCAAACACATTGAAGATGTGGAAGCACGCCATAAATTAAACGATATCATGCAAGAATTAGCCGAAAAGCATTTAAACGGCATGGGGTGCATTGTCCGCACGGAAGCCGAAGAAGCCACTAAAGAAGAACTGGAACGCGAGATTAAATATCTCTATCGCCAATGGCAATCCATTGTCAAGAAGTTTGAAACATCGCGCTCGCCGCGCTTGTTACACGAAGACATGGACGCCGTACTTCAAGTGGCGCGGGATGTGTTATCCGAAAATGCCAAAGTGTATATGTTGGATAACGAAAAAGATTACAACCGCGTGATGGATTTTGTCAGCAAGAACTCGCCGGAACTGGCCGACCGCGTAAAACTCTACAAAGGCAAAACGCCGATTTTTGAAGCGTACGATGTGGAAAAAGAAATTGATAATTTACGCAAAATTAAACTGCCTTTGCCTAACGGCGGAAGTATTATTATCCAAGAGGCCGAATCGCTTTGTGCTATTGACGTAAATACCGGTAAATTTACCGGTAACAAATCGCAGGAAGAAACGGTTACGCAGACCAACATTGAAGCCGCACAGGAAATCGCCCACCAACTGCGCTTGCGCAATATCGGCGGGATCATTGTGATTGACTTTATTGATATGCGCAAGGCCTCCAGCCGTCACCGCGTGGTGGAAGCACTCGCGCAAGCCGTCCGCGGCGACCGGGCCAAAATCCGCATTTTACCCATCACCCGTTTGGGCTTGGTGGAAATGACGCGCGAGCGCAAACGCGCCAGTACGGGCAGTTTCATCAGCGAAGAATGTCCCCAATGCCACGGTTCGGGCCGGGTTTTATCGGCTGAAAGTATGCGTATTAAAATCCAGCGCGAAATTTACGACCTGACTAACGGCCGTCCCGGTGGAAATTTGCGCGTCGTATTGCACCCGGTGTTGGCCGATGCTATTAAACTGCGCCAGGAAGATATTGAGCAGAATATTCACCGCACGCTCAAAATCCAGGCCGATCCGCAACTGGCGTGGGAAGATTACAAAATCGTATTGGAATAAAAAATTCCCCGTTTGTTATGGAACGTGTGTTACGGTTGCTAGGGATCATTTTGTTAGGGATTTTGTCTTGTCCGGTATATGGGCAAGATAAAATCCCGCTCCTGGTTTCCGGGCGCAAACAAACGATGCTCTCCGGCCGTACGCAAAACGGCGTAACCTATGTGGACTTGCAAAAAACAGCCCGCAGTTTGGGTTTAAGTGTGGAATTGTTTGCCCGTTCCAAGCAAGCCAAACTGACCGCCCGCGGATTTTATGCCATTTTAACGGCGGGACTCAGCGAATTTATCATCAACGCCAAAACCGCCCAATTAACGGCTCCGGTACAAATTGACGGAGGCAGTATGTTGGTGCCGGTGGAATTTTTCCTATTGCCGGACGTGCAAAAAGCCGTGGGTAAAGAAATTTCTTTTTCGGATGACCAACTGCTGGCGGAGCGTCCGTTTCAGTTATCTCGTACGGATAATCAGTTAACGCCATCGGAAAACCGGCTTGTGTTTGCGGCGCGCGGGCCTGTAACGTGGTCGTCCGAGTCGCCCAATGCACACACGGTGGACGTGGTGTTCCCGAACATTACCGTCAAGCGCGATGAAAACTTCCGTCTAAAAACCGATTTCATCTCGTCTGTTTCTGTCCGCCAAGACCGCGCCGACGCCAAACTGCACGTCATTTTGGGCAAGCGTGCCACGCATTGGACGGTGGAAGAAAACGAAGGGAAAATTTATTTCCGGGTCGGCGCGGGCAAACTAGCACCGCTGTCATCTTCTAAGCCAATACAAACGCCGCCCGCCGCGGCCGCGCCGCAAGATATTGAAGAAATGCCGGCCGAAGAGTTGGTGCCCAGTGAAACGCAAATTACCGCCACCCAACTGACCATGCAGGCCTCCAGTCCGACGGTTGTGATGAAAGCCGGTCCGGTGGCCGCGATATCCTCCGCGCATAAAAAAATGCGCATTGTCATAGACCCCGGCCACGGTGGTAAAGACCCCGGAGCCCTCCGCTCGCGCGTGCGGGAAAAAGACCTCAATTTGGCAGTAAGTAAAGAGTTATACAAACTGCTTAAGAAAGGAAATTTTGAAGTCAAAATCACGCGCGAAGATGACACGTTTATCCCGCTTTCGGGCCGTTCCAAAACGGCTAATAATTTCAAGGCGGATCTGTTTGTATCCGTGCATACCAACTCCTCCAAAAACCGCAACGCCAACGGCTTTGAAGTCTATTTCCGCAGTGAAAAAGCCACCGACAAAGAAGCCGCCGAAACCGCCGCGTTGGAAAACGAAGCCATGCAATACGAAGAAGTCCACTATAACTTTGTGGACGCTTTGTTGCAATCGCTGGCTAAAAATGAATATATTAACGAAAGTTCCAAACTGGCCGGTTACGTGCGTAATGAAGTATATAAACAGCCGGGCATCGGTATTGCCGTTAATAAAAACAGCAGCGTGCGCCAAGCCAATTTCTACGTTCTAAAAGGGGTGCAAAGCCCCGCCATTTTGGTAGAAATGGGATACATCAGTAGCAGTAAAGACCGCGGCCGTCTTACCCAAAGTAGTGTTCAGAAAAAAATGGCGCAAGGGATTTATAACGGCATTTACAACTATGCCAAGCAAGAAGGTTGGCTTAATTGATTCCAGTTTGCAAATTTGGGCAATCTAAGGCCGACTTTCGCTTGCGTACTTGCAACGCTTCGCGTTGTCTTGCCGACGTACGCGGCGCTCAACTTGCGGCCTTACCTTGCCTCAAATTTGCTTTCTGCGTTTCGCTTGTTGCGTGTAACTATGACATTAAAAATCTCTCTTTTTTCGTCATCCCGCAGTTTTTCTATGCGGGATATAAAAAAGAGAGATCCTATTTTCCCCTATTCTCTACATTCCGTACAAAAACTCTACGCAACGACCAGAGAATAGGGGAAATGTTATTCTTGGGGTCGGCGGGCCGTCTCTTACGGGTTGGCGCAAATTTGTTGACCCAGTGCCGTCGTGCCGGTGCAGGTGATTGTTCCGGGATTGGAGGAATTATCTAACCAAACGCGGTAGGTAAATTCTCGGGCGGACAAACACTGAGAAACCCGGGTATGGGTGCTTGCTACGGTTGGACAGTAATAAGCGTCCAGGTACAGGTGATTTGCGGTCGCATCTGCTTGTACGGCTCCAATTACATCCACATCAAAGTAAGAGCCGCAGGTATAGGTGGAGCCGTCATCGGCGGACAATTTTTGGCATGAACTTTCCGTGGCCAGCGCATCCAAATCAAACGCATATTCTCCGTTGGCTAAATAGTATGCTTCTTCGGCGCGTTTAATGTCTGCCATGACAGTTTTGATATTAGCAAACCGCGCTTTGATAACGGCTTTTTGATATTGCGGCAACGCCACGGCGGCCAAAATACCGATAATAAGGACGACGACCAATAATTCTATTAACGTAAAGCCGCTGTTTGCCGTATGGCTTCCCCCCTGTGAGGGGGAAGTGGTTTGGCGGACGAAGTCCGAACAAACCGATGAGGGGGAAACCATAAAGTTATTTCCTTTTTTACACCCCTCACCTGCCCTGTGGGCATCCTCTCCCGCAAGGGGCGAGGTCAAACAAATCTTTAACTGATTTTTTCTTTCCATAAAATTCTCCTTTGTCTTTTTTCTCTGACACTCTATTATCGTTTTTTTTTTTGATTTGTCAAGGAAATCTTTTCAGCCCGACGCAAGAGTCTAAACGGCTCTAACAAAGCATCTGTGTTTGTGGGCTGAAAAACTAACCGAAAGTGAGTTATTAAAAGTGAGGTAATGAAATAGTAAAATAGAGATATGTTATTTTCTTTATTTTACGTATTTGCCAAAATCGGACTCTTTACGCTGGGCGGCGGATATGCTATGTTGCCGCTGATGGAACAAGAGTTGGTGGATAAACACAAGTGGCTTACGCGTGCCGATTTTTTGGATATTATTGCCCTGGCGCAAGCCGCACCGGGCATTATGGCGGCCAACGTAGCGATTTTGACCGGGTATCGTTTAGCCCGTACGCGCGGCAGTATTTGCGCGGCGGCGGGGGCGGCACTTCCGTCCTTTGTCATCATTTTGCTAATTGCTCTTTTCTTTCGCGCGTATCAACATAATCCCCTTGTCATCCGGATTTTTAAAGGCGTCCGCCCGGCGGTAGTGGCACTGATTGCCGTACCGGTTTTCCGTTTAGCCCGTGCGGCGCATATCCATTGGAAGACGGTGTGGATACCTATAACCGTAGCCCTTCTGGTGTGGTTAGTCAAGGTGTCGCCCGTGTATATTGTTTTAGCCGCGGGTATTGGCGGATATTGGTATGCCTTACGACGGGAGGCCAAATGATTTATTTGCAACTATTCATCACGTTTTTTAAAATCGGCCTTTTTAATTTCGGGGGCGGCTATGCGATGATTTCATTTTTACAAAATGAAATTGTTTTCAAACACGCGTGGCTGACAACGGCGCAATTTACCGACATCGTGGCCGTCAGCCAAGTAACCCCCGGTCCCATCGGTATCAATATGGCGACGTATGTGGGGTATACCGCCTGCGGCAACGGGTGGGGCGCGGCGGTGGCCACGGTGGCGTTGTGTTTGCCGTCGCTTATTTTACTAATTGCGTTGGGTAAATTCTTACGCAAACACCAATCTTCCCCGCGCCTGCAAGGGGTACTGGCGGGCATTCGTCCGGCGGTGGTGGGCTTAATTGCCGCCGCCGCGCTGGTGCTGTGCAATAGCGAAAATTTTGTGGATTACAAAAGTATACTTTTCTTTCTGGTGGCTTTTATTCTCGTGTGGACGCGCAAAGCCGGGCCGATTTTGGTGCTGCTGCTAAGTGCGTGCGCGGGAATGTGGGTGTATTAGAGATCCCTATAAATAAGTCTTTCCTAACTTTTTAAATAATATATTTATCAAAAATAAATGTTTATTTATGACGATAAATATATTTTTTAAAAAATACTTATTAGTTTCAACTAACTTTTGTATAATATATCTATCCCAATAAAAAAGGAAAGAATATGATAAGAACAAAAATTAGTATATATGTAGTGGGGGCGATGCTGGGGGCCGGACTTGCCCAAGTTGCCTGGGCTGCCCCGTCTTCTTTGGAAAGCAAAGTGGCACGCGCCGTCATGGCGGCACAGGTAATGGCTGAGCGGTATATGGTTACGATCAAGGTGCAGTTTAAAAAGCAAGTTGCGCTGAAAGACCGCATGTTGCGCTCGCCGCGCCGGCCGGCCAATCCCAATCAAGTCATTGCCGTATCGCGTGTACAAACCGAATGTTTAGGAGTGTTGGTTTCGCAAGGGACCCGCGTGGTCTTGCCGGAAGTGTGCACCGTGAAAGGTGGTTATACGTTGGATAAAATTAGTTTGCAATTTGCCAATGGGAAAGAAATCTCCGTGGCGCCTTCCGAGGTGTCCGTGAAAGAGGACGTGGCGTGGTTGCGCGTAGATACGGCGCAAACAAAAGGATTATCTTACGTGACGGTCAAGCCGGTAACGTCGGGGAAATCATTGCAAGAGGCGTTTGGGGACGCGATGACACAACACCTTAAACAGTTTTTCCGTGCACGCGGGGTGGTGCAACACCGCCGATGCCGTCCCGGCCTTGTATACAGCGAGCCGCGTTTGCAACTGGGCGAGCCGTTATTTTACGACGGAAAACTGGTGGCGTTGGTAAAAACGCGCGTGCGGACGTACGGCGGGCTTTTGGGTGGTGTATCCGAAAGTGCGTTTGCGATTATCCGCTGAGGTTATCGGTAAAAATTTGAGTTACACCCGCTGTTTAGCCGCAGCGGGCTCCTATAAAAACCGCCGGGCTTTGTGCCCGGCGGTTTTATTTTAGTTTTAGTTTTGCGGTGTATCTATTGGATTGGAAGCGTCCGCCGTTTCTTGCATTTCTTTTTCCGGCTCGTCTTTTGTCAGCGTGATGTGCACGTCTTCAAATACGGCGTCCTTGTGTTCGTTGAGCCAGCGGCGGTGGAGTTTATAGTCCGGGCTGAACTGCCCGACGAGTGACCAGTACTCCTCGCCGTGATTCATAAATTTTAAGTGGCACAGTTCGTGGATGACTAAATAATCTTGCACCACGGGCGGCATTTTGACAATGCGGTAGGAATAATTGATATTTTTTTGTGACGAGCAACTGGCCCACAACGTGCGTTGGTCTTTTAATACCACGCGGTTATATTCCACGCCGATTTTTTCCGCCCAGTCTTTTGTTTTTTGCGGCAGAATTTCGGCGGCTTTGTCTCTAAGCCATTGGGTAACCAGCGCAGAAGGGCTGCTTTGTTCGCTTTGCAAATACACGTGGAAAATTTTACCGTCAAACGATACGCCCTCTTCCTGGTCGGGCGTTATGTACGTGCGCGCTTCCAATAAGTCGCCGTTGTAGAGCACTTTGTTAGCGGCAACCGGGGCGACCGAGGCGTCATCCGTTTGAGTGGATTTTTCTTGCGTGCCGAAGATTTCCGGCATTTCTTTTTTGAGCCGTTCTAAAAACAGTTTTACGTCGCTGACGACGCTTTGTGTATCTGCCATATCATCATTATACTAAACTTACGCTCATTGTAATTTCTTCCTAATTTGGTGCGGCTCGTTGTTACGCGCCTCCTTACGTACCCGCGGGGCTACGCCCCGTTTGCGTATGTACGCTACGTCGGCGCGTGCCTAGACCCGCGCCAAATTAGTTTGAAATTACCGCGGGCTTGCGTAAGGGGTATGGCAAAAATTATGGCAACCGGTAATAACTGTAGCCGCTTTTGTGGCCTTCCGGGGTGGGCATATTGGCTGTTCTGTAAAAAGAGCCTAACGCGTTACAGAGGGCGACGGCTTTTGTATCGGTTGTTTTTGCTATACAATCATCTAGCTCGTCCGTTAAAAAACGCATCGCGGCGAAAGAATAATCTTGGCGTCCGCATATAACGCTGGCAGACTGCCCTTCTACTGACGGAAGAATGCAACAATATATTTCATTATTACCGGCACAAGTTCCTGTATTGACTCCGCCGCCATAGGGATTGTTGGTTTTGGTAAATCCGGCGGTGGCGTCTATGGCCAATTCATCAAAATTACCGGGCCAGGTGCCGTTAGCCAAATAATACACTTGCGCGGCCGTAGCAAAGGATTGTGCGGCAGTTTTTAAATTGGCAAACCGCGATTTGTTGACGGCCAAAGTATATTGCGGCAACGCCACCGCCGCTAAAATACCGATAATAAGAACGACAACTAATAATTCTATTAACGTAAAGCCCATTAAATTAGATGTCATCCCCGAGGGTTTCTGTCGGGGATCTTCCACTTTTTGCATACAATAAAGTTGTTTTTCCTCTTTTATTAACGAGTTAACAAGAGGAAGATTCCCGACAACGAATTTCGGGAATGACATTTTTTTATATTTATTGCTTTCCATAAAATTCTCCTTTGTCTTTTTTGTCCGACACTCTATTATCGTTTTTTTTTTTGATTTGTCAAGTAAAATTTTGTAACCCGAAGAAAATAGAAGGGTTATCGCCGGGGCAAAAACATTCTTTGTTTGATATAATAACCGTATAGGAGATTTTTGTGACCGAAACATGTACTCTCAAAACAACTGCTTTGCGCTGCGCATGTGAAAAAGCCGGCGGTAAAATGGTGGATTTCCACGGGTGGTTACTTCCCGTGCAATACGACGGCATTTTAGCCGAACACAAAGCCGTGCGCGAAAGCGCGGGTATGTTTGACGTGTCGCACATGGGCCAACTGTTTGTGGAGGGCCCGAAAGCGTGGGAGTTTTTGCAATTTATCGGTTGCAATAACATTAAAAACGGTCCGGCCGAAGGTACGTATTTCCACATTTTAACGGATGAGGGCACGATTATTGATGACGCAATTGCCTTTTGTCTGTCGCAAACCCAATTTTTAGTCGTCGTCAACGCCGCGTGTGTGGAAACGGATTTTAATTGGCTTAACAAATACGCCGCCGCTTTTGATGTTACCGTACGCAACGAAAGCAATACATGGAGCATGTTGGCTGTGCAGGGCCCGAAGGCCGTGGAAATTGTCAACCAACTCTTGCCCGGCGTGAAAGATTTGCCGCGTTTTCACATTTCGCCGCTAACGATGTTCGGGGCGGACGGCTACGTGACCCGTACCGGATACACCGGCGAGGACGGCGTGGAAATTATGCTCCCCAACGCGCAAATCGGTCAATTGTGGGATACGCTATTGCAGTTGGGCGTAAAACCGTGCGGGCTCGGCGCGCGCGACGTGTTACGTTTAGAAGCCGGGTATTTGCTCAACGGCGAGGACGCCAACCCGACCAAAACGCCGTACGAGGCCAACTGCGGTTGGGTGGTTAAACTTGCCAAAGAAAATTTTATCGGCAAAGCCGCACTCGTTGCCAAAAAATCCGCCGGATTTCCAAGCCGTTTAGTTGGTTTTGTATTAAAAACGGCAGGTGTTCCGCGTAGCGGCTGCAGAGTTTTTTACGAAGGGAAAGAAGTGGGTTATTTAACAAGCGGCACGTTTTCCCCGTTATTTAAAGGAATTGCCGTAGGGTATTTGGACAGTTCAGTTCCCGCCGGAGCAGACGTGGAAATTGAAATCCACGCCCGCCGCGTACCCGCGCAAGTAGTCAAACCGCCGTTTTATAAAAATAGAGTGTAAGGAGAAACTATGTACAACGAAGAAAATTGCCGTTTTTTGAAAACGCACGAATGGGCCTATAAAGAAGGCGAAAATGCCGTCGTCGGTATTTCCAACCATGCCCAAGAAGAAATCAGCGATATCGTTTTTGTGGATTTACCCAAAATCGGCCGCGTCGTAAAAGCGGGAGAAAATTGCTGTGTGGTGGAATCGGTAAAATCCGCCTCTGAAATTTACGCTCCTGTCAGCGGCGAAATTGTAGCCGTCAACGACGCCTTAAACGGTGACCCGGCCCTTGTCAACCGCGAGCCGCACGCGGGCGGTTGGCTGTTCAAAATCAAAATGTCTAATCCCGCCGAATATGATACGCTCTTAGATTTGGCGGCCTATAAAGCCACGATTCAAAAATAAATTGTATCCCCCGCACGCCGGGGGATTTTAACTTATGTTTACTCCACATACCAAACAAGACGAACGGGAAATGCTGGCAGAGGTTGGCGTTTCATCTGTGAAAGAACTGTTAAATAAAATTCCGGCGGATTTGCTGTATCCCAACTATCACTTACCCTCCGCACTGACGGAACAACAACTTACTGCGCATTTGCACACGCTGGCCGCTGAAAATAAACCGCTTAAAAATTTCATCGGCGTTGGGATGTATAAACACTTTATCCCGGCGGCGGTACCGGCGTTGTCGGGCCGCGGGGAATTTTTAACCGCCTATACGCCTTATCAGGCCGAGGCCAGCCAAGGCACCTTGCAAACAATTTATGAGTTCCAGAGTTGCATTTGCGCGCTTTTGGATATGGACGTGGCTACCGCCTCGCACTATGACGGGGCCACTGCGCTGGCCGAGGCCGTTTTAGCCGCGCACCGCGTCACCGGACGTGAAGAAGTAATTATTTCTTCCTTACTTCACCCGCATTACAAAGAAGTTTTAAAAACATACACGCGCCACAGTGCTATCCGTTTGACAGAAGCCAAGCCCACGTCGGACGGTACGCTGGATGTGCAAGCACTTAAAAATCACGTGTCTGACAAAACTGCGTGCGTGGTCATTTCCACACCGAACTTTTTAGGATATGTGGAACAAGCGGGCGAAATTTCCAAAATTACGCATGAAAAAGGTGCTTTGCTCGTGGCGCAAGTCAATCCGTTGTCGCTGGGGTTACTCCAAACGCCCGGCTCGTATGATGCCGATTTTGCCGTCGCCGAAGGGCAACCGCTCGGCAATCCTATCAGTTTTGGTGGGCCGGGGCTGGGTATTATGACGGCTAAAAAAGCATATATGCGCCAACTGCCCGGGCGCATGGTGGGAATTGCTAAAGACAAAAACGGACGCCGCGCTTTTGTGCTTACCTTGCAAGCGCGCGAACAGCATATTAGACGGGAAAAAGCCGCCTCTAACATTTGTTCTAACGAAGCGATTTGTGCGTTAAACGCGGTCATTTATTTAACATTACTCGGGCCGCAAGGACTCAAGGAAGTAGCCGAACTCAACGTAGAACGTGCCCATCAGTTAGCCGAGAAAATAAACAAAGTGAAAGGTTTTAAAGTGTTATCGGCCGCGCCGTTTTTTAACGAGTTTGTAGTAACTTGCCCGATACCCGCCACCGAAGTCATTGAAAAGTTAGCCGCCAAAGGCATCGGGGCCGGGTATGATTTGGGCCAAACATGCGGGCAGATGAAAAATGCCTTGCTCGTTTGTGCCACCGAACTTAACACGCCGCAAGATATTTCCGTATACGTGAGTGCCCTGGAGGAAATTTAATATGGAAAATTTACTCTCTATTGAAAAATCACAATCCGGTCGGCGCGGCGTGCGGTTTGAACAAGCGCAAAAGCACGACTATTTGCCGCAAAATTTGCTGCGCACGTCCGCGCCGAAACTGCCTGAGATGAGCGAGTTTGATACGGTGCGCCACTTTACGCGGTTGTCGCAACAAAACTATTCGTTAGACGGGCAGTTTTATCCGCTCGGCTCTTGTACGATGAAGTATAATCCCAAGGCGTATGATGTGTTATCCGTCTTAGAACCGTTTGCCAACGCCCATCCGTTTGCGCCGGAAAGTGCCGTACAAGGGACGCTCCAAGTGATGTATGAATTGCAAGAATTATTAAAAGAAATCACGGGTTTATCTGTGTTTACCTTGCAACCCGCGGCGGGTGCGCACGGCGAACTGACCGGGATTTTGACGGTGCGGGCGTACCACGATGCGCATAAAAATACGTCACGCACGGAAGTCATCGTGCCCGATACCGCCCACGGCACCAATCCCGCCACGGCCAATATGGCCGGATATACGGTGGTGAATATTAAGTCAGCTGCCGACGGGTGCGTGGATAAAGCCGCCTTGCAAGCCGCACTCTCTGATAAAACCGCCGCTGTCATGCTGACCGTACCTAACACGGTGGGACTTTTTGAAAAAGATATCCGCGAAATTGCGGAAATGGTACACAAAGCGGGCGCGCTACTCTACATGGACGGTGCGAATTTTAACGCGCTTATTGGGCTGGCCAAGCCGGCGGATTTTGGCGTAGATGTGATGCACCTGAATTTACATAAAACATTTGCCGCGCCGCACGGTGGCGGCGGCCCGGGCAGCGGGCCTGTGGGGGCGGCCGCGCACGTCGCGCCGTTTTTGCCCAAACCGATCGTAGAAAAGAAAGGCAACGTGTATACGCTTAAAGGCGAAATGCCACAAAGTTTAGGTAAAATGAAAGCGTTTTACGGCAATATCGCGGTCGTGTTGCGCGGGTATTGTTACTTGCGGCAATTTGACGCGTCTACGCTTAAAGATATCGCCGAAAAAGCCATTTTGAACGCCAACTATGTACGGGCCAAACTCAAGGGTAAATTCAACGCATTCTTTGATGTGAATTGTATGCACGAGTGTGTGCTGTCTATTGACCCGGCCAAAATGAACGGCGTTCATACGGCCGACGTAGCCAAGCGACTCTTGGATTACGGGTTTTACGCACCGACCATTTACTTTCCGCTTATTGTGCCCGAAGCGATGATGATTGAACCGACGGAAACGGAAAGCAAAGAAACCTTAGACGCGTTTGTGGGTGCGTTAGAGAAAATCTATGATGAGATTTTTGCAAACCCGCAACTCGTGCATGAGGCCCCGCACACGCAACCGGTCAGCCGCATTGATGAAGTGTCTGCCGCACGCCAACCGAATTTGCGGTGGTAGTTGCAATTTAACGCCCCTAGGACGTTTCCTGAAATTGTTTCAGGGCCTTATCGTGTCCTAGGGGCGTTTTGTTTCCGATACACAATTAGAAGATTTATTGCTGTAATACTTTGCAAAGTGCCGTCCCAGCGGTGGTGTAAGGTACACACTCCCGCTTATCGGGATAAGAGGAATGAGTTAACCAAGTACGATAGATCAAATCTCTGTGGGTGGTCGTACAGTCTTGCCACGGTTTGGTATGATCCGGGCAATAATATGCATCAAGTCTGGAACCGGCTAGGGACATCGCCCCGGAAATTAGGTCAAAAACGAAATGTTTTCCACAAATAAAAACACTTGGCTCATCTTCGCTTACTTCACAAGGCACTTCTATATCTAAATCGGCACCGTTAGTAGTATAGGTGTTATTAGCCAGATAATATATTTCTTGCGCATTTTTGATGGTGGCAATCATAGGTTTTAGCGTACCAAGCCGTGCTTTAATGACTGCTTTTTGATATTGTGGCAACGCCACCGCGGCAAGTATGCCGATGATGAGTACAACGACTAAGAGTTCAATCAGAGTGAAGCCGCCGTAGTTATAAAATAAAGTTGTCATCCCCGAGGGTTTCTGTCGGGGATCTTCCACTTGATTGATTAAATCAAGTTGTTTTTCCTCTTTTATAAACGACTTAGAAAGAGGAAGATTCCCGACAACGAATCTCGGGAATGACAAATTATTATTTGTGTTTTTCATATTTTTTGCTCCTTTATTTTTTAACTGACACTCTATTATCGTTTTTTTTTTTGATTTGTCAAGTACAATTTTGCTTTCCGGCAAAATTGTACTATGGTTTAATTGAGCAAAAACAAATTGCATCAAGTTGT
>JAZRIL010000005.1:0-23708 GCA_045645285.1 Elusimicrobiaceae bacterium | reverse complement strand
CCGCAGTGTCTTTGTGCGGGATATAAGGGGCGCAATAAAGGATTTTGGCTCGCCTATACCCCGCATAGAAACCTTGCGGGGTGACGAGGCGCGACGGTGCGGAATGACGAGAGCGGTGCAAGGTTTTACGCTCATTGAACTTTTAGTCGTTGTTCTCATCATCGGTATTTTGGCCGCGGTTGCGTTGCCGCAATATAATAAGGCCGTGGAAAAATCAAAAGCTACGCAAGCATTCACGCTTTTAAAATCACTCGGGCAAGCGCAAGAGGCCTATTATTTAGCCAACGGGCAGTATGCTACGTCGTTTGATGAGTTATCCGTAGATTTACCGGCGGGGTTTGTTCCGGGCGGGTCTTTTTATACATATTTGCAGTCCGATACACATACGAATGGAGAATGGGTTATATCTATTTCAGACGATTCCGGTAGTAGAGGTGGCCTTATTATTGGGCACCCGGAAGGAAACCCCTATCAAGGGGCTGGATTTGGATATCAACCTCAAAATACAGGAATATATAATAGTTTGAGAGGGCAAGTAACTTGTATGGAAGTAGTTTCTCAAGGGGTGGCTTTTCAGCGCAATGCTGGCGATTTTTGTCAAAAAATCATGAAAACAGGGGCTCCTTTGCATTGTCCGGGTTGTGCTACCAGAAATTATAAACTCCCTTAATTGTTTATTTTTGCTATTATATCTGCATGACTAAAGCAGAACAAGCCAAACAATTATTTTTAGACGGTCACAACTGCGCGCAAGCGGTGTTTTGCGCGTTCGCCGACGAACTCGGCCTGGATAACCAAACGGCCTTGACGCTTTCGGCTTGTTTTGGCGGCGGCTTGGGGCGTCAACGCGAAGTGTGCGGCGCGGTCAGCGGGATGTGTATGGCGCTTTCGTCCAAATTCGCACCCAAAGACCCCACCGACCAGGTAGCCAAAGCCAAATTTTATGTGCAAATCCAAGAACTCTGCGCCGCTTTTAAAAAAGAACACGGCTCCATTATCTGCCGCGAATTGTTGGGACTACCGGCGGGCCCTTCTTCCCCAACGCCCGAAAAGCGCACGGATGCGTATTATCAACACCGCACGTGTGCCGATAAAGTCAAATGTGCGGCGGAAATTTTAGAGAAATACTTACAAGAAAATAAATAGAAAATACCTCCGGTTTTCTCCGGAGGTTTTTCATCCTTTAAACAAGTGCAATAAAAATCCGGGGTTTCGGGTTATATAACTATGGATATCCAAAAACAAGTGCAAAACGATGACGAACTGGTCGCTTCGTTTTGTGACGGTAACAACCAGGCGTTTGAAGAATTGGTGCTACGGTACAAAAATCCGCTTTACCAATATATTCTTTCGCTCGTGAAAAACGAAAGTGTAGCCGAAGATTTATTTCAAGAGGTGTTTATTTCGTTATTTAAACACGCCGGGACGTACAAACCGGAAGGGAAGTTTAAAGCGTGGCTGTTTTTGACGGCGCGCAACAAGGTATTGAATTACTGGCGCGACACCAAAAATGTCACTTCGCTGGACCAGACGGACGACGACGGGAACGCCTATTTGCAAGAAACGCTGGCAGATAATTCCCGCCCGATATTAGACGAGTTAAGTTGGCAGGATTTGCAGGAAACCGTCCGGCAAGCGTTGGAAAAGTTGTCTCCCCGCCAGCGGGAAATGATGTATTTGCGGCAGTTTATGTCGTTCCAGGAAATTGCCGATACCGTCGGGCGTCCGCTCGGCACCGTACTGGCCGATTGCCACCGGGCGGTAAAAAAATTACGGCAGTTAATCGCGCAAGACAGCGCGCAAGAGGAAATAGTATGAAACCGTGTGAACAAGTTTTGTTATACGCGCAAGGCGAATTAAACCCGGCCGAAAAAACGGCGTTTGAGGGGCATTTAAAAACGTGCGTCTCTTGCCAAGCCGAACTGAAATTTTTGGCTAAGTTGGACGAAAGTTTAACGCCCCCTGCCGTCCCGCAACGTGCGGTGGATAAATTGCTGGCCCGCACGACGCGTAAAAAATCCGTTTGGGCGCGGTTTAAGTGGGAACTGGTGGGACTAAGCGCGGCGGCGTGTGCGGCGTTTGTGTGGACGTTTCTGCCCGCTGAGCAAGCGTTTAACGCCCGCGAGTTGGTCGCGTATATGAACGCATCCAGTGATGATGAATATAGTTCGTTTGCACAAGAACTAAACGATATGGAAGATTATTTTTAGGAGGATGTTATGAAAAACAGACTGTTGATGACACTGCTGGTATTAGGTTTATTCGTGCCGGCTTTTGCCGCCGAAGAAACCGCTGCTCCCGCCAAAGCCGATGATCGCCCGGTAATGGCGCAAAAGAAAGGTGAGTTTTTAAAAGCGCAAAAGGAACACCGCGCCAAAATGAAAGCCACCGAAGAAAAAATGGAGAAACTGGTTAAAGAATATAAGAAGTTAAAAGGCAAAAAACAAGAAGCCAAAAAGGCCGAAATTGTTGCCGAAGTGGAAAAAATCCACGAAGAACAATTGAAATTCAAACAAGCGCAATTAGATAAATTTGCTAAGCGTTTGGAAGAAATGAAGAAACACTTAGACGAAGAAAAATCCGACGAGGGCAAAAAGATGTGGGTGGATGAAAAAACCAATGCGCTTATCGAAGCCGACGGTGATGTGAAAGTGCTGTTTGCTCCCAAAGGCGCCCAGTTCGGTCCGAAAGGCCCGAAAGGCAAAAAAGGATTTTTCAAAGGTCACAAAGGCCCTAAAGGTCCTAAAGGTCCGCATTTCGGTGGCCCTAAAGACGGTGGACGCGTAGGTCTCAATCCGCCTCCCCCACCGCCGGTAGAAGAGAAATAAATCTGTTCCGCTCGTCATCCCGCAGGGTTTCTATGCGGGATATAGCGGGACAAAAAACAGTATTTTCAACACCCCCGGTGAAAACCGGGGGTTTTTATTATAGTTTGATTCCTTCGTAAGACTCGTAACCGGATGCTATAGTTCCTCCCGGGGTAATGATGCCTGCGTTTTCCACTCTTCTACCATTTAACGCTTTGCATACCTTGATGTCACTTCCTTTGGCGCGACAGATCCGTCTAGGATTTTCAAAGAGAACCCCGTTATCACTGACATATTTAAGGTAATACATTAAAGAGTTTTGTGGATTCCCACATACAACACTACCATATCCGTAATTGAGTTTGGGGACGGCTAAGCAACACCATAGTTTATTATCTGCTCCGCAACGGTAAGAGTCCACTTCCGTTACAGTCATCCCGGCAGGTAAATCAATGTCCAATTCGTCAAAGTTATCTGTCCAGATACCATTAGCCAAATGGTAGCGTATACTGGCTTGTGCGATACTTTCCGCCAACGTGCGGTACGTGGCAAAGCGTGCTTTTCCCACCGCTACTTGATATTGCGGCAAGGCCACCGCCGCCAATATGCCGATGATAAGTACGACCACTAATAATTCAATAAGCGTGAATGCTTTTGTGCTTTTCATGGTAAATGCTCCTTGTTGTTTTTTTACTGATACTCTATTATCGTTTTTTTTTTTGGTTTGTCAAGTGTTTTTTTCAGATAGGAAAATGTAGGTCAGGTGTTAACCTGACGCCGAGTGAAGAAAAAGAGAAATAAAAAACCCCCGGTTTTTGCCGGGGGCAATTTATATATTCAAGCGGGCAATTATTTTTTCAACAATTCAGCCCACGCATTTTTTTCATCTTGCAGTTGTTTTTTGGCTACGTCCAATTGATTTTCAACTTGTTGCTGAGCGGCTTGGGTAACCGTTTTTTTACCGGCGGCTACTTCGGCGGCCAACTTGGCTTGTTCGTATTGTTTTTTGGCTTCCAACAATTTTTCACGCGTTTCAGCCGATTTTTGCAACGCTTGTTCCAAGGTGATGGTTTGGGCGTTGAATTGGGCGGCGGAGGAATCCCCCGTCGTGCCGGTGGTAGCGCAACCCACGGTGCAGCATGCTAACGTCAGTAATGCTAATTTTTTCATACAGACTCCTTTGTATATAAATGTAAATACCTCTTTATTTTATAAAAATTTGGCCGATTTTTTTCTATTTTATCCGGAAAAATTTTCTAACCCATTTTTTCGCTTGAGCGTGGACGGCTAGATTGCTATGGTAGATAAGACGTATGTTGCGTCTAATTGATTATTTAGGAGGAACTACATGAATAAAAATATGTGTGTTTTTGCGGCCATCGCGGCGGTATGCTTATCGTCGGTCGCGGGAGCGCAACTATATGTGGAAGAAGACGTAAGCGAAACGGTTTGGCTGACATCTGCCAAACACGAACAACGCTTGCAAGAACGCCGCAAAACGGCGCAAGGCCCCGCGTTGGACCCGGCCGAAAAACTTGTTCGTGCCGGAAAAAACGAACTGAAAAAATTAGGGTTAGAAGTAGGAATTGATATTTCCTACCTGGCCCAACGTGCGGCCCCTTCGGGTAAAAACACGGCCATCCAGGGTGTTTATTACCCGTATTTGACGTGGAATTTATTTAAAGACACCAAGATGGGGTCCGGCCAGTTGAATGTCAACTACACCCTGGTGCGTTACTGGGGCAAGCAAGCGGCCACACTTCAAAACCGGGTGGAAACAGCCGTGGCATTTAACGATTATCCTGCCAATCAGGAAATATTCTCGCAATTTTCTTACACGCACACAATGCCTGGCGACTGGAATTGGCTCAGCATTACGCTCGGTCAGTTTCCGCTGTATAACTTTGACGGCACACAATACGTGGATAACCAGCAAACCGCACTTATGAACTATGCGCTTTCCCAAAATGCGACGAGTGTTTATCCGTCGGCATCTTTGGGCGGTTATGTGCAAGCGCAAACCAAAACATGGACATTTGCCGCCGGGTATCAGGACGGAACGAACATTTCCGGTCAGGATATCCGCCTCAAAGATGCGTTTGACGGCAAATATACGCTCTTTGGTTCTGTGGCGTGGAATCCGGATTTTGAACTGGGCCAAGGCCAATACAGTGTGTTGTATTATTATCAACCGTCCGTCAGCAAGCAACCGGAATATATCAACGGTTGGTCGGTTAATATGCAACAAAATATGGGCGAAAAATGGGCACTGTTCGGCCGCGCCAACGGCGTGAGCAAAGGCGTGGCTACGGGCGTAAAAAATTCCTATGCGCTGGGTATGGCGATGTTAAATCCGCTTCACCGCAACGCGGCAGATGCCATTATTTTTGGGGTGGCCTATAACAATTTAAGCCGCAGTGCCTACGGTGGCCTGCCCACGATGCGTGATAACGAAATGGCGTTAGAAGTGCAATGGATTTGGGGCATTGGCAACTGGATTACGCTCACGCCCGATTTGCAATTCTATCCCAAAGCCGGCCTGGACCGCGGGCAAGACAACGTGACCGTAGTCGGCCTGCGCACAACAATTATGCTGTAACTTAAACTTACATAAGGAGAGAGAAGTATGGAAAAAAACGAATTACTATTAGGTACGCGCTATCCGACGTTAGCGTTCATCACCGGCGGAGCCGGCCAAGCCGCGGACGGTATTCCGCCACAACCGTTTGAAACGTTCTGTTATGACTCGGCGCTCATGCAGGCGAAAATTGAAAACTTCAACATTGTGCCTTATACCTCGGTATTACCTAAAGAATTGCACGGCAATATTGTGCCCGTTGACAAGGTAACGCCGTATTTTAAACATGGCGCAGTGTTGGAAACGATTATCGCCGGAAACGGTGCTCGTATTGAGGAACACAAAGCGATTGCCACCGGCGTAGGTGTGTGCTGGGGTAAAGATGCGCAAGGTAAACTTATCGGCGGTTGGGCGGCTGAATATGTAGAATATTTTGATACGCCTATCGATGACGAAATTGCCGAAGGACATGCGCATATGTGGCTTAACAAATCGCTCAATCACGAATTGGAAATCCGCGGGGTACAAAAACACAGCGAATTCCAAATCTGGCACAACTATATTAACATTACCCAACCGTTTGCGTATTGCTTGACGTGTATGGGTTTCTTGAATTTCAAATTTGCCGAACCGGTCAATTTGAAATAGAAAATTCTTGGGGGATTTATGGGAGAAAAAAATCAATCTGCCGCGAAGTTGGGGGTAATTGGACTCGCGTGTATTGTGATTAGTTCCATGGTTGGGGGCGGGGTTTTCTCCCTCCCCCAAAACATGGCAGCCGGAGCCAGCGCAGGAGCGGTACTTCTGGCGTGGGTAATCACCGGCGTGGGGATGTATTTTATTGCCAACACCTTTAGTGTGCTTTCGCGCGTAAAGCCGGATTTGACATCCGGTATTTACATGTACGCCCGCGACGGGTTTGGACCGTATGTGGGGTTTACGATTGGCTGGGGTTATTGGCTGTGCCAAATCTTCGGCAACGTGGGCTATGCCGTGATTACGATGGATGCACTCAATTACTTTTTCCCCCCGCATTTTGCGGGCGGAAATAACTTGTTGTCTATCGTGTGCGGCTCGGTACTTATCTGGGGATTTAACTGGGTGGTACTGCGGGGCGTCAAACAAGCGGCTATTTTAAACATCATCGGTACAATCGGTAAATTGGTGCCGTTGTTGTTATTCTGTTTAATTATGTTGCTCGCTTTCCATTGGGATAAATTTGACACGAATTTTTGGGGTCATTTAATGGAAAACGGTAAATCCTTAGGCAGTTTGCCCGCCCAACTCAAAAGCACGATGCTGGTTACACTATGGTCGTTTATCGGTATTGAAGGGGCGGTGGTGTTATCTAACCGCGCCAAAAGCCAGGCGGCCGTTAGCAAAGCCACGTTCTTGGGCTTTGTGGGCTGTTTGGTAATTTACATCGGGCTTTCTGTGTTGCCGTTTGGGTTTTTATCGCAAGCGGAAATTGCCGGTGTAGCCAACCCGTCTACGGCAGGCGTCTTGGAAAAAGTCGTCGGGCCGTGGGGTGCGGTGTTTATGAACTGCGGGCTTTTAATTGCGGTGCTTTCGTCGTGGCTGGCTTGGACGATGATTGCTGCCGAAGTACCCGCAGCGGCGGCCGAGAACGGGACGTTCCCGAAAATTTTTGCCAAGCAGAATGAAGCGGGTGCGCCGTGTGTGTCGTTGTGGATTACGAGCATCGTTATGCAGTTGGCAATTTTAATGGTGTACTTTTCCAACAACGCGTGGAACACGATGCTTTCTATCACGGGCGTTATGGTACTCCCGGCCTATTTAGCAAGCACGGCGTATTTGTGGAAACTGGTGGAAGACGGCGAATATGCCCGGATTTCGTCCACGGGGCGTGCCGCCGCGCTGTTTACGTCTATTATGGGCACGGCGTATGCGGTGTGGCTCTTGTACGCGGCCGGGGTAAAATACCTGTTTATGGCGGTAATTTTCCTGGCGGTGGGTATCCCGGTGTTTATGCGTGCGCGGCGTGAGCAAGATCCGGGCAAACCGGTGTTTAGCGGTGGCGAAAAGATAATTGTAACGCTACTGGTTATTTTTGCCGTTGCCGCATTGTGCCTGATGTGCCGCGGACATATACACGTGTAAGAGTTATTAGACGGTAGAGAAAAAACAGGCCCGAAGAAAATTCTTCGGGCCTGTCTTTTACATATTACTTATAAATACCCACGCGTTATTACTTTGTCTGTTTGCTTTTCCGCTAATAGATTTGCATACGCGGGCAGATAAACTGGTGGGGTCTCCGTCGTCCCAACAGGCCCAGTATTCGTGGCCCAAGGGCATGGTAATTGTGACATTGGGAGTTTTAATATCACATCCTACTGCCCCACTAGACCAGTCGTCGTTTCCGCCATTTTGACCATTAATTATACATGAAAAATCAGGATATTTACGGCATTGTTTCGTTGAACTCCAACTCCCACCGTGATAGCGTCGGTTACAGGGTTCTCCGCCCGCGGGCATATCTATAGCAAGTTCCTCAAAATCATTGGCATAAACACCATTCGCCATATAATATGCTTGCTGGGCGTTTTGAATAGTACGCATTAAACTCATCATGCGCAACGTTTTAGTTTTGGCAACAGCCACTTGATATTGCGGCAACGCCACCGCCGCCAAAATACCAATGATTAAAACGACCACTAATAATTCAATCAGCGTAAAACCATACCGCCGCACCTCGTCATCCCGCAGAGTTGTAATGCGGGATATAGGCGCGGCGACAGATAAGGACTTTATATCCCGCATAGAAACCTTGCGGGATGACACTTTATTATTTTTGTTTTTCATAAAAATTCTCCTTTTTATTTTTGTTATTTTTTTCCCTGATACCCTATTATCGTTTTTTTTTTTGATTTGTCAAGTGAGATTTTATTGCCCGACGATATTTTTTCATATATTGCTTGTTTTATTAGGTGCCAAAATGTTAGTATGCAAGAAAGGAGTGAACTATGAGCGATTTTCAAAATGCCGTAAAACTGATCAAAAATGCCTCCTCCGGCGTGGTGTTTACCGGGGCGGGAATTAGCGTGGAAAGCGGAATTGCGCCGTTTACCGGAGCGGGCGGCTTGTGGAATCAGTATGACCCGAAATATATTGAAATTAGTTTCTTTACGATGAATCCGCAGGAAAGTTGGCGCGAAATGAAAAAGATTTTCTTTAACGATATGCACGACGCCGCGCCCAACAAAGCGCACGAAGTCGTGGCCGAACTGGAAAAACGTGGCAACGTCCAAGGCGTCATCACGCAAAACATTGACGGACTCCACCAAAAGGCCGGCAGTAAAAACGTGCAGGAATTTCACGGAACGATTTACACACTCTCGTGCGTGCGTTGCGGCAAACAGTATAATTTATCGGATATTGATTTGTTGCAAGACCCGCCGTGTTGTTCGTGCGGCGGTGTATTAAAACCGAACTTTGTGTTTTATGGCGAAGGAATTCCCCCCGCCGCCTATCAAAACTCGCTCACACTGGCGCAAAATTGCGATGTGATGATCATCGTGGGCACCGCCGGACAAGTAATGCCCGCGTGCAGTATGCCGCTGGTAGCCAAAGAATACGGCGCGAAAATTATTGAAGTAAATCCGCAACCTTCGTCGTTTACAAACACGATTACGGATTATTATTTTCCGCAGAAAGCGACGGAATTTTTTGCCGCGTTGGAAAAAGAGTTATAGTTGTAATCGGGAATCTTCCACGCACATTAGTTGGTGTGGCTTTATAAAAATACCGCCCGTTTGTTACGGGCGGTATTTTTTTGCCGGCAATTTAAATTAGTTTTTAGACGGCAAGCAATATAGTACAATCAGGGCAATCCAACCGATTACCGGTACGAGTAACAACAGCAACAACCACGGAGTAAATCCGCCGTCGCGCAATCTTCTGGCTCCGATACCTAACGAAGGCAACAAAAGCGCCAACCAGAAAATATTGGAAAGCATGGCCCCCGTTTTACCAAAGAAACCTAATACGAAGGTAATGATGAAATAAAACAACACAAACATCCAGTATTGTTTACGGGTGGCGCGGCCTTTAAAGTCCACGTAGTGTTTCGTGATTACATCTAAGAAATACGTTTTCATTGTTTCCTCCTAGTTTTAAGTAACAACTTACCCATAGCATACAATAAAACGGCAATTATTGCAAGGGTGTTTTAGAAGGGAAAATGTTGTAACGGCTTTGATTTCTTCGTCAGAGAATTGGAATATCGTAAACAAGAGTTGGTTTATTTTATCTTGCCAAGCGGTAGTATCGGTTAGCGGGTTTTTTTGTTTAGCCGCATATATTTGCCGGGCCCATGTTTCCAGTTCGTTTTGCATTTCGCAAGGTACTAACGGTACGGGAAGTTGCTTAAGCGGCTCGGCATACAGTTCCAACAAATCCCCTTTGCGTTTGCCTTTATAAAATAACCATGCGTAATACGGGGCCGAGTTCAACAAGGCCAGTAAATACCATAGTGAAAACGGCGCGCGCGGCGTAGTAATAAAATAGACGTCAGAACTGGCGTACCACGGGCCCGGTGTGTAAGCAAATGTGTTGGCACGCGCCCGGTGCGGCACAACCAGTTTTCCCTTATCAAAATCCATTTTTCGCCGGACGGACCCAAACCAGTATTTCCCTTGCGCCAGTTGATTGTGAATCCCATTATTATTTTGTTTGCGCGCTAAGAGTTGCGTTTTAAATTGGGCTAAATGGGCCATGAGATGCGGGTAGCGTGAAAAATCGGTGTCGCGGTCATTGGGATAGAAAAAATCAATTAGATAGCGTTTTGGCGTTTGGGTAGCTGCGTAAGCATAAATATCGGAATTTTTAAAAAAAGGTTTTAATTTATGCCGTTCACCAGCGGTAAGCGGAAGGGAATTTTTTTCCGTTTCCGTTAGAATAAAGGCCTTATCACAGCCGGTCATCAGCCCATTGGAAACGGTGGCGATGTCTTGCAACGTGTAAGGTGCGGTGGCCATTTTGGCTAAGACGGTTTGCAATGCGGGTTGAGGCGGCCGGGTAGTTAGAAAAAGTTGCGGGCCGAAAAACAAATCGGCCGGTTGTAAAACGTTGGGAGCCGCCGCGCCGCCCGCACCGGGGCAGGATTTCCCTTTAGCAAAGACGGTGATTAAATTATGCTGTCCTTTGGCGCGTTGAAATAGTTTCGTTTCGCCGAAATCAATCAAACGGAGTATCGTGGCCTGCTCTTTTAACCGTCGGCGAACCGGCAAGGCGCCGGCGGCTTGGGCAAAATAAGCCGTTGTTAATAATCCGGCCACGCCGGTGGGGCGAATAAGTTCAAATGCCAAATAGAAAAATAAATACAATAAATCATTTTTAGGGGTTATCCACGATGCTCGGTGCGATTGTTGACGTAAGAAGTCAAATAAGGGTTTGTGGTTTTTCTGCCCCAGGTAAGGCGGATTGGCTAAATAGATATCAAAACCGTCTCGGGCAAACACTTCCGGGCACAGGGCGGGCCAGTGGACAGTAAGGGAATTATGCGCAAAGAAGGGAAGTTTTTCCGGCAACGGTTGGGCGTATGCGGCCAACGTAAGCGATAGGCGCAGGCGTAAATCTTCCAGGGCTTCCGGGCGGATATCGGCGGCGTATAAATTGTGTTGCAAAATTTCTGCCAATAATGTCCCGTAAGGGCGGGTGGGTTCCAAGGTGTAGCGTAACTCGGCCAATTCCAACCAACAAGGAACGAGTAGTCCGCCTGCCCCGCACGCCGGATCACATACGGTTATTTGTGCCAGGGCGCGCCGGGCCGCCGGACGTTTGGAAACAGGGATATCCGCGGCATGGAGTGTTAGCGCATTTGACGGGAGGAAATGATGGTATTTGAGCCACGCTAAAAGTGTTTCCCGAACCAGTTGGTGCGCGGTCGTCGGCGGAGTATAAAAAATTCCGTTCCCGGCCGATTTTTTGGGGGCAGATAGTTCGTTGAGTTGGTCAATAAATTGCGGCGTAAGCGGGCCGGTATTGCCTTCAAAAGCGGCCGGTATTTCCGCCGTGATCCGGTTAATGTTGTTTAAAATACATCTGTCTATTTTGGGCGATTTAGTGAGTACGGATGAAAATGGTTCGGTCGCCAGGTGTGATTTGGTTAACCAGGTTTGAGTTAAAAACGCACGCAAAAACAAGTAAGTTTCCTGCCGGGATAGTTGGGCTGGCTTTAGCGCAGTCAGTAATGTACGAAGGAGCGGTTTAGGCATGGCGTTACGGTTATTCTTCCAAGAGCGGCACTTTGAGTTGCACATCAAATCCGGCCAGTTTGGACAAAGTCCGGTGATTAAATTGCAAGACACGTTCCGACGCAAAAGAACCAAATGTAAAACGGTCAAAGAAAGAGGTTTGGTCGGTCCATTGATCTTCTGATATACGCTTTACGTTTGGATAAAAGGTAACTACAAACGGGTGATCCGTTTGCAAGGTGTCAGCCAGTGAGTAAGGGTATCCATACATCACGTGGGCAATCCCGGAGTAAATGACAAATAAAGCATCGGGGTACTGCTCACGCGCCTGGGTGATAAACTCCAACCAACGGGTATTACGCAAGCGCAATCCTTCAAAACTTCCCCAGATGTTTTTCCCCGGGTCTTGGGCGGAAATTTGATCCGTGGCGGTATGCAAGTTGTTTTCTACAAAATCGGGCTCCAGCCCTAACACGGGAATGTGCGCGGACTGAATAACATCCCACGCGAGGATATAACTGGATAACCGGGTAGTATGGGTGGTTACACGCCATAATGCTTTTTCTGGTAAGAATTCGGTAAATAACAAAATCTCCCGTTCGGGATACTGCTTGCGCAATTGCACAAGCAGTTTGGTGACGTTGAGGGCAATTTCGGGCACGTCATGTACTTCGCCCAGTAACAGGTAGCGTGTATCCGCCGGGATTTGTTGCGCCAACCACGCGATGTCTTGGTCGGGCGAGTGATAAACGGGCGTTTTGTAAGCGGCAAAATCGGGTAAGTGGTCCATTATTTGTTGTTGGATTTTTTCCAACTTGGGCATCCATCTGGCAATGTCCCGGTTTTTTTTGGACAGGAAATAATCGGTCAATTGTTCCTGGGTTTTCAAGAAAGGAACTTGCGGATATAGAACGGCAGGGTCTGCGTATAACGGGCTACTGATGGGACGATCGGATTGCGGGGCGCGAATGCTGTGAAAGACCCGTTTGGCATACAGGTTGGTTTCTTGCGCTTTCCAGGCACGGTAGCCGGAAGTAACGACCCGTTGTTTAAGGGTGCGCGTTACTTGCACTTGGTCAAACGGGCGGGTGTTCCACCCCCGCCCCGGTTTTTGGGCGGAAACGGGCAGGGAAAATATAAACAATAACGTGAGTAGAAAATAGAGTTTTTTTATCATAATCAATTCTTATATTTTTGTGAATAATACAAGGCCTTATACGCTAAGCGGAAATATTCTACGTATATTTCGGGCGTAGGGGAAGGATTTTGTTCCCGTAGTTGTTGTTGGGCCAATATAATTTTGTTTAGCGTTTTGGGAATGCGTTGCTTAATTTCTTTTTTAGACAACTGCCGCAAACGCAGAGCACCTTCCTGGCCGAAAATATCTTGGGCTTGAATGCCTTTGGTGTATAAGTCCAATAATTTTTCGTAAGGTACGTTGAAGGCCTCGGCGGTGGCGTACGTCAGATACAAGTCTTCTTGGTGGCTGAGTTCTCCTTTTAATAGGATTTTTTCGGAGGTATTAAAAAGGTCTGTATCCTGGTAAAAATACAACTTACCCAACCGTTGGGCATCGGTCAGTTTTTCGTCCGGGTGGGGTAAAAAAGATAAATTTATCGGGAGTGGGTTGCGTATGATAATGGAAGAAAACGGCTCCTCCGCCTGGTCCAGCGCGGTTACGAGAGAATGGAAATATTCCGCGCGTATTTTAGTTTTATAATAGGTGGAAAATTGATCGTTGCTCAGGTTTTTAGCGGGAGTTTGCAAAAGCACACTAAGTATTTGTTGGGCTTCCCAAAGGCGTTCAGCGGCGAAGCGGCGCTGTTGGGAAAGTGACAACTGCGCGAAATCTTTTATTTCGCTACGGGATAATGAAAACGCACGGGGCTGTTGTTCGTCGGCCAGTAACAGGGTGGCCTCGCGGGAAGACATCCAAGTGCCGTAGAGTTGGCGGGATAAGTCCGCAAAGGCAAAAGTTTCTATTTCGCTGCGGGTCAATTCCAAAATTTCTTGGTGACGTGCAAAGGCCGTTTCACTAAAGGGCATACCGGGGAATAATTCCTGTTGGGTGGTGAGGAGTAATTGGTCCCGGTCATGGAAATAAGTGAGTTTACCCGAAGTGCTTACTAAATTTTCGGGGATGTGAGCCAAGGCCATTTTTTCCACCGAACTGAGTGTGCCCGTGTAGGCCGTGCGGTATTGCATCCAGTTAGAGATATTGGTTTTGACGTGGGCGTTGGAGGGCGTTGTAGAAAGCGGCCGGCACAGGGAGGTTTTAGCGATACGTTGGGGTGTAAAGGCCTGTTTGGTAAGGGTTTGCCAGGCCGGTTTCCCGCCGCGAAACCAAGGGGCCACCCACTGGGCTTTCGCCGGACGGGGCAGTAATAACAGGCCGAGTAAACAGCAGAAAATCAGCGATTTATTTTTCATTTATCCTCCAGCAAAATGCGGGTATCAAACCCGGCCGCGCGGGCTTGCGGTTTATCAAAATAAATAAAACGGCTGGGAGATATATCTTGTTCTATGATTAAATGATCATACGGACTGATATACGACAGGCCGTCTTCGTTACGGGTCATTGAATAAGGTAATAAAAGCGCGTGAAATACACCCTGTTCCGGCAATTCGTTCGTAAGGGAATACGGCTGATGATACGACAAATGTCCCCCTCCGGCATAAATAATAAAGAGCGCTTGAGGATGTTCCTGGCGTTGTTGGCGGATGGTTTCTATCCAGCGTCGGTTGCGTAACGCCATCCCTTCCAACGATTCCCAGATGTGTTGAGCAAGATAACCGTTGTTGCCGGTCAATAGAATTTTTTCATTTTCAAACACGAACGGCGGCTCTAAGCCGATAACGGGGATTTGTAGTTGTCGGGCGTTATTAAATACGGCGGCAAGGTGCTTTTCAGAAAATTGCCAATCCGATTCTTCCCGGGGGCCTTCTTTCAGAAATTCGGTTAATAAAATAATTTCTTTATCGGGATATTGTTGGCGGAATTGAATCAAAAAATCGGCTATGTAGCGGCGGATTAACATGTGGTGCGATTCCCCCAACAATAAGTATTGTGTATCGGCGGGGATTTGTTGGGCCAGTAAGCGCATGTACTGGTCTTGCTCGGCCAAAACACGATGTCGCATGCTGTACAGATTAAAAAGATGCGTTGTTAAATCGTTTAATTTCCGTTCCATGCGGAGGGTTTCGGTCTGTATGCGGCGGTTTTGATTGGATAAAAAATAATCGGTCCATTGTTGTGGGGTTGTTAAGAAAGAGGCCATGTTCGGATACAAGAGTTGCGGTTGTTGGATTTGCTTGGAAAGCGTCGTATACGGACGGCTGGCTACCAATTCGGCTTCCAACGGGCGGACCTGTTGGATTTGCTGGGCCTTGGCAAAAGAAACTTTCAAACGGTTTTGCAAAAGTAAGGAAGTATTTGAAGCAGAAACATGAGAGCGATTTAAATGCGTAAATTTTCCCCGTAAACCGATAAACCTCCCCTGTGCTTGTGCGCCGGAGGCCAGAAACAAACACGTTAAAAACAGGAGAAAATATTTTTTACATATATTCATACGTCAAAACGGTTCCTCCAAAAAGAGCCGCGCATCAAACCCGACGATCTGTGCTTGCGGTTTATCAAATAGTACAAAGGGGTGTACTTCCAGTCCGTTAAGTTGGGAAATATCATCAAACGGGCTTACGTGGGACAAGCCGGAAAATTCATAGCGTATATCCATGGGCAATAAGGTGATATTAAAAGTTTTTTCGGCGGGTAATGCACTGCCGACGGAATGTGCGTTTCCGTAAAGCAAGTGGTATGCGCCCGCATAGACAATAAACAAAGCATCGGGATGCTCTTTACGTTGTTGGTAAAGGATTTGTGTCCAATGTCGGTTGCGCAAGTAGATGCCTTCCGGGGAGGCCCAGAAATATTGTGTTTCGTTAACTCCGGGATCAGTCAATGCCACTCCCGGGTCTTCTTGAACGAATTGAGGTTCTAAACCAACGAGGGACATATTTGTTTCACGGGCTGCGGCATAAACCGCCAACAATCCCCCTTCTCCCGGGAACCAATCCCACGGTTCGTTGACATTTTCGTATGAAAATTCGGTCAATAAAAAGATTTCCCGCCCTTTATATTTTTCGCCGATTTCTAACATCAGGTCAACGACCGTATTACGGATAAAAGGATGGTGCGACTCCCCCAAAAGAATATATTGTACGTCATTGGGAATGTGTTTGATTAACTCATCTACATACTGATGCGCAGGAACGGAAGGGACGTGTTGGGCTTGATACAGTTCCTCCAAATGGTCTTCTAAATAACGCAATTTTTGTTTGGCTTGGAATAATTCGGAGGTAAAACGACGGTTGTGATTAGCCAAAATATAATTCGTCCAATCCTCCGGCGTGCTAAGTAAAGAAGTCATATTCGGATATATTTGTTCCGGGCGTTTAAAAGGGGTTCCCAGTAAAGAAAAAGGGTGGCTGTTCACCGCGTCTGCAGCGAACGGATGCAACCATTCGTATTGTTTGGCTTTGGCGAAGGATTGCTCCAAACGTTTTTGGTATACGGCGGATTTTTCTTCCGGCAGGTATGTGCGGTGAGCCCCGCGTTTGACCCGCCAACGGCCCAATTTTCCCCCCTGTGCCTGTGCGCCGGAGGCCAGAAATAATACACACAACAGAAGTAAAAGAAAACGTTTTAATCGCATAATCACGGATTCCTCAATTCTATTGTAATAGAAAATCTTTAAAAATCCATGGGTCTTTTGGGTACTTTGGCGGGGAATTTGGACCTAGGTCTTTAGGGCGCGGAAGTTGGGATTTTTACCTGAATATCAAACCCTGCTCGCCGGGCCAGTTGTCTATCATCAAAATACACCACCCGTTGGTTAAACTGACCGTTCGTCAGCGCATCAAATTGCCAGGTAAAAGGGCGTGAGGAGCCGTCGGGAGTTTGATATTCCCGGGGCGGCAGCAGTACGGTAAAAGTGTTTGGTTGCGGCAAGGAACTTCCCAGCGAGTAGGGTTGTGTATAAGACACGTGGTCGGCCCCGGCTAATACGACAAATAATGCATCGGGGTGTTCCTGGCGGTATGTTTCCAAAACGTGTTTCCAAAAGGTGTTACGCAGGCGTATCCCTTCTATAGAAGCCCATAGAGATTGCCGGATTTGCAACTCGGGCGGGAGAAAACCGGTTTCAGGTGCTACCAGGGCGTGTTCTCCGTTTTCGTATACAAATTTCGGCTCTAACCCGACAACCGGGATGTGTAAGGCGCTGGCCGTAAGCCAAATGGGAAGATACGAGAGGAAAGGATCATCGTCGGCAGGAATTTCCCACGATTGGCCGTAAGAAATAAATTCCGTAAATAAAATAATTTCTTTTTCGGTCTTGTGTAGGGAGTGCAAAAAGTCGGACACAAAGTGTTGAATGGCCGGTTGGTTGTGCCATTCCCCTAACAAAAGATAACGCGTTTGGTCGGGAATTTGGTGAGCCAGCCAGGTGGCATCTTCTTGTGCGGGGTGTGTAACGGGTACTTGTGCGTCGCGCAATTCTTGCAAATGTTGGGTGATAAATTGTTGTGTTTGTTCCAAACGCGTAAGCCACTTGCGAATTTCCAAATTGTTTTTAGTCAGAAAATAATACGTCCATTGTTCCGGCGCGGTCAAAAGCGCGGCGGGGCTGGGGTGCCTATACGGATTGGTGTGCAGAGGAGCCGACATTTGGGGAGTTGGCCATTGATTGGGCTGGCGTGTGTGTAACGCCGCGGCCGCACGGGTTTGTAGCCATGTTTCGTGGGCGCGTTTTTGTAAGAGTGTGGTTAGTTGTTCCGGTTTTACATGACGTATATTTTTTCCAGACAGCAAAAAACGCGACCCCCCTTGCGCATGCAAGCCGCCTACGCTAAACATAAAAAACAGTATAATCACAAGATGTCTAATTGGCATAGTTCACACATTCTCTCTTATGTGATACTAATTTATTGCTAAAAAGTCATGGGTCTTTTGGGTACTTTGGCGGGAAATTTGGACCTAGAAGAAACCCCGCATATAAGCGGGGTATAGTAACAAAGAGAAGCAAACTGGCTAATATGGCATCCCGGGGAAACTATAAACGTCATAATCTCCGCTGGTGGTAGTTGTTGTCTTACGATGGGTTACTAATTGGCATAGTTTATTGGCCCGTGCATTAGTGGAAAGGGCGTAGCAACGCCAATAGGTATTCCAATTTCCATAGTTAGTATGCGGATAACTGGCATATAATTGGATACCCGGAAGGCGTTCATCGGTGATGATGACAGCGTCCGGGTTGCCTGAACTTTGCAAAGCCAAAACCATTTTAATTCCGTTTGGCATGTTGAGCGTGACTTGATAAATGGAACCTTGAAAACCGATGTTTAATTGTTCCCAATCGTTGGTATATTGCCCGTTGGCCAGGTAGTAGACTTCCTGCGCATCTTTCACGGCTTTAGCCATCGTAACCAGATTACTCATGCGTGCTTTATCCACGGCTTTTTGGTATTGCGGCAAGGCAACGGCGGCGAGTATGCCGATGATTAAAACTACGACTAATAACTCTATTAGTGTAAATGCTTGTTTGTTTTGCATAAAGAATTCTCCTTTATTTTTTAACCGACACTCTATTATCGTTTTTTTTTTTGATTTGTCAAGGCCTAATTTAATGTTGGGCTCACAGCCGGCCTCTAATTTGCTTATATATTCCAGGCAAAGCCGCAAAAAAGGCCGCTCGGTTAAGAGCGGCCTTTTGCAAGTTAAACTTCAATTTACGGCTATTTAATCTTTTTGCCTTGTTCCAACATAAGCGTGTATGTGGTAACGTCGGTTACTTCGGCCGGGCCGAAAAATTGAATCGGGCCGGGGAAGATAAACAGGTCTTGTTCCGCCCAAACAACGCGGTTTTTAGCCAAGTATTTAAACGGTTCGCCTTTTAGTTCAACAAGCGCTTTTTTGATGACGGGTTTTTCTTTGCCTTTGCGCCGTTCAATGTTCATCATCATCGTAAGCGGCACACCCCCCACTTCCCAATCTTGGGCTTTGCGGGTCAGTTTGCGTACGGATGATAAATACCCGGAGCATTTGTTGAGCGCAAGTACTGCCGCGTTGTAGCCGAGCGCATAGGTGTATGTGGCGTCAAAGGTGGACGGTACGCCGCAGCGGCCTTCGTAACCAAAGAAGTGGGTAATGGCGGCAAATTTGCCCGTGTACTTGCCTGCTTTTTTGAGCGCGGCCAATTCTTTTTTAATCATTTCCACGAGCAGTTTTTCCGTCTCAATTAAAGAGACTTGTACGTTGCCGTGCGGGTCGCGGTCCAACATCAGTTGGCTAGCGATACCGTCGGGTAGGGAGCGCATCAAATCCGCTAGTTTCTTAGGCAGTTTAGCCAAGATGAACTCTTTTTTTGCGGCGGGAGTAGCCAGTTTAGCCAGCGCGGCTTCGTTGTCAGCCAGCGAATCGTTTAGCGCGTTAATAAGTTCTTTCATTTCCGGGATGAACTCAATAAGTCCTTCCGGCACGAGCACGATACCGTAATTTTTGCCCGCTTTGGCGCGTTTGACAATAAGGTCTACCAGACTTTTGACTACTTGTCCCAGCGTCATCTTTTTGGCTAACACTTCTTCGCCGATTAAAACCACGTTGGGGTGTGTTTTTAAACCGACTTCCAACGTGATGTGCGAAGCACTGCGGCCCATCAAACGTACAAAGTGCCAGTATTTGCGCGCGGAGTTCATATCGCGTTCAATGTTGCCCACGAGTTCCGCGTAAATTTTGGTAGCGGTATCAAACCCGAACGACGCTTCAATGTGTTCGTTTTTAAGGTCGCCGTCAATCGTTTTCGGTACACCGATTACGCTGATATCTACGCCTTGTTTTTTAAGATATTCCGCAATTACGCACGCGTTGGTGTTGGAGTCATCCCCCCCCACTACGACGAGTGCGTCCAATTTATTTTTAATGAGATTGTTTTTCGCGGCGGCAAGTTGTTCGTCTGTTTCAATTTTCGTGCGGCCGGATTGGATCAAATCAAACCCGCCCGTATTGCGGAACTCTTTCATAAGTGCGGGCGTGATTTCTACGAGTTTATTGTCTACGATCCCGCTGGGTCCGCCTAAAAATCCGAAAAGTTTATTTTTGGAGTTGGCTTTTTTAAGACCGTCTAATAAGCCGCCGATGACGTTATGTCCGCCCGGGGCTTGCCCGCCGGAAAGCACGACGCCTACGCGCACGGCTTTTTTGCATACGGCTGGGTTGTTGCCTTTGACAAACGTAACAGCCGGAAGGCCGTAGGTGTTAGGGAAAATCTTTTTGACGGTGGTTTGGTCGGCTACCGATTTGGTGGGTTTACCCAGTTTCGGTTTCACAAACGCCGGCCCTTTTTTTAAGATAGCAGGTAGCACGGGCTGAAATTTAGCGCGGTGCGCTTGCAGCGGTGAACAAGCACATTTCTTGACAGACATTTTTCTCTCCTAAAAATGGAATAAAACAACTACCCCTATATTATACAAAAATGAGGCGTCTTAGGCGGTGTGCTAGTAGGGCATGCCGGGAAAGTGGTAAACGTCATCATCTCCGCTACTTAAATTTTTGGTTTTATGATGGGTTACTAATTGGCATAGTTTATTGGATAGTAACCAGATTATTCATACGCGCTTTATCCACGGAGTTTTGACATTGCGGCAAGGCTCGCGGCAAGTATACCAATAATGAGTACGACGACGAGAAGTTCAATAAGGGTAAATGCTTTTTTATACCCCTCACCTGCCCTTTTGCCCGTGCGGCGAGCATCTCCCGCAAGGGGCGAGGGAAAACCACACTCCGCCCCGTTCGTCATTCCGCAAGGTTTCTGTGCGGAATATAGCGGGAAGGAGGAAAAGCGGTGAGATTCCGTATCAAGTACGGAATGACATTGTTTTTATGTCTTAATTTTGTCCGACACTCTATTATCGTTTTTTTTTTTGATTTGTCAAGCCGATTTTTTTGCTCCGACGAATTTTATCCGTACATGATGCGTTAAAATCGGGGTAAAAAAGAGAAAAAAATTCCCCCAGACACTGAGTCTGAGGGAGTATTATTTTTGAAAGGTTTTAAAAGAGATTAGTGTGTGCTTTGAATTTTTTCCGACTCACAAAATATCTCTTGTACTTGGTCTAAAATTTCTTTTACGGAAATATCTTTTACCATGTTCTGACTGTAGAGGGAGTGTGTGGTCGGTTGGCAAGAGGCCCAAAAGATATGATTGTAGGGCGTGCCGTATTTATCCTGTGCGTAGAAAATAAGCATTTTTTTCTGAAAAGCATCTGCCAGATGAACAACGCCCGTATCTACCGTGATGATCCCTTCCGCCTCTTTTATCAGCGCGGCAACTTGTAAAATATCTTGATTTTTGCATATCACCGCTTGGGAAGAAAATATATCAAATTGGTTTTTATAATCCAATAGTACGACCGGTTTTTTTTGCTGAGCCAACAAGGTTAATATAGCAGAAATTTGCGTATGGGATAAATACCGCTGGGCCGAAGATCCGATGGGATTTAGTAAGATATACTTCCGATTAGCCAGCCCGTGTTGTTGTAAAAAAGAGGTGGCTTGCTGCAAGTGTGTTGGCGTAAGCGTGATTTCATACGAGGTATCTATTTTTCGTCCACCCAACTGTTGCAACAGCCGGACGTAGGTTTGGGTAATATGCTGGGTATACACAAATTGGGGCCATGTGGTGTTCGGCAACAAACAGCAATACAATTTGTTACGCCAAGTTGCTAATACGGGGTTGGGGATGATTAAATCATATCCGCCGAAGTAACTGTGCAAGAGCGTTTTGCATAAGGCCCACAAGACTCGGTAATGCAAATAATTCCAGGGTGGTTTGATGCGTGGCAGCAAAATTAGTTCATCTAGGTGAGGATTATCTTTTAAAAGTACCTCGCTGGGCCGGAAAGAAACCACCGTGAGGTGCGCCTGCGGAAATAGTTTTTTTAACTCGCGTAGGACAAATGAGTGCACGCACAGATCGCCGATTCGTGCATCCAAGCGAAAGAAAAGAATTTTCCGGGGGTAGGCGGGTGTAGTCATAGGTTTCTCTCACTACATACTACAATAATAAGAAGACGTTTTTCCACTTTTTTACTAGTTAATGTGGGCCGGTAATACAATAAAAAGGCCGCCCGTTGAAAGGCGGCCTTTGCGTTGGCAGTTAAACAAGTTTAGAACAAAAATCCTAACGTTAGCGAAGCGGCGGCTGAATTAGGAATATCGTGTCCGTCAATTTTAGTCGTATCCGTGCTGATAGCGCCGGCGAGTTCAATATAAAAATGCATCATATTAAACCCGATACCCGCCGTATAGAACGGAGAAACGGAACTTTCCGCTAAGTTTTTGTTGAAACCCAAGCGGATAGGCATATTAAAGCGTTGCCCGTTGACGACGTTAAACTCTAACCCCAGCGCCAGTTGGCGCGATTTAATATTGTCTAACATCGTATCGTTTTCCGTCACGTCAATATCGGCGGCGGCCGTCATCCATTTAAAGGGAGTCACGGCTACGCCCGCGCGCAGTTGCGGCTTGAGTTCATATTTATCGGTGCGCCAGTTGCGTGCAATGGCCGCATTGATATCCGCCGGAGCATCCGGGCGGTCAAATTTCGGGCTGTTTAAGTTGCGTGCTGTTAAACCAAATTGCGGGTTCCAGAAAATTTCTTTATCCAACATTTGCGACAAATTAACCATTGCCCCCACATCAATACCGAAATTGGTGGAATTTTTCTTGTTATCGTAGGCTTTGTCCAGAATGTCTTTGATGTCTTCGTTATCACTAAGCACCATGACGCCGCTTTGAGCGGTGTAGCCGCTAATGACTTTGAAGTTTCCCCCTAATTTTAACCCGGGGATGACTTGTTGCCCGTACCCTAAAGACATTTCGCCGAACGTTGCCGCATCGGCCATAACAAGCGTTTCATTGTCTTTATACGAGCCCGTGGCACTGGTGTATTGGTTTAAAATTTCGGCCGCGCCGCCCATATTGGAGGTGGCTACACCAATGGCATCTAAAATTTGCTGGTCGGTTACACCTGCCGGTAATGAATTGATAATAGCATTAGCCATATCATTAGCGGTGTATGTAGGTTGATTAAATAAATTTTGCAAAGCGGGTAATACACCATATTGTGTAATGGCCGCTGCTAAGGCATCCGCCGCTGAAATACGGCCTGCTGTAGAAGGCGGCGTAGTAGTACCTAATGAGCCGGATAAACTGGTAAACTGAATGTTTTTTGTATCTACTACCGGAGTAATAGCCCCCGTACCTAAGGCGCGGCCGCTAACCGCAAAATTTTTGAATTTAAATCCGATACCCGCATCGGCATTGACGAGTGCACCCGTGTTCTTGCCGAGCATTTTAGAAATATCATTGAGGCCTTTAAATAACGTACTGATGTTTTCGGCTGTTTGTAATGAACCTCCGTTGATAGCCGTCTGCAACGCTTTGTATTGGTCGGCCATGTCGGTCAAATTACGTACGCCTTCCAACACATTTTTGGTGGCTTCAAAAGTGCCGCCCGCATTGATGAGAAGTCCCGTTTCGTTGGTGTCTTCTTCCTGGGCCAATCCGGCCGGGTTCCAGTATTGGGCATCCGGCCCAAACGCGGTAGCCACGCCGGCTCCCCCCATACCCATCGCACGGGTGCCGACAAATTGCCACTGTTGCGCGAGCGCTACGGACGCGGTAAGTAATGCTGTCATACACAAGACGACATTACGCAGAGTTTTTGCTTGCATAGTTTCTCCCTGAATTAAGTTGGTGCTACTATCGTTATCTTACTAAAACCGTTTTATTTTACGCAACATTTCTCTTTTACAAACGCGTGGATAACGGCGGATGTTTTGGCCAGTTGTTCTTCGCCAAGTGCCGGGAACGTGCCTACCCAAAATGTATGATTCATAATAAAATCGGTCTGCGGTAAAAGCGCATATTCTTTTTCGGTTAAATCGCACGATTTTAAAAGGGGCGAATTACCGATACGCAAATCAATTTCGTTGTCCACCATCATCGGTTGGCGCAACAGGTTTCCGGCGAATAATTGGCGCGTGCCGATG
>JAZRIL010000004.1:0-5588 GCA_045645285.1 Elusimicrobiaceae bacterium | reverse complement strand
CGCCCCGTTATATTCCGCACTAAGACACTGCGGAATGACGAACGGGGCGGGGTGTGGTTTCCCCTCGCCCCTTGCGGGAGAGGGTGCCCGGAGGGCAGGTGAGGGGTATAAAAAAGCCTTTACCCTCATAGAATTATTAGTCGTTGTCCTCATCATCGGCATTTTGGCGGCGGTGGCCTTGCCTCAATATCAAAAAGCCGTGGAAAAAGCACACATGACAGAGGCCATTACGCAAGTAAAAGCACTCGCTCAAGCAGAAAAAATCTATTATATGGCTAACGGAGAATATGCCCCGACTTTTGATTTATTAGATTTGGAATTTAACGGCGAAAACTTAGACAGTACCAGAACCTACAACCAAAAAAATTTCTTTCTTACTCTCGTAGAACTTCCCCGCATTGTATATGCAGGCCGATCCAGAAACGGTGTCGCATGGACTGACGGAACGTGGTATATCGTTTATGACCTGGCGTTAGACCGTTTGGCTTGCACCGCCAAAAAAACAGACACAAAATCTAATGCTTTTTGCAAAATGGTAGGAACCTTGGGAACTTGCAACGTGGTAACTAGTGAAAACTGTTATTTAATCAATTAGCAAGATTTTTTAATGCCTGCGCCACTTCCGGCGGAACGAGGGCGGAAATGTCTTTACCCGCCCGGACCATTTCTTTTACTGAAGAAGAACTAATCGTGCGCAATTCTTCTCTCGCCGGGAAAAAGACCGTTTCGGCTTGCGGATTTCGTTCTTTATTAAAACGCGCCATTTGAATTTCCGGCTCAATATCTTCTGCGCCGCGCAGGCCGCGCACCAACACACTCACGCCGTTTTCGCGCGCATAATCGGCCGTAAAACCTTCCGCCGTTTCTACCGACACTCCGGGAATATCGGCCGTAACTTGTTTTAACAAATTCACGCGCTTTTCTATACTTAGTAGCGGCGTTTTGGTTTCATTTTTCATCACCAGCACCGTCAGCGCGCCAAACGCGTGCGCCGCGCGCTCAATAATATCCAAATGTCCGTTTGTGACCGGGTCAAAACTGCCCGCATATAAGGCTTTTAACATAAAAAATCCTTGCGCCGTGTGGCGGTATATTCTCATATTATGGTATCATAATTTTATGATTAAAAACCCTTTTTCCGATGAAATTTATTTAAAACGCACACATCCGCACACGCCGGATTTGCGCGGCGAATATTTCCGCGACCAAACCAAAATTATCCATTCGCTCCCATTCCGCCGCTTAAAACACAAAACGCAAGTGTTTTTCGCCCCGGATAACGACCACATTTGTACCCGCATTGAACACGTCCTGCACGTGGCTACTATTGCCGCCACGATTTGCCGCGGACTTAACAAAAGCGGAAATTGGAATTTAAGCGAAGACATGGCCTACGCCATCGGTCTGGGGCACGATATCGGCCACGCCCCTTTCGGCCACGAGGGCGAACGCGCTATCAACGCTTGTCTACCCACAGGGCATAAACCCTTTTTGCACGAGATGAACAGTTACCGCGTCGTGGAACATTTGGCTAACTACGGTGAAGGGCTTAATTTAACCTTTGCAGTAAAGGACGGCATCCTCTGCCACTGCGGCGAAGATTACGACAACAACCAACTCCGCCCCGCCCAAACTCCCAACGATTTGGAAAAAATTTCCCGCCGCAACCACATGCCCTCCACGTACGAGGGGTGTATCGTACGTTTATCGGACAAAATCGCCTATTTGGGCCGCGACATTGAAGACGCGATCAAAGCCGATTTGATTACCATTGAGGACATCCCGCAAGAAGTGCGCGAAGAACTCGGTGAGAAAAACGGGGAAATTATCAATACGCTCACCCTGGACTTAATCAACCACTCCAAAGACAAAGATTTTATCGGATTTTCTAATGAGAAATTTGTGCTCTTATCGCAATTGCGCCGCTTCAACTACGCACGCATTTACGGCAACGAGCAAATGCGCCAACGCAAAGAAACCATTGTCAAATGTATCGCCGATCTGTTTGATTACTTCCGCCGCATTTTTAAACAGTATAAGTTTGATTATGCGGCCTACGAAAAAGAAGGCAAGCAAACCGCACATAACTTTGCCAATTATATGAAGTCCATGCAACGCGTGTACGGACAGGACGACAGCCAATTAGATGATATTATTTCGGATTTTGTAGCCGGAATGACCGACTCCTACGCGTTGGACGTGATGGAAGACGTTATCTTGCCCACTTCTATTAAATTCTTACGCTAAACCGTTTGAAACACATCAAAACGGCCTCTCTTAAATAAGAGAGGCCGTTTTGATATAACACCCAAATCTAAAACAAGTACGACGCATTCTTTTGGAAAAACTCCACCACGCTTTGCATAGCCAAATTACCCGATTGATAATGCGCCAGGGCCGCTTGCGCCACGGTGCGGCCGCTGTTATCCGTGCTTTGCACGCGGGCTACCTGTTTAAGCACCCACGCCGTAGGTTCCAACGCCCCGCCTTTATTAACCAAACGGGCCGCGCGGACCTTTTCAGCCAAGGACGAACCTTCATAAAGAAGTTGAAATGTATCGGCATCCCCGTAGTTAATATGCGTCATTAAGGGAGTTTCCCCCACCCAGTTGCGTTGGTTACGCAAAGTACTGAGCATTGCTACAAAATCTTCTTCCTCCCCCAACATCCGGCGCACTTGCCCGGCAACGGCCTGAATGGTGGCCGCATTCGGAGCCAAGTGAAAAGCATTGTTTCCGAATTTATCCTGCGCGGTGAGCGTTTCTTTATCTGTTACCTGGGCTATCGCCTCCAAATCCCCCTGACGTACCGCACGCAAAAACGTATCGGCAGCCGACGCTTTTACCGCGACCGTCGGTTTGGGGCCGTAACGTAACAACATTTTTTCCCGGCGGCTCAGATTTTCAGGTTGAGCCGCTTGCACAGCACCTACTAACAAAGTCAAAAGCAATACCCCTAGAATTTTTTTCATAATCTCTCCTTGCTACACTTATATCCTAAGTGTTTAAGGAGAATTTTACGAGGGTATTTAGACCTAGACCGTTTGGTTTTTGGACCTATCTTTTTTCTGGGACTTTTGGACCCGTCCACAAATAAAAAGCCCCCGGGAAATCCCGAGGGTTTAAATGGAGCGGGCGAAGAGAATCGAACTCTCGTCTCAACCTTGGCAAGGTCGCGTTCTACCATTGAACCACGCCCGCAAAAACGATTCTACTGACTACTTAAAAATTATAACAAATTTTACTTCCCTTGTACAATTTTATTTTTTAATGCGGGAAGAATTTTTTGTTTTCGTATCGGTTTTGCCTTGACGGGCCGCTGTGGGTTGCGCCGCCGGACGGGCCGCTTCAGCGGCAGGGGTAGCCAACAATTCCCGGGCTATATTTTTAAGGTACGGATTTTCCTTCACCGCCGTTACTACTCCTTCGTTTTGGCGCAACGCCGCCAAATACGGACTTTGGCTAATAACAGCCGCGGCCTCTTGCGGATGCGTACGGAAATACTTACCCGACTTGCTAATAAGCAAATAACTCATAAACCGGCTTCCCAATACGGTGCGCACCAGTTGCGGGTCGGCCAATACGGCCTGCACCGTATCTTGCGTAAAAAACGATTGCATGGCTTGCGGATCCTCACACAGGGCCGCTAACAATTGCGGGTCTTCCAAAAGTGGGGCCACGTCATCGCGGGTGAGAAACGCGTTGATCATCGTATCGTTGGCCAGGAGGTAACGGATCATTTCCGGGTCGGATAAATTGGACTGGAAGTTTGTCGTCAACGCCCACGGGGCCGCCCCGATAATTTCATAATTTTTATTCGTTAAGGTTTGGAAATTGAACCGGCTGATAATCGGCAAGGTGGAGCCCAAATTGCTGACGGCCACGTTGCGGTCCTGCCCTTCGCGCACTTCCACAAATTTCACGTCTTTGTTGGGGTTAAACACCGCATCTTTCTGTTCCAGTCCTTTTAACTGGCTCGGGTCCAACGCCGCCACCAAATTTTCCGCCCGGTTTTTGGACATCATCCAAAACAGCAACGTCAAACAAAACACAGCCGCCACCGCCACTCCCACGATGATTTCCAACCGGGGCAACCGTGACCGGGTAACCGAAGCAGATTGGACAGGCCCGGCCCCGGGGGCCGCAGATTCCGTCGGAGCAGCCGGTTGGGTGTTGCGGTATTTTTGCGGGTTTTTTAAACGTTTAATAATATCTTCGGTTTTCATAATTATATTCCAGCGAGAAAATTTGCACTCAATCAAGTATAATTTATTATATGAAATCCAACCGATAATTTCTATGGAGAAACTGTATGAAAAAAACTATTTTTTATCACGATACCGATTGCGGCGGCGTAGTCTATTACGGCAACTATTTGAAATTCTTTGAAGAGGCCCGCACCTTGTATATGCAAGAACGCGGGTACAGCGTGGCGGACCTAATCAAACGCGGACTCTTTTTTGTAGTTGCCCGCCAGGAAGTGGAATACAAATATCCGGTACGGTACGCGGATGTGATTGACGTGGATACAAAGATTTTGGAAGCGTCTGATATCAAAATTGTTTTTGAGAATACCATTAAAAACCAAGACGGCCGTCTGTGCACCAAAGGAAAAACTACACTGGTCTGCGTGAACGCCCAGGGAATGCCTACGCCTATGGGCGTGGACGTAAAAAGTGCAATGCGCCCTTCGTGATACTAAATCGTTCTTTAATCAGGATAAGTCCATTGGACATATTCAACTCCGTCAAATGTACTGGAGGTGGTTTTTTCTGCCAATCCCGTCTCGCTTTTACATATTGAATTTTGAATAGGATAATCTTCTGCATCCAAAGAACCAAATACAAGGCAATGCCTTTTGCCATTTTCCCCTTGCAGATATCCCATTCCTACCTGTTCATTGGTGCAGTTGACCTGCAATTTCCCCGAACCGTTAAAACGTATCCGGCAATATCCCCACGGATAATTGTTTTGGTCTGTGGTATGAGCATCCCAAAGCGCCGGATCTGCCGTACCGGCGGGCATATCAATGTCTAACTCGGCAAAAGTAGTGGCATAACGCCCGTTAGCCAAGTGATAAATTTGTTGGGCGGTCCACATGCTTTGCACCAAGTTTTTTAAGGTAGCATAACGTGTTTTATATACCGCCCTTTGGTATTGCGGCAAAGCCACCGACGCCAAAATACCAATAATAAGCACAACAACCAATAATTCTATTAGCGTGAATCCTTTTACACCTAAACTACCTTTAAAACCACTTTTCTTTTGCATACATATCCCTCCACAGGATTTTAATATACGCAAAGTCTAGCAAAAAAAAAAACGAAGTCAACCCCCTTGTTATTACCGGCCTGGCAAAGGTCCTCTCGCTCGTCATTCCGCAGCGTCTTAATGCGGAATATAGCGAGGGGCCCTTAAAAAACACTTGACAAATCAAAAAAAAAAACGATAATAGAGTGTCGGACAAAAAAGCAGCAAATAAAAGTAAGACGTCATTCCCGAAATCTGTAATCGGGAATCTCCACCGCTTTCTACTCCGCCGCGCTCGTCATCCCGGAGATTTGTAATCCGGGATATAGCGCGGCAAGA
>JAZRIL010000003.1:0-56856 GCA_045645285.1 Elusimicrobiaceae bacterium | reverse complement strand
GCTATATTCCGTACAGAAACCTTACGGAATGACGAGCGAGGGGGCTTTTATATTGTTTTTTTAAAAGGCACAAAAAAGACTTGCATCGCACCGCGCTCGTCATCCCGGAGATTTGTAGTCCGGGATATAGCGCGGTGCAAGTATTTAATACGTTTTTCCGACGGTAAAAAATAATACTTGACTTCGTTTTTTTTTTTGCTAGACTTTGCATATACTCATTTCCTGTGGAGGGATATGTATGAAAAACAAAAGTGTTTTTAAAAACGAATTTGGAAAAGGAAATACCCATTTAGACGTCAGGTTAACACCCGACCTACGTTTAATGTCAGAGCCTGTCCCGCAAGGTTTTTGTGCGGGATCTCACCTGACCTATAAACTTATTCCCTCGCCCCTTGCGGCGGCGCATCGGACGGATGGCCTCTCTCTTTTCCCCTCGCCCCTTGCGGGAGAGGGTAGGGTGAGGGGTGATAAAAAAGGAAATGACTTTACTAATACCCCCTCATCGGTTTGTCCGGACTTTGTCCGTCAAACCACTTCCCCCGCCAGGGGGGAAGCCAAACGACTCGGTTTCACCCTTGTTGAACTCTTAGTCGTCGTACTCATCATCGGCATACTTGCCGCCGTGGCCCTGCCGCAGTACCAAAAAGCGGTAGCCAAGGCCCGGTTGAGTACATTAAAAAATATAGTGGAAAGTGTAACACAGGCGGCCGAAGTGTATTATTTAGCCAATGGGGTATATCCTACCGGTTTGGATGAGTTAGATATTGAAGTGCCGGTTCCGCAACGTACTGATGACGCTTACTTATACTATTCGTGGGGTTGGTGTTCTTTAACTGCAAGAACGGAAGATCCTCTTATTGCTTGCGAGTATACTGCTGAAAACTTAGTTTATTTACACCGGTTTATGTATCCCGAACGAACGAGTTCCGATCAACGGGCTTGTAGGGGGTGTAGTGCTATCGCACAACAGGTTTGTAAGCAAGATACTAAAAAAGAAACAGCGTATTATTCCGCCGAGGATTGTGCGGCGTATGAGTATTAAGCAGTAAAATTTTAATAAGGCAATCTTCCGGCTAGAATTTCCGCCACGACACGCGTTTGTTTGATTTTGCTTAAAATAATTTTAAGTGAAGCCGTCATCGGTACGGACAGAAACGCACCCGGCACGCCCCATACCAACGTCCAGAAAATTAAACTGCCTACCACGGTTACGGGGTGTAAATCCATTCCCTCGCCCAGAAAACGCGGCTCTACCAAATTGCCGATGATAAATTCCGTCGCGGCTAATAATCCGATGACGATGAAAAATTTGGGGCCCAGTCCAAATTGCAAAAACAATACCGGCGCCGGCAAAATGACAGAAATAATAGAACCCACACTGGGAATAAAATTGAGTAAAAAGGCAAACAAAGCAAACAAGACGGCCAGTTTAATTTGAAAGCCGATTAAAATAGATGCCACGATAATTGCGGTAATTAGCGACGCCATTAACTTGACTGACAAATACACAGACACATTGGCTAACATTTCTTTAATAGCCGGGTTGGTAATGGGGCGTTTTTTCTTGCTGCCTAAAAGGAAAAATGTGATAAAAAGCACAATCAGTGTGATGTTGGATACGACGGAAAATAACTTTCCGCCGAAGTTTTTCAGCCAATTGAATAACGGCAATTCGCGCACGTAATTTTCAATAAAGTTTTGGTCCAGCGTGATGCCGTAATGTTGCAACCGGGTAACTAAATCCCCAACGGTAGTAAGTAAGTTTTGGCGGTATACTTCGGCCCCTTTTAAAAATTGTCCGACGGACGTGGTGGTAAATAAAATTACCGCGGCGAAAAACGACACCCCCAACAAGATAGATACCGTGAGGGCTAACCAAGACGGAAAATTAAATTTTTGGCGCAAATATAACGCTGTTTGGGCCAAAATGGTATAGAGAAAAATAGAAATTACCAGCGGAATTAACAACGCCCGGGTGTATACCAAAAAAGCGGTTACCACGCCGGCGGCAATAATGGTTAAGCACAGCGCGGTGGTTTTTAAATAATAATAAGTCGGTTTATCCGGTAACATGTTCCCCTCGTTTTTGTTCTGTGTATTTCGCAATTTCGCGCGCCAAAAAAAGGATTTTTCCCGTTAGAATAGAAAAATCGCTTTGGCACGAAGTCAGTAGCCAAACATTTAATTTGGCCGCTGTGAAATTTTTATACGTACGGGCAAAGATATCGTACGCGGTAATAAATTCATCACACGCGCGGGACAGTGTTTTAGCGCGGCTGTTGATGCCTTTGGCAGGCAGAACTAAATCTTCCGTCCAATCGCCCGGTTTGCGCTGGCGGACTTGGGTGCGGATGTCCTGCCAGGTGGTTTCGCACGTATCCAACGTGGTGCGCAGTTGTTGGCAATACGCATTGAAATCGCCCGCAAAAGCGGTGTCGCGCACTTCAATATTTTTTCTCAGTTGTTGGACGATTTGTTCCAATCGGCGGTTAAGTTCTTGCAAATTTTGAGTAGCCGAACCCAACAGGGCGCGCAAATTGTCGCATTGTTTGGAAATCGCTTCTAATAAAGTTTCGGTAGAAATCGTGTTCATACGGTTGGTAAATTAAGCGTAAAGATGGAGCCCAGCCCCCGGTCGGACACGACGCTTACAGACCCGCCGTGCAGTTCCAAAATGCGTTGCACCATGGTCAGCCCTAACCCCCAGCCGCTGACTTGTCCGGTCATGTCATCGTCTACCTGATAGAACGGTTCAAAAATGCGGTTGACGTCCTGCGGGCGGATGCCGGTGCCGTAATCGCGCACTGATAAAGAAACGCAATTGCCGTGATTGACGCATTGGATTTTAATAATTTTTTCTGTTTTTGTATTAAATTTAATCGCGTTGGTTAGCAGTTCCTCTATGCAAAGGCGCAATGTTTCGGCATTGGCCTGGAGGGCGAGTTGGTCCGGGCAGTCGGTTTCCACGAAGGCCCCGCGTCGCATGATGGTATCTTCGGAAGGCGTGGCCGCTCCGGCCAGACTCTCGGCCAAGGCCAGCGCGCGTGCGGCACTGTCTTTAATAAGCGGCTTGAGGAGCAATTCTTTTTTCTCAAAATTTTCCGGCTTGATGGCAAACACTTTATTAAAAGCAATCAGTTTATCCACCAGTTGCGATAGGTGCGTCCCTTGGAGGGCCATTTCGTCCAGGGCCTTGGCGGCAAAAGGGGAAAGCGTGCCTTTTTGCTGGGCTTGTATGGCCTCGCAATAACCGTTAATAATGGAAAGCGGAGTACGCAATTTATGTGCAATAAGGGCTAAAGCGTGTGTATTGATATTTAAATCAGGTCTTTCCATAATCCGGTTCCTCTAAAAGTACGTGGACAGGCGTATATAGCCGATATCGCGCCGGTCCCGGTTGTGTACCGTGCGTACGTGGTTATACGCTAAATCTACGGATAAATTTTTAAGGGCCATAAACGAGTTGCCCACGATGACAGAATGTTCCGGCTCGGCGGTGTGATATTCGCCGTAGCGGTAACTGATGAAAAAGGAGGAATTGTTTTCCGCCCAGAGCCGGGTGACACGGGCCCCGAGGGTATATTTCGGTAATTCGTGTACCACGTCCAACGTTTGGGTGGAGGCCAGTTCTTGTTGGTTCATAATACTGCGCAGGCCGGCCACTTTAGATACGCCGTCGGGATATTGGAAAACGGCTCCTTCCAGGTCAAACCCGAAAGAATTAAACAACGTTTGCGAAAGCCCCATGGCGTACGCGGTTTCGTTGTAATAGCGGTTTTGGGCCGGGTCGGCATGATAGAACACGGTTCCTTTTTGCCGCGCGAACGAGGCCCCCAAAAAAGCGTGTGTGTATATATCGTTGATTTCGTCCTCTTTGAGCGTCATGCGCACTTGGGTATTAAGGCCGAATGCCCCGGCATTTTGAAAGGCGGTCTCATGGCTTTTGTTTTCAAAATAATAGAAAGGCCGCAGCGATAAACGCAGTAATTCAAACTCCAAACAAAGCGGTACCGCCAACGAAAAAATAGGGTCCTTAATGCCGTTTTCTTTGACTCCTTTAACTTCCACCCCGGCCCGGGTGCGAAGCGACGGTGCCAACGTGGCACCGACTTGTACTTGGTTGAAATGGGACGCTCCGGTATAGTCGGCCGTTACATCCACTGTGCGCGCTTGGGCGCAGATAAAGGTACTGCAAATAATAGCAAGAAGAATACTTTTTCTCATACTATCTATTTAACCAAATTTCGGGCCACTTTGCCCATTTACTTTAGTTGGCCGGAAGATATTTGCTAAAATAACTAAAGATGAAAAAATTAACACTTTTCTGTTTATTATTGTTGGCTGTATCCACCGTTCGGGCGGCGCAGATTGTGCGCGGACCGTATTTGGAAGATCCCACCCAAACTACGCTTGTGTTACGTTGGCAGACGGACGTTGTTACGCCGTCGTGGCTGGAGTATGGGCCGGCACCGCGGTGTAATCAAATTATGACTATTACTCCCGCCGCCACCCAACACAAAGCGGTGCTATATGGCTTAGTGCCCAATCAGGATTTTTGCTACCGCGTCTACGTGTATAACCAAGCGCAAGACGGGGTGCAAGAGCCGCTTGGCGGTACGTTCCGTACGTTGTTCTCGGCGGAGCGGAAAATTGTTAATTTTATGGCAATGGGCTCCACCGCGTCTTCCGAGGTTCCGGCTCCCACGCAGGACTCGCTTTTGCCCAGTATTTTAACCCCGGCTGCCCCGGCGGATGATTCTGCACAGGCGCGTGAAAGTTTGGCCGCGCTTATGGCACAGGAAAAAAGTGATTTCCTTATTCATACCGGAAATATAACCCGCAGTGGTTTAAATAGCGATGCCAATGCGGAATTTTTTACGCCGTTTCAAGAAGTTTTGCGCAAGACGCCGCTGTTCATTGCCGTGGGTCCTAACGAGTATGGACCGGATAGGGAAAGCCGCGACAGTAAACCGTTTTTTCTTACCAACTACCGCAGATATCATGATATGACGTGGAGCAACGCCACACCCAAGTATTATTCGTTTGACTCGGCCAATGCGCGGTTTATCTTTCTGGATACCAATGTGGCCGAAGGCGCCGTGTGGGCACCGGATATTGACGAGAAATCAGCCCAAATTGCCTGGCTGAAAAATACACTTGCCACGGCGGGGGAAAAGTGGCGTATTGTGGTGATGAACGCGCCGGCGTATTCGTCCGGAGCGCGCGGGAGTAATAACGAAGTGTTTTTAAATCTCGTAAAAATTTTTGAAGATTATCAAGTCAATTTAGTCTTGCAAGGCGGCGATGCCGACTACGAGCGGACGTTTGCGATGTTCCGCGGCGAACCCAAACCGCGCGGAGTTACGTATGTAACACTCGGCACGGCGGCCCCCAAACCCACCAAGCGCGAAAACCCTAACCCGGCTACGGCACGGTTTGTATCGGCGCGGCATTTTGCGGCGATCAAAATTGTGGACCGCAAATTGTCTGCTAAAGTGTACAACGAGAAAGGGAAATTATTAGACCGTTTTGATTTGTATTTATAATAATGGGTTTTCTCTTTTGGATAACACCCGGGATTTACTCCCGGGTGTTTTTTGTCGTGAGATTGAAAGGGGGTTGACTTCGTTTTTTTTTTGCTAGTATTTGCGTATACTCATTCTCTGTGGAGGGATATGTATGGAAAAGAAAAGTAGTTTGTCGGGCTGTTTAGACGCAAAAGCATTTACGCTAATTGAATTATTAGTAGTAGTTTTAATCATCGGCATACTTGCCGCGGTGGCGCTGCCGCAATACCAAAAAGCAGTTGAAAAATCACGTGCTACGCAAGCAATAACAATGCTTAAATCTGTAGCGCAGGCGGCCGAAGTATATTACCTAGCCAACGGAACGGAAATGACCTCGTTTGATGAGCTTGCCATAGAGATTCCGTGGCCTAAAACAGCCAAAGTGCTCGGCATTTCGCAGGATACTCGTTCTAACGGTCAGTGGGCTTTGGAAGTGGAGCTCAACTATGCTAATGGGACCAATTTATTTATGACAAGGTTGGATGGCAAATACAAAGGGGCTGTGTTTATGGCTCCGGTTTCTAAAAACGGAAGTGCCGAACATGATGCTTTACCTATCAGGTGTTATGAACGTAAAACAACTACAACAATTCCTTTTGATTCTTCATTAGCGCCCGGTGCCTATTGTGCACAAATTATGAAAGGAACCTTAATCAAAGAGGACAGTTACGGACGTTCCTATGAACTGCCATAATTTTTCTAAAAATAACCCCGCGTTCTTTTGAACGCGGGGTTTTCTATCTCAATAAATACTTATTTACTAAACGACATACAGCAGTTGCCCAGCATGCAGTTTTTGCACGCACAGGAAGGTTGACGTTCTTTTAACGCCGCCAGTAACTTACGCGCAAAATCCGTTAAAGTCGGGTCGCGCGCACCGAGTACCAGCATAATATCGCCCGGCTGTGCGGCGGCGGCCATTTCGGCCAAGAGATGTTCACGGCAACCGTCGTAACTCACGTTTACGCCGCGTGCTTTTAATCCCTCGTATATCGTCCGGCAAGACACGCCTTGCGGAATCGTTCCGCCCGGATAATACACTTCGGTCAGCCACAAGTGGTCGTTGGGACCGATAGAGCGCGCGAAACTTTCCACAAATTCGTTTGTTAATAGTTTAATAGACGTAAACGCGTGCGGCTGATAAAACGCTAACACCCGTTTACCGCGCAAATGGGCGGCGGCAATCGTGGCGGCCAGTTTGTGCGGGTTGTGTGCAAAATCGTCCACGACCTCAATTTTATCGTAACTGCCGATGCTCGCAAACCGACGGGCAATCCCTTGGAATTTGTGCAAGGCCTTGGCGCACGTTTCCAAATCTACGCCCAATTCCAGCGCAGCGGCTACGGCGGCAGTGGCGTTGGCTACGTTATGTAAGCCCGGCACTTGCAAGCGGAACGGTTGGCCTTGAATGGAAAAATCCGAACCGAACCCGTCTACTTTAATTTCCGTCGGGTGAATATCCCCGTAAGACAACCCAAACGTTTTGGCGTTTGGAGCCACGGCTTGCAAATTTGTTTCTTCGGCATTGATAATAGCCGTCTTGCAATGCGACACAAATTCTTTAAAATATCCTTGCAAAACTTCAATTTCTTTGTGGTCTTTTTGCAAGTTGAGACACAACCCTAAATGCGGTTTATACTTGACGATAGAGCCGTCGCTCTCGTCGGCCTCAATAACGAGTAAATCGGAATTTCCTTTATATACGTTACCAAAAACACCTTGCTCTTTTTGCAAAGATAAAATGGCCGCACCCGTAATGACGGACGGTTCCAACCCGGCAAAGGCCAAAATGTCGTAAATCATAGCCGTCGTCGTGCTTTTGCCGCTGGTGCCGGAGACGGCAATGGTGCGGTGGGCGGCCACGTGTTTGGCCAGTAACTCCGAGCGGTGCATGGTAGGAATGTTCAACGCACGCGCTTTTTGGAGTTCGGGGTTGTCTTCTTCAATGGCGGAAGATAAAATAACGAGTTCGGTTTTCTCGTCAATACCACTGCCGTCTTGCGGGAACAATTTAACGCCTAGTTTTTTCAAATAATCCCACAAGGCCATATCGGTATATCCCTTGCTAATCAGCCGGTCCGAGCCGGTTACTTCGTCTTTGCCCATGGCGTGCAGTTGGGCCAGGGCACTCATGCCTACGCCGCCAATTCCTATGAAGTGAATTTTCATTTTATGGTTTCCTCTAATTTAAATTTTGCATAGTCTTTCATGGTGTAAAATCCCGGTGCGCACGTAACCAGCCACGCCGCAATTTCCAAGGCCGATTTGGCGAACAAATCGCGGTTGGTGGCGCGGTGCGTGAGGGAAATTTCATCAAAGGGGGAAGTAAATTTTACTTCGTGTGTGCCGACGGTTTCACCCAAGCGTTCGTAAGTAACTTGCTCGGCGGGAAAGCCGAGCGCGGCGGCAATTTTTTTAGCCGTGCCGCTGGGGGCATCCTTTTTATGGATGTGGTGAATTTCGTGCAAGTGGGTTGTATATTCCTGATACATTTTTGCCGCTTGCACAGCCAGTTGCGTAAAAAAGTAAACACTCAAACTGACATTGGGTGCAAAAAATACGGGGATACTTTTTTCTTGTTGTAGGCGCATTAAAAATTCTTCCGGCAGATTGGTGGTACCCGTTAAAAACGGTTTTTGGTGTTGGCGGGCAATTTCAAACGCTTCTTGCGCGCCCGACGGGGTGGAAAAATCAATTACCACGTCAAATTCCGCCCGAACATTTTGCCCGGCACTGCGCGTAGCGGCGAGTGTTAAATTCAGGGACGGCAGGTCGTTTATTAAACGCACCATCGCGCGGCCCATTTTGCCGTTGGCACCGTTGATAAACACGCGCACCGGGGTCATACAAAACGCTCCAATAATACTTCCACAATTTGACGTCCGTTCATGGCCGCGCCTTTAAGTAAATTGTCAAACGTAACGAAGTAGTGGATGATGTTTTCTTCTTCCACGTCCCGGCGTAAACGGCAGATAAAGGTGGTTTCTTTGCCGCTGGCTTCTTTAGGCGTAACGACGGACGCGGAGTAGGTTAAATTCGGGAATTTATTCCACGCGTCTTGGATTTGCGCCAGGTCGGCTTTTTGGTTCAGTTTAACACTTACACCCAACGAGTGGCTGTTTTCCACGCCCACGCGTACCGTGTGGCAATAGACTTTTAAATCCGGGATTTCCAAAATTTTCCGGCTTTCGTAGAGCCCCTTTAATTCTTCGCTCGTGTGTCCATTGGAGAGTAACGAGCCGATAAGCGGCACGCAATTTTTTTCGTAGTACGAACCGGGGGTGTGAAAATCGTCCAATAACTTTTTCCCGCCGCCGCTGATGGCCTGGTAGGAACAAAAGAAAATTTCTTCAAACTTGTAAAACGGCTTAAGCGGGGCCAGACTCATCACAAGCCCTGTGGTAGTGCAGTTGGGGCTGGCGATAAGCGGCGTATCTTGGGTAATGGCGTGGGCGTTAATTTCCGGAATGACAAGCGGCACGCCGGGCGTCATGCGAAATTCGGATGACATATCCACGATAAATTTGACCCGGTTTTTAAGCGCAGGGGCCAATTCGCGGCTGACGGGGTTATCCGTGCATAACACGGCAATATCTAACGCCGGGATTTCGTCGTTTCGCCCAAAAGTTTTAACTTCAAAAGGGCGGTTGATTTTTTTCAGTTCGGCCTCTACGTTGCGGCCGACCATTCCGTTGATACCGATAATGCCTACTGTTTTCATACTGCCCTCACCGGACCAGCCCTTGCGGATTAGCCGTTTGCAACAGGGTATCCAAGTGGGTTTGGTGCTCGCGGGAAATTTCCCCCAGCGGCAAACGTACCGCCGCCGTGCCGAACCCTAACTTGCTTAACATATATTTAATACAGGTGGGGTTTGTTTCGGCATAGCACGCTTTGATTAAAGGATACCACCGAGCAAACGTTTCAAACGCTTGTTGGGGATTGCCTTGCTTAAATAAATTATAGATTTGTACAAATGCGGGTGCAAACACGTTGGCCGCCGCGCTGATAATGCCTGCGGCGTTTATTGCTAAATACTGCGGGAATAAGTCGTCGTTACCGCACAAATAATCCAGTTTGCCTAGGTAATTGACGGCGCAATCCATGACGTGGGCCGGGTCGTAGTCCGACTCTTTTATCCCGATAATTTGCGGCACAGCGGTTAGTAAACCGGTTAGTACATGCGTCGGAAGTTTGAGCCCGGTGCGTCCGGGAATGTGATACAGAACAAGGGGGAGCCCCACGGCGGCCACGGCTTGGTAATGGGCGATTAGACCCGCTGGATTGGGTTTGTTGTAGTACGGAGTAACGACTAACACCGCATCGGGTTTATAAGGTAACACCGCGCGTGTGTTTGCTACCGCCGCCGCGGTGGAATTGGACCCGGTGCCAATGATGATTTTGCATTTGCCTTGCAAACGCGGAACACAAAAATCCAAGATTTGTTTTTTCTCATCGGCCGACAAAGTGGGCGTTTCCGCTGTCGTACCCAGCAGCACAAACCCATGCACGCCGGCGGCAAGTTGGGCTTCCAGTAGGCGTTCCAGGGCTGTAAAGTCAATTTGATTTTCCGCCGTAAAGGGCGTGGCTAACGCCGTAAATACTCCGTTTAACATACACACCTCTTGAAATAGGAACTGCTCATATTTTAGCAATTTAATTGCTATAATAAGGTATTATTTTTATTAGCGAGGAATTTATGTCCGAAAACGAAAATCAACCGCAACAGGAACAAAACCAATCCGGCACGCAAGATGTGTTTGAAGATACGTCTACCAGTTTGCCGAAAGAACAATGGGAAAAGAAACTAGAAGAACACGAAAAACCGGCTGTTTTTACCAAAGAACCGCCGGCGCACAGTTCGTTTGCCCCGCGCAGTATTTGGGCATTTTTGTTGTTGGTAACATTTATTACTTCCATGTGTTGCGGGCTTTTTTTAGCCACGCGCCCTGTGCCGAAATGTAAAAAACCGGCAGAAAAATCTAATCGGGCCGACGGAACGCTGTTGGCCTCGTTTTCTAAATCCGACAAGCCGGGCATCGCCTGGATTAAAGTGCGCGGTGTGATTGCGCAGGATAATAATTCCGGGCCGTGGTCCCGCCCGTCGGGCGCGGCGGCTATTGCTAAACGGATTCGCCAGGCCGCGGCAGATAAAAACGTCAAAGCCATTGTGTTGGATATCAATTCCCCCGGCGGGACGGTGGCCTCGGTGCAAAACATTTACGGCGAACTTGTAAAAGCCAAAGAACAAGGTAAAAAAATTGTGGCCCTGATGCGCGACGTGGCGGCCAGCGGCGGTTTTTATATTGCCATGGCGGCCGATAAAATTGTGGCCGAACCGGGCACGATTACGGGCTCGGTCGGGGTCATTATGCAAGCCAGTAACGTAGAAGGGCTCTTTGACAAAATCGGTGTGAAAGTGATTCCGATTACGTCGGGCAAATACAAAGATATGGGCTCTGCTTTCCGCCCGATGACCGATGCCGAAAAAGCCATCTTGCAAGATATGGTCAATGACACGTATACGCAATTTTTTGCCGCGGTCAAAGCCGGACGTCCGGAAGTAAAAGCGGAAGATTTAACCGAATATACCGACGGACGTGTCTTTACCGGGCAACGTGCCTTTAATTTAGGGTTTATTGATAAACTCGGCGGCGAAGAAGAAGCGCGGCTGTTGGCCGGAGAACTGGCCGGACTCAAAGACCCGGAAATTTTGAACCAGCGCGGGGAAGGATTCCGTGAGTTTATTTTCTCGCTCGGCTCCAACATGGAAAACCAAACGCTGGCTAAACAATTGCAGACATTGGCCACTCCCAGCGTGTCGTACTTGTGGGTGAATTAGGAGCGGCTATGCATTTGCTTAAATCCTATTTTGAATATGCCAACCAACCCGAACAAGCCCTGCGCACACTTCTGGAGGAGCGCTCGGTGTCGCAAGCGTGTGTGGGTTATTTAATGGCGGCCCTGGGGTGGGTGTTGTTTTTTAACATCGGCGACGGCGTGGCCTTGCCGGTGTTACTGCTTAAAGTGGCCGTTGTTTTTGTGGCGGAACTGGCGGCCGGTTGTTTTTTGGCTTCGTTTTGCGGATTGTTTTTGGATTTTTTCCGCGTGGAAACTTCGCCCGTCAAACTTTTTGTGCTTATCGGCTCGGCCGGGTTTATCAAGGGACTACTCGTGGCCTTTGCTCTTATTTCGGCCGCATTTCCGCAAGCGCATTTGGTGTGGCTGTCTCCGGTAGCGCTGATAGGGGTGTTTGGTTTGCAACTGGGATATTTGGTACGCGGATTAAAACGTGCGTACGGCGTATCGTACGGTAAAGCGGTGCTGGCGTGGGTGGCCTCGTGCGTGCCGGCGTTTGTCGCCATTACACTGCTGGGCGTGTTTCTGGTGTGGAGTATTAGTCTGTTGGTTGCCTAGTTGTTTGATTTACGGATAAGACGGCGCGTAACGTTGGGTTACGCGCCGTCTTTTACAGATCTATCAGAGCGAAATTTGATAGAAATCACAACTTATAGGTTTTTGGGTGAACCCACTGCAACCTTGGGTTCTTGTCTGTTGACCCGGACTTGCCAAACTTTTACATACTTGTATCCCTATTGAATCTTTGGGGTCAGCGCCGCAGTAAATGTTGTGATTCTGCAAGCCCCAGTTAATTTGGATACGTGTCGTCGCGCCGTAGACAATATCATAATCGCTGCCTAAAGCGATTGACGAGCCCGTTGGCAAGCGGTAACTTGCCGGGTCGGTTATTTTTTCTGATCCGGCGGGCATATCCACGGAAAGCATATCAATATCCTGTGCATATTCTCCGTTAGCCAGATAGTATGCATCTTGGGCGTCTACAATGGTTTTCATGGCAGACAAAAGCGTGGTTACGCGGCTTTTTTCTACGGCTTTTTGATACTGCGGCAGGGCCACTGCCGCGAGTATGCCGATGATGAGTACCACGACGAGTAGTTCAATGAGTGTAAATGCTTGTGTGTTTTTCATGTTGTTTGCTCCTTGTTATTTTTTGCGTTCCTTTATTATCGTTTTTTTTTTTGATTTGTCAAGCGTTTTTTTAAAAAGGCACAAAATGGGCTTGTCTTCGTTTTTTTTTTTGCTTTAATAAACATATATTAAATTCCTGCGGAGGGATATATATGGAAAATAAAAGTAGTTTTAAAGGCATTTTAAGTGTAAAAGGATTTACGCTAATTGAATTACTCGTCGTGGTACTCATCATCGGTATACTCGCGGCAGTGGCCCTGCCGCAGTATCAAAAAGCGGTGGAGAAGAGCAAAGCAGCGGAAGGGCTGGCGCTGCTTCGGACCTTGCGTGATGCCCAAGAGGCCTATTATTTAGCAAACGGTTCTTATGCGACGACGTTTGATGAGTTGGCGGTAGATTTTCCGTTGTCCGGAAATACGCAGGGTTATACCGGTTCCGGCATTACCGATACGCTTTCTAACAATGACTGGTCGTTGCAGATGGAAAAACAAACCTATGAAGTTTCTTTTGCAATACGGATTTCAGGAAACTATAAGGGGGCCGGTTTTTTGGTCATTATTAACCCGCAAGGTGTGGTAGATCAGATTGCCGAAAATGAAATTTACTGTATAGAGCAAAAACTGAGCATAACTTTTGACAAAAATCCCGGGGATTATTGTGTAAAACTTTTCCGGGGCACACTGGCCCAAGAAACAAGCGCGCATCGTATTTATAAAATGTAGTTTGTGAACCAAAAAAGGTAAAATATCCGTATGCCACAGTATTTCGCGGATATTAAAGAAAAAGAATTTTTCCTCTTGGATGATGAGGCGCACCATGCCGCCAACGTCCAACGTCATAAAGAGGGCGACACGATCCTTGTTTTTGACGGTACCGGTCGCCAGTATGACGCTCGTATTGATAAAATCCAAAAAAATTTTGTGCGCGGCACGTTGCTTGCCCCGCGTGAAGTGCGCCGCGTCCCGCTTGAGATAACACTGTGTTTTGTGCCAAACTCCCGCGTTGGGTTGGAGGAAGTTTTGGATAAATGTACGCAATTGGGCGTGTCGTTTTTTCAACCGATTTCTTCCGCGCGCAGCGAGTATGATGTTTTCAAAAAGTGGGAAGAAAAACGCGTCCGCTGGCAACAAATTATGCTTTGTGCGTGTAAACAATGTAACACGCCTTTTCTGCCGAAAATTTTGCCGCCTGCGCCGTTTACACAAGTCGTTTCAGACGAACACACCCCCTCTCTGATTGCCTACGAGGCCGAACAAACGCATACCTTGGCGTGGGGAATTGCGCAACTCAATCACCCGCCACACGTTCGTTTATTTATCGGGCCGGCGGGGGGGTGGACGCAAGATGAAATTGCGCTGGCCGCCAACTATCACACGCCTGCGGTTACGCTTGGCGTAAATATCTTGCGCGCGGAAACCGCGTGCATTGCCGCATGTGCCAAACTGTTATGACGACATTTTTTATTAAGACGTTCGGTTGCCGCGTCAACCAAGTGGAAAGCCAGGCCATCCGGGAAGATTTTTTACGACATGATTTTTTACCTACTGATGATTTTGAAACAGCCGATATTTGCCTGTTAAATACATGCACCGTTACCCATGAGGCCGATAAAGATGTGGAAAAACTTATTCGTCAAATTTCACGCCGAAATCCAACCGCGCGGCTTATTTTGACCGGGTGTTATGCCGCCGCACATAGTGCGCATATCCGGGAAGTTTTCCCGTCGGCACAAATTGTGGGGAAATACGAGTTGGGCCGTGCGCTTTTTAACGAAGAAGATGTTTGCTGGACGGTATCCGGCCACGAAGGGCACAGCCGCGCGTTTATCAAAATCCAAGACGGATGCGACTGTTTTTGTTCGTACTGTATTGTGCCGTTTGCGCGAAAGGAAAAACGTTCCAAACCATTAGTGGATGTGCTTGCGGAAATCAAAAATCTCGTGCAAAACGGGTTTGCGGAAATTGTGCTTACGGGTATCAATATCGGTAATTACAAATGCCCCAAAACGGGGGCCGATTTAGCCGCTTTGTGCGGCGAAATTGCCAATCTGCCGGGTGAATTTCGCGTGCGGTTTTCGTCCATAGAACTCCAAACGGTTACGGACGGAGTTATCCTTGCGATGAAAAATTTTCCCGCGCGGTTTTGCAATTATTTTCACTTACCCTTGCAAGCCGGAAGCGACCCGGTATTACAAGCGATGAATCGTCATTACGATACGGCGCAGTACGCCGCGCGCGTGCAAACGTTGCGCAACAGTGTGCCCGGTATCGGCATTTTTGCCGACGTAATTGCCGGGTTCCCTACCGAAACAAACGAAAATTTTGAAGAAACGGTTTCTTTTATCCGCGCACAAAAACTGGCCGGACTTCACGTGTTTAGTTATTCGCCGCGCCCCGGCACAAAAGCGGCCGGGCTACCGCAACTGCCCGCGGGCGAAATCAAACGCCGCGCCGAAGTATTGCGCGCACTAGACAAAGAATTGCGCGCGGATTTTGCCGCGTCGCTGGTTGGCACGGAGCAAACCGTATTTGTAGAGGAATATAAGGAAGGGCAAACGCACGGCATTACGTCCAACTTCCAAACCGTCATCCTGGAGAACGCACCGGAAAATGTACACGGACTTGTCCGCGTCAAAATCATGCGCGCGCAAGGCAACGTGTGTGATGGGAGTTTGCAAAATGTGTAATCATTTCCGTTTCAAGCAAGCGTTCCTCCCGGGGGTTGGCAAAGTTTGTATCCGAAACGGCTAGTATTATCGGGATCTGCTCTTGTCTGTTAGAAAACGGGATAAAATCTCTGAGAGAAAATAAAATATGTAACAACCGGGTCCGAAGAAACGAAGGTTGATTTTCAGGAAAGTAAACTATTATTTTTTCAGATAATAGACCGCTAAAATTGCGGCACTTACTATCCACCGGTAATACACAAACACATTAAACGTATGTGATTTAATGTATTTCATCAGTCCGCCGATGACAAGCACCGCGCCGATAAACGCGCTGACAAATCCGGCCAGTAACGCACCGTTAAAATCCGCCGGGGCCAAGTGCCCCAATTCCAGCACCGTCGCCCCCGCGATAACCGGGGCGGAAAGTAAAAACGAAATACGCGCGCTCGTGCTGCGCGAAAGCCCTAAAAATAACGCGGCCGTAATCGTAATGCCGCTACGCGATACGCCCGGCATAAGGGCAAGCGCTTGCGCACAACCTATCAAAAAAACCGTCTTAAATGATATGTCAAATAAATCGCTTTGCGCCGCGCGGGCCTGTTTATCGGCCCACCATAAAATCCCGGCAAACACCATTAAATTTACGGCAATTAACGCCGGGTGGCGAAACGTACTTTCGGCCCAGTCGTTTAATAAAAATCCCATCACCGCCGCCGGAACGGTGGCCGCTGCTATGTACCACAACAAACGGCCTTCGCGGCTTTTGGGGGCGGAGAGTCCTTGCTTGAGTAACACCCACCAATCACGCCAAAAGTAAAGCAGTACAGCCAGTAGTGTGGCGGCGTGTAACATCACATCAAAGGACAGGCCTTGATATTCCTGCCCGCGCAAATAGGGCAGTAACACCAAATGCGCGGAACTGGAAATCGGCAAAAATTCGCCCAGCGCTTGCAATAAACCAAGTAAAACAGCATCCAAAACAGTCACGGTGTGCTCCTTAAAAACTTTGCATAACAGTGCAAAAATGCAATAATAAAGTAGGTATTTTTATTTTACTAAATCCGTGCCCTATGCAACTGTTTTACGCACATTATCCGTCGTTAGAGAAGTCTTTTTTGCGTTTAGCGCAGACCCGCCGGCCGTTGGAGCCGTGGCTGGTGGTATGTGCGTCGTCGGTGTTGGCCAAACGGTTGCAAACACAGTTGGCCCGCACGCAAGGAGCCGTGGCGAATGTTCATTTTTGTACGGCCTCGTCGTTGTTGTACCGGTTGGATAGCGAGGCCGGCCCCGCGCTTCCCGTTTTCCCGCAAGACCATTTGCGTGATTTTTTGCTTAAAGATATTTTGAATGAGCCCGGGCTTAATTTGTATCCGGTGTCGCGCGGGTTTGTGGGTGCGCTCAAATCAGCGCTGCGCGATTTGTCCGACAGTTTGGCCGAGCCCGACGTATTGGAAGAACACCTGGTCACTTCTTCTGCGGAAAATGTCGCCCAAGATAAAGAGCGTTTTTTGTGGTTACTTCGCGTGTACAAACGCTATGCGGAACGCGAAGCCCAACTGCCCGGCTACCGTCCGTACCAGGCGTTATTTGAACGGGCCCTGGAGCAGGTGGCGACTTCCCCGTATTTAAAACAATTTTCCAACATTATTTGGTACGGGTTTTACGATATGCCCGGGCGGCCCTTGGAGTTTTTCAACCGCTTGCGGCAACAATATCCGTTGACCGTGTTTGCTCCGTATGGTAAATTCCCCGCTTATGAGTTTGCCCGGAAGTTTTTTGAAACGAACTGGTTGGGCGCGGCAAAACAATCCACCGATGAAAACAGGCCCGACGCTCCCGGCGCCGATTTCGGGGCTTTGGGCGCGGCGGGGAAATATTTATTTGCGCCGCAGGGGCAAGGGGAGGCACCGGGAGTGCGGTTAATGAGTGCGGCCAGTCCGCACGCGGAAGTGTTTTTTGCGGCTAAAGAAATTTTGCGCCTGGCAGAAGAAGAAAAAATTGATTTTAAAGATATGGCCGTGTTGGTGCGTGCGTCCAAACCGTATCAGGACATCGTGCGGCGCGCGTTTGCCCAAAACCAAATTCCGCTCAATGCATCGTTTACGTACCCGCTGACATCGTGCCCGTTGGGGGTATTTTGTTTTAATTTATTTTCACTGGCGGCCAACGGTTTTACGCGCGAAGATGTGTTGGCGGTGGTGTCCTCCCCGTATTTCCGCGCGCCGCAGAAAAAAGTCTGGCGTAAATTGGTGGAAAAATCACTCGTTAGTTTACAGGTCAGCCAATGGCGGGATTTGTTGCCGCAAACCGACGGATTTGACCCGGCTTTCCTGACGTGGCTGGAACAAACGGCCACGCAGTTGGACCGGTTATCTGAGCCGGGGCCGTGGGCGGAAAAATGCGCGTTGGCCCGTCAATTTTTAACAGATAACGTGGACGAAACCTCTTTGCAGGGGCGCGAAAGTGAGAGGTATCAATCCGTGTGTGCGTGCGTAGATTCGTTAACGCAATACGGCGTTATCCGCGCGCATACCCGGCCCGGCGAGTTCGGACGGGAATTAACAGAGGCCCTTTCCGGCCTTACCTTTAACGAGGTGGAAGATGCCCCGCGCGGTGTGGTATTTACGGATGTGTTACGCGCGCGCGGATTGCAATTTAAGGTGGTGTTTGTGTTGGGGGTGAACGAAAAAGTATTTCCGCAAATTATCCCCGAAGATCCGATTTTCCGCGATAAGTACCGCTATGTTTTGCGGGATATGCTGGGGTATTGGGTGAACCAACACGCCGAGCGTACACAAGAGGAGCGGCTATTATTTTTTATGGCGTGTTCCGCGGCCAGTGAGCGGGTGTATGTGTCGTATGCGTGTCGTGGGAGCGACGGCAAAGAGCGGGTGCCCTCGGTGTTTGTAGCGGAACTGGCCCGTGCGACTTCTACCGATTGGCGCGCGGAAGATGCGCCGCAAGTGGGGGCACGAATTACCCAACAATTGGGTTCGGTAAGCCCGTTATTTTGGACGCCCAAAGAAGTATCTTTGTCTGCTTTCTTGGGGTCGCAAACCGAAGAAACTTTGCGCATGGCAGGTTTATTAAACGACGGTGTTTTGCGCCAAATTACGGCCACGCGCGCGCTCAAAAGCCGCGGGGCCGCCGGAGTGTACGACGGTTGTATTTCGGACGGGAAGGCCGTGTTTGAACATGAGCAAGTGCAGGGTTTTTCGCCCTCGGCCTTACAGGATTTGGCCGCATGCCCGATGCGCTATTTTTTCCGCAAAGCATTGCACTTGGCCGACAATGAGGAACTGCTCAGCCGTCATGCGCTGGCGCCCCATTTGCGCGGTCGGATATACCACCGGGTATTGGAAGAATTTTACCGCGAACTATACCGCCAGCACCTCACCCACGATTTGTCGGATAGCGGGGCAGCCGAGTATTTACGCCGGGTATTAGCCAAAGAATATACTGCGCAAAGTTACCGCGCATTTGGAATTTATCCCGTCGTATGGGAGTTGATTTTGGCACAAATGTGCGAGAAATTAACCGCATTTGTGCAGGCAGATTTACGCGCGCTGGGGGATTTTGTTCCCGCTTATTTTGAGTGGGCATTTGATTCGCTGGCGGTGGAAGATTTGCCTGTTAAACTGCGGGGGATTATTGACCGTATAGACGTGAATGAAACGAAAAAAACATTTTTGGTGGCGGATTATAAATCATCCCGCAAAGGAACAGCCGATTTGGGCGAATCGTTTTTTACGCATTTAATTTTCCAACCGGTGCTGTACGTGTTGGCTGCCCAAAAATTACGGCAATTAAACGGCAGGGCGTCGGCGGGTTCGTGCTTGCTGGTTTTGCAAAAAGGGTGCGACCGGCGCGATTTGCCTGCCGAACAAATCGCGGCCTTGTTGCCGCGCATCCGCCGGTTTTTGCAATTATTGGTTGATATTACAGTGCAAGGAAATTTTGTGTTTAGCCCATCGGAATTATGTACGTATTGCCCGTACCGTGCTATTTGCCGCAAAGACAGTTTTGCCTGTTTGATGCGCGCGCGCAGAAGTAAAACAATCCAACAGTTGGAGGAGGCTCGCTATGGCGCTGACTGATTTAACCGAAGACCGCGCGCGCGTACAGCGCGAATTAAACGTCAATATGGTGGTGGAGGCCGGCGCCGGCACCGGCAAAACCACGCTACTGATCCGGCGTATTTGTCTGGCGGCTTTGGCGCAGGGAATTGCGATGGATAAAATCGTCGCGCTGACGTTTACCGAAAAGGCCGCCGCCGAAATCAAAAACCGTTTAGTCACCGCGTTGCACCAAATCGTGCAAGATATCCAACAAGAAGCCGCGGGTGAGCCCCCGGCACAGGACTCGCTGTTACATTTTCTTCACTGTAATTTTTCTCTTAAAAATGACGTTTTATTACCGCGTGCACAAGCGGCTTTGGCCCGGTTGGACCGCGCCAGCGTGGGCACGATACACGGCTTTTGCGCGGATATTTTGCGCACGTTTCCGTTGGAAGCCGGGCTCAGCCCGCAGGCCGAAATTGACCCCGGGGCCAAAGCCGCGCGTATCTTTAATGCCCGGTGGAACGCCTTTTTGGACAGCGAACTGGGGGAACACGCCCCACGGGCGGAGAAATGGAAAGAAGTCTTGCCGGAAATTTCGTTAGATGAACTTAAAATTTTTGTGCAAACATTGTGTAGCGGAAAAATGGAGCGGTATGATTATTTTTCTCACGCACACATGATAGCCAACGTATGTATGGAAAAAGCGGCCCAGGCCCGCCGGTGGAGTACGGCTTTTCTAGACCCCAAGAAAAAAACCCCGCGCAACGTGGAAAAAGCCCTGGCATGGGCCGAAATTACTCTCACTCGCGCCGCCGCCTTCTTGCGCGGCGAAGACGTGCCTGCCCCGCCGGAAATAAACGAACCTCCCGCCTTGACTTCTACCCTGCCCAAAGGGTGGGAAGAAGACGATTACGAGGGGGCGCGCGGGCTGGTGCAATTCGTCCAAAAAATGCGCCCGGAAAAACAACGCGTTTTCCGTCAGGCCTATGAATTGGTGAGTGACCTGGCCGCGCTCATCCGGGCCGATTACGCGCGCGAAGGAGTGCTTAGTTTTGATGATTTGATTGTCAAAACGCGCAATTTGGTCCAGCAAAACTTATATGTGCGGCGGCTGTTAAAAGAAAAACTGGATGTGTTTTTTATTGATGAGTTCCAGGATACCGACCCGGTGCAAGGGGAGTTAATTCTTTTCCTAGCCGAAGAAAAATCCTCCTCCGCTTCGCGCTGGCAGGATGTGAAACTTCAGCCGGGCAAACTGGTGGTAGTAGGCGACCCGAAACAGTCCATTTACCGTTTCCGCGGGGCGGATATTACCGCGTATGAGTTGTTTACCCAACTAATTTTAAACCAAGGCGGCGTGAAGTGCTTTTTGCGCCAAAATTACCGCAGTGTGCCCGACATCGTGGCACTGGCCAACGGCGTTTGCCGCCGGGCTATGGTGCAACAAGCGGCTTTTCAACCGGCTTACGAACCTATCTATCCTACCAAGTCGCCCCGTCCGCAGGCGGTGCGGTGGCTGTTTGTAAATCCGCCGCCGACCCAGGTATTGGCCGATGATTTGCGCGATAACCAGGCCGAAATGATTGCCCGGTGGATTGAAGAAAATGTGGGAACTTTGTCGTTGGCTAACGGAGAAAAATTGGCTTACAAAGACATTGCCATTTTATCCCGCGCGGCCACCACGTCCGGCCCGTATACCGATGCCTTGCGCCGCCACGGTATTGCGTTTAGTGCCGATAGTGAAAAGGATTTTTTCAAGCGGCAGGAAATTAACGATTTCTTAAATTTCCTGCGGGTGATTGTGGACCCGTCGGACACGACGGCACTGGTGGGCGTGTTGCGCAGTCCTTTGGGGGGGCTGACGGATGAAGAAATTTATCAATTATCCGCCCGTAATGAATTAAACGTATATGCCCCCACCGCTTGCGGCGCGGCGGCGCGGTTATACGATTTAATAGCGGGGTTTGCCCGCCAAGCCGGCCGCACGGACGTGCAAAATTTTCTGGCGGACGTGCTGGATAAAACTTATTTACCCGATGTGTGCGCCGCCGCGTATGACGGCGAACAGACGTTGGAAATTCTCACACAACTGGTTAACCGTGCTTCGCAACTGTTGGGCGACAGACCGGCCTCGCTGAGTCAATTTTTAGCCGCCGTACAAGACGTGTTAGATACCGCCCCCGAACAGTTAAACGCGGGTAGCGGCGAGGCGTTGGATGCCGTTTGCGTGATGACGGTGCATAAGTCCAAAGGATTGGATTTCCCCGTCGTCATTTTAGCGGATTTGTCTAAAAAAGAAGCCGCGGCTACATCCTCATTGCCGCTTCATTTGTTCTCGTGGCAGTATAATATGCACGGGCTTCGCGCGGGAAAAATTTGTGACGCCAATTTGGCGTTTTTGGAAGAAGAACAAAAAAAGCACGAGCGGTGCGAGGAAATCCGCATTTTGTACGTAGCCCTGACGCGTGCCAAAGAACAACTTTTGTTAGTAGCCGACGGACGCAAAGGCGCTGCCAAAGCCGCCCGCGCCTTTGAGCAAGCGGGGTTTTTCCCGGACGGGACTACCCCAACCCGGGGAAACGATGAGGTGACGGTGCCGGTGTTGTATGCGGCTTATGAGGCACCGGAAAATTTCCGCTATCGTCAAGCGGCACAGTCAACGACCCGGCAAGCCCCCACGCAACTTGCCCGTTGGCGTGAGACCTTTGATGCGCGTTGCGTGCGGTATCAGGCGGCTTTGGCCGAGCAAAATTTATCACCCAGCGCGCGCGTGGAAAATCAAGAACAACTCACACCGCCGCAACGCGCCGCCGCGGAGGTGGGAACGGTGTGCCACCGAGCCATGCAGATTTTACTGACGGAGCCGAAAACGGACGTATCGGATGCCGTGCGTGCGGCCGCCTTGTCCGGCGGACTCACCGAGCGCGAACGGGACGCGGCGGAAATTATCGTGCCGTTTGTGCAGTCATCTTTGTTTAGCCAACTGCGTGCGTGTAAATTGTTAGGCGCGGAAATGCCGTTTTCGTATGTGGCCGAAAACGGGCTTATAGAAAACGGTGTCATGGATGCGGTGTTGGAAAATTCCGACGGTACAATTTGGATAGTAGACTACAAAACCGATAAAATTCCCGCAGGCGGCACGCAACAACTCGTGGAAAAATACCGCCCGCAATTAACCGTATACCAATGCGCCGCGCAAAAATTATTTCCCAATAAAAAAATAATTTGTTCCGCCGTATTTTTGCGTAGTTGCGAAAGTGCGGAAATATAGCAGATACGTTTAGTCCATATAATAGACCTTATATCCGTTTGTGGTGCCTGCCAGAGGTTCGCGTTTGGATACGCGGCGGCATAGTTCATTCGCGTTTTTGTTATTCTCTACGGCGTAACATGCTTGCTTTGCGGGGAGACATTCGGCGTGATCCAAACACGTAATTAACATAACTCCGGGGAAACGTCCGTTTGAATTGATATATACGGCAAATGAATAGAGGCGGACAAAAAGGCCCGAAGGAGTGTAAAAATGGGAGTCTGTTGTGATATCTCCTGCGACGGGTAAGGCGATGTCCAGTTCATCTTGTGTAGTTGCGTACGTGTTGTTGGCTAAATAATACCGTTCTTGCGCTTGTTTAACGGCACCGGCCAGTGAGACCATTTCGCTCCAATATGCTTTTCCCACGGCCATTTTATATTGCGGTAGGGCCACGGCGGCCAATATACCGATAATAAGTACGACGACTAAAAGTTCAATCAGCGTAAATGCTTGTTTGTTTCTCATATTTTTTGCTCCTTTGTTTTTTGTCCAACACTCTATTATTGTTTTTTTTTTTGGTTTGTCAAGTCCCCTGTTGGTAGTAAGTCAAAATCGGGTCAAGTAGACTCGTAAATTGGTAAAATCTAAAAAACAGGAGGAAACTATGTTTGACAAACTCGGACAATTAAAAGATTTGTGGAAACTCAAAGGCCAAATGGAAGAACTTAAAAAACGGCTGGATAATATGGTTATCAAAACCGACAGCCCCCGCCATTTGGTGGAAGTTACCATGAACGGCTCTATGGAAGTAAAAGAAGTACGCGTGGATGCGCTCGCGCGGAATTTTTCCGAAGAAGAACTGGCTAAAGACATCAAAGATGTTTTTAATAAAGCCGTGCGCGACACGCAAGCCATGGCCGCACAAGCTATGGGCGGTTTTGGCGGACTTCCGCAAGCATAAATTTATGGCGGTTGCCGGTTCCTCTCCTTTTCTCTTTTCGCGCCTTGGGTTAGGATCGTGGCCGTTTGGCGGCGGTTACGATTGGGGACCGCTTGACGAAAATGCAGCCCGAAGAGCCGTGTTTGCCGCCTTGGACGCGGGAATAAATTGGATAGATACGGCCCCGGTGTACGGAGAGGGCGAGAGCGAAAAACTGTTGGGCCGCGTCTTGCAAGGTCATCGGGCGGATGTGTTTTTAGCCGGCAAATGCGGACTTGTTAAAAACGGCAGTTGGACCGACCACGATTTGCGCCCGCAAACGATCCGCAAACAACTACAAGAAACACTTACCCGCTTAAAAACCGACTCCCTGGACTTATATCAAATCCACTATCCCGACCCTCAAGTGCCGCTGGCGGATGCGGTGGGGGAACTGGTGCGCTTGCAAGAGGAAGGGGTTATTCGTCATATTGGTTTATGTAATGTATCGTCGGCGCAAATTCAAGCGGCGGCGGAAGTAACGGCTATTTTTTCGGTGCAAAACGAATTTTCGCTTTTGCACCCGCAAGCGGGATTAAACGTGTTTGACGCGTGCCGCCGCTGTGGGGCGCGGTTTATCGGATACGGTGTTTTATGCGGGGGAATTTTAAGCGGTAAATACAAAACCGCGCCGAATTTGCGCCGCGCCGATGCCCGCAATTATTTTTATAAATGTTACCGCGGCGAAGCGTTTGATAAAGCCCGGTTGGCGGTCGCTCGTGCGCAACAACTGGCCGCCCAAAAAGATGTTTCCCCGGCGGCTGTAGCCATCGCCTGGGCACTACATACCCCGGGTGTTTCGCATGTGCTTTTCGGCGTGCGTAACGAAACACAAGTGGCACAAAATACAGTGGGGAACACATTAAAATTGACCGTGCAAGAAATTGAGTTTTTAGAGGGGCAACATGAATAACAGCGAATTGGAAAATTACGTAAAAACCGTTTTGCCGCAAGTGGGCGTGAACAAATTGCGCGAACTGGTGCGCCTCGTGTACGAGATTGCCAAGCGCGAAAAAATTGCCCCGCAAGAAGTGTTAACTCCGGCTAAAAACCAGAACTTTGAAAGTGTAAAAAATACGCTGTTAAAACGTCGCTATCCCGTCAATTTTAAAACGTCTGCCAAAAATCAATTTTATTTGCCTAAATTGGAACTGGATGAAAAACTGCGTGCCGATTTAACGCCGCGTCCGTTTTATCCCAAAACAATTTTTATAGAAACTTCCGTTAAAGATACGCCGCTTGCCCAACGCGTGCGGGCGGCCTTTCCTCGGGCGGAATTTAAAGAAACCGACGGTAAAACACAAGTGGGGAGTGCTGATTTTTCACGCCGCACTGAAACGCTCCTTATCCACCGGGAAAAATATGACTTTTTAAAACCGTGTCCGTGCAGTTGCGGTTCGGCGGGGTGTGGGTATAATCTTATCAATTTGGGTTTCGGTTGCCGTTTTGAGTGTGAGTATTGTTTCTTGCAACAATACCAAAATTTGCACGCTATTTTATGGCCCGCTAATGTGGATGAATTTTTACAAAAATTAGACGGCGGAAAATTTAATAAAGGACCGTTTGATAGGCCGCGTATCGGTAGCGGGGAATTTACCGATTCCTTGGTGTTTGACGATATTACACAGTACTCGCAATCGCTCGTGCCGTTTTTCCGCCAGAGGCCTAAGTGGCAGTTTGAGTTTAAAACAAAAAGTGTCAATATCGGCGGGCTACTCAATGTGGGCGGGTGCGAAAATGTGGTGGTGTCGTGGTCGGTTAATTCTTCTAAAATTACGAGTGAAGCCGAGCATTTTACGCCGGGTTTAACCGCCCGTTTACACGCCGCGTGCGAGGTGGCGCGGGCCGGATACCGTATCGGTTTTCACTTTGACCCGGTAGTGATTTACGACGGATATCAAGCAGATTACGCCCGCACGGTACAAGAAATGGCGGACACCTTGCCCGCGGATAAAATTGCGTGGATTAGTGTAGGAACGCTGCGCTTTAGCCGCGAGTTAAAAAAACAAATTGAAACGCGTTTTGCGCAGAATTTTCTATTAGACGGCGAATTTTTATTAGACTTTGACGGCAAAATGCGCTACGGCGACAAACAACGCTTGGAAGTCTACCAATTCCTCATGCCGCTACTTCGCAAAACCTTTCCCAAAGCACACGTGTATCTGTGCATGGAGGACCCGCAAATTACAAAATTATTTTAGTCCCTTATTTTGTAAATGTTGCAAATGTTTGAATTTTGGGTACATACGGCGGTCCAAACAAAACTTCCGCCTTCTTTTTTACATAATTTGTTGTATTTATCGGTTTGATCGGTGGTAAATGCCCAGCAAGATTCCGAACCATAATCCGAGCTGCTGTAGTAGTGGGCATACCCATTTTTCAGTGATTGTGTGTTTTCACAGGAAACCCTCCCGGTGGTAATGCGGCACATTCCCCAAGGATAGGTGCAAGTCCCCCTGTCTTCCGATAAAGTACACCCGCTTAGGTCGATGGATAGGGCTTCCATGTCTGCCGTATAACTTCCATTAGCCAGTTGATATATTTGTTCCGCTTCCAATAAAGCGTTTGTGTTGGCTTTTAATGTAGCGTAACGACTCCGCATGACGGCCATTTCGTATTTCGGTAACGCTACTGCCGCCAAAATGCCGATGATAAGGACAACAACTAAAAGTTCAATAAGCGTAAATGCTTGTGTATTTTTCATATTATTTGCTCCTTTGTTTTTTATCCAACACCTTATTATTGTTTTTTTTTTTGGGTTGTCAAGTTCTTTTTATTTGGGTAACATTGTTCCCGCTGTTCATATGTGAATTGGTATAATACTACTAAGAGGGAGTATGTCTTTATTTTCTAAATTGTTTAAACTCTTTGTAGGTGTGGTGCTGATGCCCGTTGTGCCGATGGTGTGTCTGTTGGCGTTTTATCAAGTGCACCTCAAAGATAATATCTTGGAAACGCACGCCAATTTGGCACAAATGGTGTCGGCCTCTATGAATCAGCATATAGAGGACTTGGCGTGGCGTTTGTCGTTTGCGCAAAATATAACCGATTATTTGCAACATCAAAAAAATCCGCAGATGCTCCTGCAAGAGGCCCTTACCGCCAATCCCGATTTTGTAATGCTGGCCGTCCTTTCCTCCAAAGGAAAAGAACTTTACCGCGCCGGCGATAAACAAGTGCTTTCTCAAATTCCGCCGCTTGATTTACAAGAGGACCCTTCCTTGCCGCAACTATCTAAAACCAACCAACTTTCCGTCAGCAGTTTTGACGTGGTGGACGGGCGGCCGATTAGCGAATTTGTTTATCCGCTCTCTAACGGCGATTTCTTGTATGGGATTATGAGTTTTTTTGGATTTCTCGCCCGCGTGCAGGAACAACGTATCGGCATGACGGGGCACATTTATATTGTGGACCAGACCGGCCAAATTTATACCAGCGAATACCAATATAAACCGGACTTTGACGCCGCCGCGTTGCAACGGGCTTTTATGGGTAAAAATTTACTCATTAAGAACTTAAAAACGCCGCACGATACATACGTCGGTGCCTATGCGCCTACTCCGGTATTAGGCGCGTATGTGGCCGTACTGCAACTTAAAAGCGAGGCCTACCGCAGTATCTATTACACTAACATTATTTTGGCACTTTTCCTTCTGACGATTGCCACACTTGCCTATTTTGGTGCGCTTACGTTTGCCGAGCGGTTGGGGGAGCCGATTGGGGCCCTCGCGCATGCTGCGCGCGAAGTATCTGCCGGGAATTTGGAAGAAAAGGTGGACGAAGATATCGGCTGGGGGGAATTTAAAGGGTTGATTGCCGATTTTAATAAAATGACCGCCGATTTGAAAGATTATCAGGAACTGCGCTTGCAAGCCCAAATCAGCGAGATGAAAGAACACGTCTTCCGCGCCGTCGCACACGATTTGCGCGCACCGCTACTGGGCTTACAAGGATACTTGCACATTTTACAAAGCGGGCAAGCCAGCGAGGATGAGAAAAAACAATACTTGGAACTGATGAGCCAGGCCGCGCGCAATTTATCGGCCTTGCTGGAAGATGTGTTGGACGTGTCGCGTGTGGAAGCCGGTATGTTACACCCGCAAAAAGAGCCGGTCAACGTGGCCGAACTGGTCAGCCAAATTACAGACACGCTGGCCCCGACGGCGGATGAAAAACATATCACCCTGGAAAATTTTGTTCCTGCACTTACCTTGCCGGCCGAGCCCAAACTCTTGCGCCGGGTGCTTACCAATTTAATTTCCAATGCAATTAAATTTACGGAAAAAGGATTTGTACGGATTCGTGCAAATGAGGCCGAAAAATGCTACTTTATTACGGTAGAGGATAGCGGTATCGGGATGACCCCGCAAGAACTAAAGGGGCTGTTCCAAAAGTACCACCAAGTCCACCCGGATAAACCCGGCTACGGATTGGGGCTTTTTATCAGCCGTCAAATTGTAGAAGCGCACGGCGGCAAATTAACGGTAAGCAGCCAGCCGGGCCGCGGCAGTACGTTTACTGTTCAACTGCCCAAGGAGGAAAAATGATTGTATTTTGGCGTTTGTTTTTAGCGTATTTTTTAACTGATTTTATGTTCTTTCATAAAACCATTGACCAGGTGCGTAACGAAAACCGTACAAAAGGGTTGCTCTTACATGCGGTGGCTTTCTTCTTTTGGAGTTTTATGTTGTGTCACGGTTACCTCACGATGTCATGGCCCTTTTTGGAACTTGTGCACTTGCCGGGATGGATGTGTATTGTGCTGTTTGGGCTGTTCCACATTTTTACGGATGATTTTTTTCAATTTGGGGGCAAGTGTAAGCACGGGTTTTTGTTAACTTTTTTTCTGAAAAACACTGTCAATGTGCTTTTCCTGTTTTTGTGTGTGCCGTTTAAAGTATTGTACGAAACGGGTAACTTTTTTGCCGAGCCGTGGATTATTTTCTGTGTAGGGCTCGTGTGTGCTACACGTGTGTTGGGCTGGGGACTGATTGCGGCCGAGCAGGACCGCTATGGCGAGAAATACGTTTCGTTTGATGAACGGCTGATGCTGATGATTGTACGTGCGATTTTCTTTCTAATTATGTTGTTGCCCGGTTGGCGTTGGACGGTGGTGTTGGCAGTGTGGTTCGGCACGTGCATCTACGCGCGCCGGATTCGTTTGATGGATATTTCTAATTTTGTGTTTTATGCGGGGGCCTTTGGGGCGGTGTTTATCGGTTTCTTAGTGCGCCTGCGCTTTTATTTGATGTAATATGGAACTTAGTGAAGTAAAGTTTGCGTGTTTAGATACGGAAACGACGGGTTTGTCACCCGACGGCGGCGGAAAAATGTGTGAAATTGCCGTTTCCGTTTCCCAAAACGGGCGCGTGTTGGAAGAATTTTCCACCCTGTTAAACCCCGGTATCCCCATGTCCCCGGAAGTGATTGCTATTCACGGCATTACCAATGAAATGGTTAAAACCGCTCCCACTTTTGAACAGGTTTTACCGCGGTTGTTGGGGCTGTTTGATAATTGTGTGCTGGTGGCGCACAATGCCGATTTTGATTTGTCTTTTTTGCGTGCGGAGTTTGAAGCGTGCGGGATTCACTTACCGCCATATCCGGTGATAGATACGCTTAAACTGGCGCGCAAAAGCGGTAAGTTTACGCGTAACCGGCTGGGTATTATCGCGCAGGAATTGGGTATTAGTTGCGAGGGATGGCACCGCGCGATGGCCGATACCAAGATGGCCGAACAGATTTTTTATTATTTTTTAACAACCTTAAATAAATACGGCGTGCATACGCTGGAACAGTTGGACCGCTTTCAGCACAAACGCTGGCCGGAGTTAATCGGTTGTAACTAGGAGGGGAGTATGAAAAAAGTAGTTTTGTTAATCCGCGACGGGTGGGGAAATGCCAAAGCCGGTCCGTATAACGCCGTCAGTTTGGCTAAAATTCCGAATATTACCAAGTATTTGGCCAATTATCCGCATACGCAAATTGAGGCCTCCGGCGAGCAAGTAGGCCTCCCGGCCGGATATATGGGATCTAGCGAAGTGGGACACCTCAACATGGGGGCGGGCCGCATTGTCATTCAGGAATTAAAACGCCTCAAAGATACCATTGAAGACGGATCTTTATTTAAATCCGCCGCGTTTAGCGCGTGTATAGATAATTGTTTGAAAAACCATAAACCTTTACACGTCATGGGGTTGGTGCAAGATGAAGGCGTCCACGCACACCACGACCATTTACACGCCATTATCAAATACGCCGCTGAAAAAGGGATTAAAGAAATTTACGTTCACTTCTTCTCCGACGGGCGCGATACGCCGCCGCAAAGTGCCATTGGATACATCCGCACGTTAGAAGAAAAAATGAAAGAGGCCGGCGCCGGTAAAATTGCTACGATACAAGGCCGCTACTACGCCATGGACCGCGGCGAAGATTGGAGTTTGACCGATAAGGCCTATAACCTCATTGTCCGCGCGCAAGGATTGCACGGGAGCACTGCCGAAGAAGTAGTGAGCGAAGATTATAAAACCATGAAAACGCCCGACGGTGGCCCCATGGTAGACGAATATATCCCGCCCACGGTGCTTGGCGATTACAAAGGCATGGAAGAAAATTCCAGCGTGATTTTCTTCAACTTCCGCCAAGACCGCGCTATCCAACTCACCCGCGCATTTATTGACGACGATTACCCGGGCAAAGACCGCGGCGCGCGTGTGCCGTGTGTTTTTTGTGGGCTTACCAAATACTACGATTCGTTCCCGTACAACGCCTTGCCCTCTATGACGGATGGCAGTGGCATGAATAATCTACTCGGCGAAGTGATTTCCAAAGCCGGTTTAAAACAACTGCGTTTGGCCGAAACACAAAAGTTCAAACACGTAACCTCTTTTTTCAACGGGAAACTGTTAAAACCGTATCCCGGCGAGGACCGCATTGAAAAGAAAGGTCGCTTTGACCCCGCTACCTTTGCCGAACATCCGGAAATGGAAGCGTATATTGTCAAAGACGAGGCCATTAACCAAATCAATTCCGGCAAGTACGATTTTATCGTCATCAACTTCGCCAACTGCGATATGGTGGGACATACGGGTAATTTGAAATCCGTTGTCAAAGCCGTAGAAGTGGTGGACGAGTGCACCGGGGCCGTGACGGAAGCCGCGCTTGCCAAAGACTATGTGGTGCTGATTACCGCCGACCACGGCAACGCCGAAGAAATGTGGGATGAAAAAATCAATATGCCCAAAACGGCACACACGACCAACTTGGTAGATTTTATTTATGTAGATAAAAATAATAAATCTGCCCAAATGGAGCCCACGGGTAACTTAGGCGACGTAGCCGCCACGGTGTTAGATGTACTGGGTATTGAAAAACCGGCAGATATGACGGCTAAGAGTTTAATAAAGCATTAACAGCTGTTCGTAACATCTATAAACGCGTACAACGGCACAAACAAAGGTGTCATCCTGAACTTGTTTCAGGATGACACCTTATAAAAATGTTTGTGCCGTTGTTGCTTGCTACGGGGCAACCATTTTTCAGCATTTGTTAAGTTGTTTGTCTGGTTATTTATAAAAACAATTTTCGCTTTTACAAACAGACTTGCAAACTTGCTTGCCTAGCGAAGACTGGCCCACGCAATTATATCCCCCTGGAAAAACGGTATCGCCTCCGTACAAGAAACGGTAGCTAACGGCTATATCTTTTGCGCCGCGTGTACTACTAACACTGTTCGGGTCGTCGCGTAAAACAAAAGAATTACTATTCAAATCAATAAAAAAATTCTTACATACCAAATCGCCTAACCGTGCATCAGAGGAGCAAGAAGGAATATCTATATCTAATTGGTCCCAATATTCGGGATAGCTCCCGGTGCTGGTGTAAAAATTTTCAATCATTTTTGCTAAAGAACGGGCTACGGTATTATATTCAGTAAAGCGACTTTTCTTTACCGCTAAATTATATTGCGGGAGCGCCACCGCAGCCAAAATGCCGATGATGAGCACGACAACCAAGAGTTCAATGAGCGTGAAACCGAGTCGTTTGGCTTCCCCCCTGGCGGGGGAAGTGGTTTGACGGACAAAGTCCGGACAAACCGATGAGGGGGTATTAGTAAAGTTATTTCCTTTTTTATCACCCCTCACCCTACCCTCTCCCGCAAGGGGCGAGGGAAAGAAAGAGAAACCCGGCCTTTCGCCCGTCCGGCGAGGACCTCCCGCAAGGGGCGAGGGGAAACCACACTCCGCCCCGTTCGTCATTGCGCAGGGTTTCTGTGCGGAATATAACGGGGCGGAGAGGTGGAATGACAAATTATTATTTATGTTTTTCATATTTTTTGCTCCTTTAATTTCATGTTGTCATGCTGAACTTGATTCAGCATCTCACCTTATTTCCAATACTAAAAGCGGTGAGATTCCGTATCAAGTACGGAATGACATTGATTTTTGTCTTTTTGTCTGACACTCTATTATCGTTTTTTTTTTTGATTTGTCAAGCGTTTTTTATGTACCCTTGATAAGTAGGGTGAGGGGCAAGCAAATGTAGGTCAGGTGTAAACCTGACGTAACAAAAAGTATAATACAACTATGGAAACGTACCTCAAAGTAAAAGTACACGCGGGCGAAAAGAAAAATGAACTCGTGGAGAAATCGGCTGACACGTTTGAAGTGTGGGTGAAAGCCCCGGCCGAGCAAGGCCGCGCTAACGAGGCCGTGCGTACACTGCTGGCCGCGCATTTAAACGTGGCTGAAAACAAACTCTCTTTAATCAAGGGCGCCACCAGCCCGTCCAAAATCTTTCTCAAACGGTAAGTTTGACACTGTTGATGTGTACATAAAAACCCCCGCGTAATAAGCGGGGGTTTTATCAAGCACAAACTTTCTTTTTAGTTCGCTTTGCCCAGCCGCGTCAGCCCGCTTTGTGCGCTGGAGGCATATTTACTCGTCGGGAATTGCAAAATGAGTTTTTTGTACACTTCCTGCGCTTGGGCCGTTTTTCCGGCTTTTTCATAGGCGGCGGCTACATCGTACATCCATACGGGGGTATCTTTGCCGTTCGGCTGTAACAAAATTGCTTTTTCTAACGATTGGATATATTTCGTATCGTCTTTTAATTTCTTGCGGGCAATTTTAGCTGCTTCTACCAAGGCATCTGCCGCTTGGGCCGGCTTGATATTCGTCAGTTGGGCGGCTTGGTGTAACGTCTGGTAAGCCGGTTCGTATTGTTTGGTTTTGACGTACACATCGGCTTTGCCGCGGTAGGCCTCGTAGACGGCGGGAACATTGTCCAACAGTTCAATGGCTTTATCGTAATTGATAAGCGCGCTGTCATACTGTTTGTTATTTTCGTCCAAAATCGCCATGTGTTTATACACAATGCCCGTTTCGGAAGACCCCGGGTATAGCCGCAATACGGTGGTATACGCTTCCGTTGCGGCGGCGGTGTTTTTCAGATTGTCGGCGTAAATGTCGCCAATCAAACGCAAACTGGCCGCTTTGTAAGGCGAGTTCGGATACAGCGCATCGGCCTTTTTGTACTGGGCGATAGCGGCTAAATAGTTGCCGTTGGTGCGGTGCAAATCGCCGTACCAAAGTTCCACTTCGTTATTGCCGCTATAAAAAGGATGACGCGCAAAAAAACTTTCAAACGCTTGGGCGGCGGCGGGATAGAATTTTTTACCTTCTAATTTGGAAAGCGTATAAAGCACTTGCGCCTCTTTTTGCTCGGCGAAAGCGGCTTTGTCAGGCGCGCCTTGCAGAAACGCTTTTTTGGCAATTTCGCGTGAATCTTTTGACAACACTTCTATATTCTCGCCCAAGAGCGGAGTCAGTTGGGTGGAATCCGCTTTTGTCGTGTAGCGCAACGTAAATAGGGTAACGAGCGCGGCGCCGTTTTGTTCGGCTTTGGTTTGCAAGCGCGCTTGCCAAAGTAGGGCTTCCGGCACGGCTTCGTTTTGTCCGTTTTGGGTAATCCACGTTTGCAATCCGTTGGCTAACGCCGCCGCATAGGCGCGGGTGGCGGCGGACTCTTTCGTGGGGAAAGAGGACAGTTCTTGCTTATAAAATTGCAAGGTTTCTTGCGCGTGGGCGGCAAAGGCCCCTACGCTTAAGGTGCAAAGTACGGCGGTGAGAAGTGTTTTTTTCATATGGGTTACCTGTAATTGGTGAATTGGAGTTCTACGCCAAAATCCTGCCCGCGCAGTAGGGCCATGGTATTTTGGAGTTCGTCTTTGGATTTGGACGACACACGCAATTGGTCGCCTTGGATAGACGCGCTGACCTTGAGTTTGGCATCTTTAATGGCTTTGGAAATTTGTTTGGCTTTTTCGGACGGGATGCCTTGCTGGATTTTAACGCTTTGCTTGGCGTTGCCCCCCAAGGCGGATTCAATTTTTTGCGGGAGCATATTTTTAAGCGGAATGCCGCGTTTGGCAATACGCGTGAAAATAATGTCGCGCAAGGTATTTACTTTAAATTCATCACTGGAAACGAGTTTTAATTCGTTTTCTTTGGAGTTGAGTTCAATCAATGAAGACGTGCCTTTAAAGTCGTAGCGGTTGGCAATTTCTTTATTGGCGGCACTGACGGCCTCGGAAATTACATTGAGGTCCACTTTGGACACGATATCAAAACTGTAATCAGCCATAATTTTCTCCTTTTTCCGGCGCGGAGCCGGGGTAATTTCCTATATTATATCTTTTTTTGTACAATAGTTTTAACGGCCGTGCGCTTAGGCGGCGGGCCGATTTTACGGAGGAAAACGGCAGTACGGCGCATAGAAAATCTGTGCGTGTAAAAAGCGTATGTATATTAAAACTCGTTTGACAGTAATGAACTTCCTGCAGTTTGCGGTGTGGGGAGCGTATTTGACGTCTATGGGGACGTTCCTGTTCGGGGTAGGATTGGCCGAACGTATCGGTTGGTTTTATGCGGTGCAGGGGATTGTTTCCTTATTTATGCCCGCAGTCATGGGCATTGTGGCCGACCGGTGGGTGCCCGCCCAAAAAATGTTGGCTTTGTGCCATTTCTTGGCCGCAGTATTTATGGCAGGTGCCGCGTATTACGGCGCACAAGCACAAATCCCGTTTGGATGTTTGTTTACGTGTTATACGCTTAGCGTGGCGTTTTATATGCCCACGCTCGCGTTGTCCAATTCCGTCGCGTATACGGCGTTACGCCAACAGGGGTTAGATACCGTTAAAGTGTTCCCGCCGATTCGTGTGTTCGGCACGGTGGGTTTTATTTGTGCTATGTTGACTACCAACTTTGCCCACTTCCAGGGCAGTTATACACAATGGTACTTTTCCGCCGCGTTGGGAATGCTTTTGGCCGCCTATTGTTTGACGTTGCCCGCTTGCCCGGTGGCACAAGGGCAAGCCAAAACCTTGTCCGAGGCGCTTGGCTTAAAAGCGTTTGCGTTATTCAAAGAGAAAAAAATGGCGATATTCTTCATTTTCTCTATGTTGCTCGGGATGTCCTTACAAGTAACCAACGGTTTCGCCGGGCCGTTTATCAGTGGGTTTAATTCGTTAGACGGTTTTACCGGTTCGTGGGGGGCTAATAATGCCAACGCGCTTATTTCGCTTTCCCAAATGTCGGAAACGCTTTGTATTTTGCTTATCCCGTTCTTCTTAAAACGCTACGGTATTAAAAAAGTAATGCTGATTAGTATGCTGGCCTGGGTGTTGCGCTTTGGGTTTTTGGGGCTGGGCAACCCGTCCACCGCGTTGGGCATTATGCTTTTGGTGGCGTCTATGATTGTGTACGGGGTGGCGTTTGACTTCTTCAACATTTCCGGTTCACTGTTTGTGGACCAGGAAACGGACCCGTCTATCCGCTCCAGCGCGCAGGGTGTGTTTATATTGATGACCAACGGTTTCGGAGCCACGATTGGTTCTCTCGCGGCGCAAAAAGTGGTAAACGGTTTGGTTATTGTCCACCAAAACCCCGCGCTGATGGTGGACGGCGTATATCCGCCGGCCGTTTCGCAAGCGATTATGCACGGATGGAGTGCCTCGTGGTTTATTTTCTCGGGGTTTGCACTCGTGGTAGCGGTGTTATTTGCGGTGTGCTTTAAATACGAACATAAAGCGGCGCAGTAATAACCCCGGTGGGTTTCAGTTTTACATAAATAAACGGCAGACATTTGTCTGCCGTTTATGTTAGTCTTGATACGTCCAAGTAATGTGGGTGGATTTGATAGAGGGCGTTGTTTGTTGTTTGGTTTCCATTTTGCAAATTTGGTTTGGCAGGGCATTGATGTCGGTAGACCAGGCAACACATTCCCGTAGGTTTGGATTGTTTGCGGTATGTTGGTATCTTACTTGGTATTGCATGGAGGTTTTATCATCTTTGCATTTTGCCGAATTTGTACTTATTTGGCAATAGCCCCAATTATAGTTGTACTGATCCGGCGTACTGGTTGTTACATCTTGACCGCTAGGCATATCAATACTTAATACTTCTATATCGGTAGTATATGCTGAATTAGCCAGATAATGGGCTTCTTGTGCGGCCACTAAAGAGGCAACGGTACTTTTTAAAATGGCATACCGGCTTTTATAAACTGCCTTTTGGTATTGCGGCAGGGCTACCGCGGCTAAAATACCGATGATAAGTACGACAACTAATAGTTCAATCAGCGTAAATGCTTGTTTGTTTTTCATGTTAAATGCTCCTTGTATTTTTTACCAACACCCTATTATCGTTTTTTTTTTTGATTTGTCAAGACCTTTGCCAGGCCTTGCACCTCTTTAGTGACAAAATTGTTAAAATATCTGGAAGGAGTTTTTATGAAAGATATTATTTTTGATTTGGGCGGGGTGCTTTTAGATTGGAACCCGCGTTATTTATACAAGAAAATTTTTTCCACCGAAACCGAAATGGAGTGGTTCTTGACTAACGTCTGTACCTCGCAATGGAACACGCAACAAGATGCCGGACGTCCGTTTGCGGAAGGGATAAAATTGTTGGAAGAAAAATTTCCGGAGTATGCGTTTGCTATCAATTTTTATTTTACCCGGTGGGAGGAAATGCTCGGCGGGCCGATTGAAGGCACGGTGGATATTTTGCGTGAACTGAAAGGACGACACCGTCACTTGTATGCGCTGAGTAACTGGTCGGAGGAGACGTTCCCTATCGCGCAAAAAAAATATGAATTCTTCAAATGGTTTGACGGTATCGTGATTTCCGGCCAGGAAAAACTTGTCAAGCCGGACCCGCGTATTTTTACGCGCCTGTTGGAGCGTTATCGTCTGCGTGCGGCAAATTGTATTTTTATTGACGACAACCAAGCCAACATTTCTAAAGCGGCCGACTTGGGCTTTGAAACTATTTTGTTTACCGGTCCGGAGGATTTGCGCCGTACCCTTATGAGCCGCTCGGTGTTGTAATTTCTCTTTTGAATAAATACGGACTGCCGCCCCCACCGGGCGGCGGTCTTTATTTATGATTTGCCTGATACCACTGCAAGGACAAAATCGTCTTGGCGTCGGTAATTTGACCGTTTTTAATCATCGCGTAGGCCTTTTTAAGCGGGATTTTTTTGACGTTGATAAATTCATCTTCGTCCAAATTTGTTTTCCCGCGGCTAAGCCCGGTGGCTACGTATAAGTGTTGTACTTCGTCGGAAAACGCATTGCACGGGTGAAAAACCAAAATTTCTTTTAAAGACCGGGCCGTGAGCCCCGTTTCTTGTTTGAGTTCGGCGCGCGCACACGCTAAAAAACTTTGGCCCGGCTCGCGTTTGCCGGCCGGAATTTCCAGCGTAGCCGTGCCGATGGCGTAACGGAATTGTTCCACCAGATACACAAAACCGTTTTCTACCGGCAAAATACCGCTGGCCCCGCGGTGTTTTAAATAGATGCGTACGCTTTTGTTACCGTCGGGCAATTTTACTTCGTCCAATTTTACGTCCAAGACGCCCCGGTAGAGCGTTTGGGAGGAAATCTTTGTCTCTTTTAATTTACTATAATGTTTCATAGATACATTTTACCTTTTTTAACCTTTCCCGTCTAAAACCGGGGCCCAACAGGAAACACCATGGCTGAATTTGTACAACTGCATAACCATACCGAATATTCGCTCTTGGACGGTATGCTCCGCGTATCCGAAAACCATAAACCCTCCCAATTTTTGCAGGGTTTAGCCGCGCAAAAAATTCCCGCTATGGCTATTACCGACCACGGCAACCTTTACGGCGCGCTTGATTTTTACGCGTCGGCCAACGAGGCCGGCATTAAACCGATTGTCGGGTGTGAGTTTTACATCACCGAAGGTAATTATAAGCAAAAAGATAAATCCCGCACCGGGCACTTAACCTTGCTCGCGCGCAACCACGAAGGGTACCTGAATTTAATGAAACTTAACTCCATGGCCTGGGTGGACGGATTTTATTATCATCCGCGCATAGATAAAACGATTTTGGCCCAGCATAGCGGCGGGTTGCTTTGTATGTCGGGCTGTTTGAAGGGATTTCTGTCGCAATACGTGCGTGAGCCGGGCGGGTTTGAAAAGGCCTGCGCGCTGGCTAAAGAATATGAAAGTATTTTCGGCAAGGGTTACTATTATATTGAACTGATGGACCACGGTATCCAAGAGGAAATAGAAGCCCTGCCGCTACTCAAAGACATAGCCAAGCGAACGGGCATTCCCGTCGTGGCGACTAACGATTGCCACTACGAGAAAAAAGAAGATTGGGAAGCGCACGACATCCACGTTTGTATCGCCACGGGGAAAACTTTAAACGACCCGAACCGGATGAAGATGTCTCACGAGTTGTATTTCAAATCGCCCAAGGAAATGTGCACGCTTTTTGCCCACACGCCCGAGGCCTGTAAAAATACGTTAGAGATTGCCGAAAAATGTAATTTGAAGTTCCCCAAACACGGTTTTATCTTGCCCAATTTTGATATTCCGGCGCCGTACCCCAACTCGCAGGAGTATTTTAAAGATTTGTGCCGCAAGGGCCTGACTAAAAAGATGAATGGTTGCGTGCCGGACAATTATTGGAAACAGTTGGAATTTGAATTTGATGTTATTATCAAAATGGGGTTTGATTGTTATTTCCTCATCGTGCAAGATTTTATCAACTGGGCCCGCGCGCATGATATTCCGATAGGCCCGGGCCGCGGTTCGGGGGCCGGGTCTTTGGTGGCGTACAGTTTGGATATTACGCGCATTGACCCGATCCAAAATAAACTCCTTTTTGAACGCTTTTTAAACCCGGACCGCGTCAGTATGCCCGATTTGGATATTGATATGTCCGACGCCGGGCGCGAGCGCGTCATTGATTACGTGCGCGAAAAATACGGCCACGATAAAGTTTCCCAAATTATTACGTTTGGTACTATGAAAGCCAAACTGGCCATTAAAGACGTGGCCCGCGTGCTGGAAGTGCCCTTGGCCGATGCCAACCGCATTGCCAAAATGATCCCCAACGACCCTAAAATGACGTTGGAAAAAGCGTTGGAAATTAACGAAGTACGTAACGAAGTATCTAAAAATCCGCAAAGTAAACACCTGTTTGATATGGCGCGTAAAATTGAAGGACTCAAACGCCACACGGGGATTCACGCGGCCGGGGTGCTTATTACCAAGGAGGCCGTGTCCGAATATGTGCCGCTGGCACGCGGAGCCAAGGACATTATTACCACGCAGTTTGAAGGGGAGCCGTGTTCCAATTTGGGGCTTTTAAAAATGGACTTTTTAGGGCTTCGCACCTTAACCGTTATTGACAATGCCGAAAAAATGGTTCGCGCGCGGCATAATCCCGATTTTGATATTAACAAAATTCCGTTAGACGATAAAAAGACCTACGATATGCTTTCCGCTTGCCAGACGCTGGGTATCTTCCAACTGGAAGGCGGCGGCATGCGTGACTTGATTAAAAAATTACAACCCGCCCAATTTGGCGACTTGTCCGCGCTCGTGGCGCTCTACCGCCCCGGGCCGATGGAATCGGGCATGATGGATACGTATGTGCGGCGCAAAGGCGGGCAGGAAAAAATCGTCTATGAAACGCCGCTGTTGGAAGAACCCCTCAAAGATACGTACGGTTGTATGCTCTATCAAGAGCAGATTATGGAAATTTCCAAACGCTTGGGCGGGTTTACCCCAGGCGAGGCCGATACCCTGCGCAAAGCCATGGGGAAAAAGAAAATTGATGTGATGGAAAAATTTGGCCAAAAATTTATACAAGGGTGTAAAGAGCACAAAATCCCGGAGAAAACCGCCAACCATATTTATGAACAGATGAAGGCGTTTGCCGGATACGGGTTTAATAAATCTCACTCGTATGCCTATGCACTCGTATCGTATCAAACAGCGTATTTAAAAGCCAATTATCCCATTGAATTTATGTGCGCCGCGCTGACCAACGAAATTGGCCACAACGCGATCGGTGCCGACGATAAAGAAAATAAAATCGTTACGTATTTGGCCGAGGCGCGCAAACTGGGTTTTGAAATTTTGCCGCCGGATATCAATGCGTCCGAGCGGGATTTTTCCGTAGAGCAAAAGGACGGCAAAGAATGTATCCGCTACGCGCTCAATGCTATTAAAAACGCCGGGGACGAGGCGTGTATTGCCATTGTGCGCGAGCGCAAAGAACACGGGAAATATACCTCGTTGGAAGATTTATGCAACCGCCCGGGGCTGGCCGAAGTAGTCAACAAAAAAACATTGGAAAGTTTTGCCAAAGCCGGGGCATTTGACTCCATTGCACCCGAACAAGACCCGCGTATGACGCGCGCGTACGTGCTGGCCAATTTGGACCAAACCATTGATGCCGCCCACCGCATGGCACGCGACAGGCAAAAAGCAAATACGGATAGTTTGTTTGGTGATGATTTTTCTTCGTTTGTAAGTGTGAAACAAGCCCAACCCGTTACGGCTTTACCGCTGACGCGCAATGATTTGCTTGGGTTTGAAAAAGAAGTATTGGGGCTTTTCTTCAGCGGACACCCCATGGAAAAATACCAACCCAATTTGGCCCAACTTCACGCTACGCCGATTATTGATATTTTGGAAGGTCGCGCAACGGGGCGTTTAAATGTATTGGGTATTATTACTTTATTCAAACGCCGTCAAAATAAAAAGACGAAAAAAGATTGGGCACAACTGGTGATAGAAGATTGTACCGGGTCGTTGCCCGTCAACGTGTTTCCGCGCACGTTTGAAAATATGGGTGCCCTGCTGGCCCCCAACGCGATTTTGAACTTTTTGGGCGATATCCGCACCGATGACGACAGCGCCCGTATTGAACTCAACTTGCAAGACGTAAGCAATATCACGGATTTGATTGCCAACATCGCTAAAGAATTTACGGTCCGCTTGCCTGCTAACTACACGAAAGACGAACTGCAAAAACTCAAAAGTTACTTGGATATGACACGCGGCACTACTACCGTATTTTTGGAAATTCCGTCCAAAGCGGATCCGTCCAAAACACACCGCCTCCGCACCAATAAACGTATTTTGTTGCACAAGGCATTATTGGATTATATTGAAAACGCCTGGGGCAACGCCTGGACGTTTAAGTAGCGGGGCGCTAAGATGTTTCCTACGGATTAGCGCAGATTTTTTGGCCCAGTACAGAATATCCGGTACAAGTAATTTTGCCGGGATTTGTAGAATTATCTAACCAGACCTGATATATAAATTCTTTCACATCCTGACAATTTCCCACCCGGGTGTGAGTGGTAGATACGGTTGGGCAATATATGGCTTGTATGTGATAATCAGAGGCGGTAGCACTTGCCTCAACGGCCCCAATGACATCAATGTCAAAATAGTTGCCACAGGCGAAGGTGGATCCGTCGTTTGCTGTCAATTTCCGGCACGAATTTTCGGTGGCCAATTCATCCAAATCAAAAGCATACGTTCCGTTGGCTAAGTAATATGCCTCTTGCGCGCGTTTAATATCCGCTATTACAGTTTTTATATTGGCAAACCGCGCTTTGACAACTGCTTTTTGATACTGCGGCAGAGCCACCGCCGCGAGAATACCGATAATTAAAACGACGACTAATAATTCAATCAGCGTAAATGCTTGTTTGTTTTTCATCTTTTTTGCTCCTTGTTGTTTTTTAACTGACACTCTATTATCGTTTTTTTTTTTGATTTGTCAAGTTAAATTTTATGGCTTGTGAGAAATGGGGAAAATGACAAGACTTTCTTTTTTTGTTATAATATAACTACCTAGTTGTTTAAGTAACATTAAACCGGGGCATGGGTTCCGGTGTTTTTATGAATGTTCGGTAGGGTGGCTGAGTGGTCAAAAGCAACGGTCTGTAAAACCGTCGGGCTACGCCCTACATAGGTTCGAATCCTATCCCTACCAAAAATTTTAGACCTGCCGAAAGGCAGGTTAAATTTTTGTAGAGAAGCGACACCAACTCTTTGATATGAAATGTTACCTACAATTTTTACTACAATATCACTATGGTAAAAAATAATTTAACACCTTTGATGTCTCAATATTACGATGTCCGGGCGAAATATCCCGGGATCATCTTGTTTTTTCGGTTGGGTGATTTTTATGAAATGTTTGACGAGCAGGCCAAAGAAATCAGTGCTTTGCTGGGCTTAACCCTTACCGCTCGCAACGGTGTGCCGATGTGCGGCATCCCGTATCATGCGGCCAACAATTATATTGTACGGCTGTTGGCGGCGGGTAAAAAAATCGGCATTTGCGAACAGACCAGTTCGGTATCCGATAAAAACACGAAACTTTTTGAGCGCCGCGTCACGCGTATTATTACGCCCGGCACAGTCATGGAAGATACGTTGTTGGATGCCAACCAAGCCAATTATTTGGTGAGTGTGGGAGTGTATTCCGGCGGGTGGGCCCTGGCGTGTGTGGAAGTTTCTACCGGTGAGTTTTGGGCTAACCAAAACGACAAAGACAGTAATTTAACCAATTTAGCCGCCGCTTTAGCGGCTATCAATCCGGCAGAAATTATCGGCGACAAAGACGCCCTGGCCGCTCTGAAACAAAAAATCATGTTGCCCGGTACGCTGACCCTAACCGAGCAACCCCTGTTTGACGGCGATTATACCACCCCGGCCGATTGGCCCGGGTTGAGTGCGTGGGGCAACAAGCGTAACGCCCTGGCGTGTGCGTTGCAAATTGTTAAGTATTTAAATATCACCGAGCCGAGTTTTAACAAAGTGCTTATTCCGTCGTACCGTGAACTGAAAGACAGTTTGCAAATTGACGAAAACGCCGTAGATGCGCTGGAATTGGTCAAAAGCCAAGACGGCAGCCGTCGCGGCAGTTTGTGGGCATTTTTGGACCGCACCCGCACGGCTATCGGCAGCCGCAAACTCAAAGACTGGCTCTTGCACCCGCTTATGGATGTAAATGAAATTGCCTTGCGCCAAAACTGTGTGGAAAATTTTACCAAAGACCAAAGCGCGCTAGCCGATTTAAGTGCGCTGCTAGAAAATATTTCCGACGTGGAACGTATCATGACGCGTACCGCCACCGGCACGGCGTCTCCGCGTGATTTAGCCGGGCTTCGCACCTCTTTATTAAATGTAGATCCGCTGGCGCGTTGGTTTGAAGCACACGGGGCTGTGGCTGCGCATTTGTGCGAACAATTTGCCGCGCACGCGGAGGTATTACGCAACATGGCGCGGCTGTTGTACGAGTCTATTGAAGAAAATCCGCCTTTGCACTTATCCGACGGACATGTCATCCGGGCCGGATACAATGCCGAATTGGATGAACTCCGCTCGCTCAAACAGAACAGCAACGCCCGTATGGAAGAAATTTGTGCGCGCGAACGCGAAAACACCGGCATTCCCAATATGAAAGTGGGCTTTAACTCGGTATACGGGTATTATTTTGAAGTGTCAAAATCACACTTGGGAAAAGTGCCCTACTCGTTTGTGCGCAAGCAGACACTTGTTAATGCCGAGCGATTCATTACCGAAGAACTCAAACAGTTGGAAGATAAAATTTTAAATGCCGAACAGCGCATTATCCGCCTGGAAGGGGGGCTGTTTGACGAGGTGCGCAAAACCTTAGCCGCGCAAATCAACCACGTCAAATCGTTTGCGCACATCGTGGCGGAATTGGATGTATATAGAACGTTGGCGTTGGTGGCTCTTAAAGAAAATTACGTCAAACCCGTGGTGGACAACAGTACCGAATTGCATTATAAAAACGGTCGTCATCCGCTGGTAGAAGCCACCCTGGCCGCCGGCAGTTTTGTGCCGAACTCGTTGGATATCGGCACGCCGCACACACAAATTATGCTCATCACCGGGCCGAATATGGGCGGGAAAAGCGTGTTTTTAAAACAAACCGCCCTTATTTCCATTTTGGCACAAATGGGCAGTTTCGTGCCGGCAGAGGCCGCGCATGTGGGCGTGGTAGATAAAATCATGACGCGTATCGGCGCACACGACGCGCTTAGCCGCGGTAACTCCACCTTTATGGTGGAAATGAACGAAACGGCGCATATTTTAGCGTCTATGACGTCGCGCAGTTTAATTTTATTGGATGAAGTAGGCCGCGGAACGTCTACTTTTGACGGTATTTCTATCGCGTGGGCGATTGTGGAATATTTATACAAACCGCACGGCGGCCCCAAAGTGTTATTTGCCACGCACTACTTTGAATTGACGGATTTGGATAATAAATACGAAGGCGTATGCAATTACCACGTGGAAGCCAAAGAATATAAAGACAGCGAGGGAAAAAGCAAACTGGCCTTTTTGTATCAGATTTTGCCCGGCGCCGCCGACCGTTCATACGGGATTCACGTGGCCGAAATTGCCGGCTTGCCTGCCGCGTGTATACTGCGGGCACGCAAAGTATTAAAAGATTTAGAGGCCAAAAAAGGCGCTAAAATTTCCGCCAAAGAAAAAGACATGGTGAAAGATTTATTTTCTTCGCCGATTGTAGAAGAAATTAAACTGGCCGATCCGAATAAACTTTCACCGTTGGCGGCGTTACAATTAATTTGCGAATGGAAGAAACGTATCAATGAGTAATATTCACGTTTTAGATGAAAAAACGGCGGCTAAAATTGCCGCGGGCGAAGTAATTGAGCGGCCTTCGGGGGTGCTCAAGGAATTGTTGGAAAACGCTGTGGACGCCGGGGCTACGGTGGTGCGTGTAGATATAGAAGGTTCGGGCAAGGAACTAATCCGCATCAACGACAACGGGCGCGGCATGGATAAAGAAGACCTTAAAAAAAGTGTCCTGCGCCACGCGACCAGCAAAATCAGTGCCTTTAACGATTTGGAAACTTTGCAGACGTTTGGCTTTCGCGGCGAAGCGCTTTACTCGGTGGCGGCCGTGTCGCGCATGACGATAACGAGTTGTACCGGGGACGGCGAAGGCCACCGTTTGGAACTGCACGGCGGGAAGGAAGTTTCGTTCAGCCCGGCCCCGGCCATTAAAGGTACGACGGTGGAAATCCGCGATTTGTTTTACAATACGCCCGCGCGGCTTAAATTTTTGAAAAGCGATTCGTACGAGCGCGCGTGCCTGCTTAGAGTAGTGGAAGAAAGTGCACTTGCTAATTTATCCGTTGCCTACCGCGTGATGATCAACGGGCGCGAAGTATACAACTTGCCCGCGCAAACCGGCCCGGCGGAAGTAGCCGCGGTGGAACGTGCCAAAGCCATTTTAGGCGAAGAAGTGGCGGAAAGTTTGGTGCATAAATCGTTTGACAAAATGGGGCTTGAATTATTTATTACGCCCGATGATAAACTGGTCAACGTGCGCGATATGCAATACGTGTTTGTCAACCGCCGCCCGATTGAATCCAAGACTGTGTCGCAAGCCATTTATAAGGCCTACCAAAACGCCCGCCCCAAAGACCGTCACCCGGCATTTATCGCTTATATGACGCTTGCTCCGGCGGACTTTGATGTTAACATCCACCCGCAAAAACGCGAAATCCGTTTTGTGAACGAAAATCAGGTGTTTGGGTTTATGATGCACGCTGCGGGCGAAACAATTTTTACACATACCCGTCCCGTTCAAGCGGGGGACATGCCTGCGCTTACCTTGCCCCAAGCGGCCCAGCCGGCGGCGGAAAAATTATTTGTGCCGCGCGTGCCGGACGTACCCGCCGATTCGGCGGCCCAGCCGGTAGGGCCGACATCTCCGGCTTCTGCCATGTTTTCAGATGCTACGTGGCATCATCCTTGGGAAAATAAACGCGTTACGCAACTGCGCGAAACGGAAGAGCCGGTAGAATATACTGCCCGTTTGCCCGAAGACGAAACGGATAAAACTTCCGTCAGCCACGCGCCTGTATCGGCGGAAGGGCAAACAGCGTCGCCGCACTGGTTTGAAGGACCGTATCACTATTTGGGCCAGTTGCAACGGACGTATTTATTGTTTGAAAATCCGGCGGGGCTTATTTTGATTGACCAACACGCCGCGCAAGAGCGCGTGCTGTTTGAGCATTATTTGGATGCGTTTGATAACCGTAAAGTGACGGTGCAAAAATTGTTGTTCCCGCTTCACGTGGATTTGCCGCCTTCTAATGTAGAAACGCTTTTATCGTGGGCGGAGTGGCTCAAAACGGCGGGCTTTGAAATCGCGCCGTTTGCCGCGCGTACCGTACAGGTGCATACACGCCCGCACATGATACGGTTTCAAGAGGACGATTTGAAAGAGTTTATTGTGTCGCTTGCACAACTGGTGGGCGATCCGTCCAAATCTACCGAAACCCTTAAACGTAACATGGTGGCGATGCTGGCGTGTAAAAAAGCCATCAAAGCGCACGACGCTATTTCCGCCGCCGAAGCCGAGGCCCTTTTGGAAAATATGAAAAAGTGCAAAGACGGCATGCACTGCCCGCACGGCCGCCCGTGTGTGGCGCAAATGGAACTCAAAGACATCGGCAAACTGTTTGGAAGATAAAAAATGGTAAATGTTGTGTTACGTTTTACGTGCAACGTCCCCGGGATACTATCCCGGGGACGTTATTATTTACAGGGAATATTCAGTCAATACGATTACTTATAAAAATACCAAATTTCCGTATCCGCCTTGCCTGATTCGGCTGTCCGTCCGGTCTCTTGTTTGCAGATTTGGTTTTGTAGGGTTAAATCAGGCACGGTCCCGCAAGATCGTCTATCGGGCACATCACTAACGTGATTATAAATACGGTAGTACATATTGAGTTGGGTGTGGTTGCATTGTGTATAATTGGACCCTATCACACAATATCCCCAGGGGAAGTATTTGCTATCATGAGCAACCCCTTGATGAAAATCACCTCCTGTTTCTATGGAAAGTTCATCAAAATCGGTCGCATACGCGTTGTTGGCTAAATAAAACACCTCTTGTGCTTGTGAGATGCTGTTTGTCATATTTTTTATCGTTGAATAGCGGCTTTTGGCAACGGCCTTATTGTATTGCGGCAACGCTACGGCGGCCAAAATGCCTATGATAAGTACAACCACTAACAGTTCAATTAATGTAAATGCTTGCGTGTTTTTCATGTTATTTGCTCCTTTGTTTTTTTTAACCGACACCATATTATCGTTTTTTTTTTTGATTTGTCAACTATTTTTTTAAGGGCCCTCGCTATATCCCGTACAGAAACTCTACGGCATGACGAGCGCGGGGCCCTTGCCAGGCCGGGCTCGCGGCTAGAACTGCTATCTGTTGTGCGCGTGGGTTCGTTTGACAGGGCTTTGTTGTCCGGTACTTTTGTCAAACGGGAAAAAACGAATTGGCCCAATTCCTCTTTATTTTCCACCTAAAAAAAGATATCCTATACGTATATACCTTTTTAAGGAGGAAGTATGGCAGAGCAACCTTTTTTGGAACGTATTTTATTTTCGGAAGAACAATTGGCCAAGCGCGTCAGTGAACTGGGCCGCCAAATTTCGGCCGATTACCGCGGGAAAAAGCCGCTTTTTGTAGGTATTTTGCGCGGGTGCGTGTTGTTTTATTCCGATTTGATTAAAAATGTCAGCGTGGATTGCACGTTGGATTTTATGTGCTTGTCCTCGTATGTGGGGACGGGGAGCACCGGACACGTGCGTACCATGTTGGATTTGCGTGAGAGTATCCAAGGCCGTCATGTAGTGATTGTGGAAGATATTGTAGATACGGGGTTGACGTTGGATTATCTGATGAATCACTTGAAGGACCGCGGTGCCGCCAGCATAGAAATTTGCTGTTTATTGGATAAGCCGTCCAACCGCAAAGTGGATGTAACACCCAAATATGTTGGGTTTACCATTGAAAACGAATTTGTTATCGGTTACGGTTTGGACTATAACGAACTGTACCGCAACTTACCTTATATTGGAGTATTTAAAAAACAATGAAGAAGAAAAATCCGACCCCGCGCTCCCTTATCTCCGTGCGCCAAATCTTGACTTGGCTGATGGTATTTTTGTTGGCGGTTTGGTTGTTTAATAAACCGGGCGACAAGCAGACCACGTTGGATTATTCGGACTTTAAACAAAAAGTGGCCGCGGCGCAAGTGTCGGATTTGACAGTAGGGCAAGGGGAAATTTCCGGTATGTACAAAAATGCCGAGGGTAAACTGATACCGTTTACCACGGTGCGTATGGAAGACCCCAATTTGGTGCAAGAATTATCCGCCGCCAAAATCAAATTCAAGGCCCAGCCCGACCGCAGTTGGGTAGGAAACGTACTGTTTAATTTATTGTGGATCGTGCTTTTAATCGGGCTGTGGTGGTTTATTTTTATCCGCCCGCAACGCAGTGACGGCAAGAGCGCGATGAATTTTGCCCGCTCCAAAGCAAAATTGCAGGACCCTTCCCAACAAACGGTGACGTTTAAAGACGTGGCCGGGTGCGACGAGGCCAAAGAAGAATTACAAGACGTGATTAAATTTTTAAAGAACCCGAAAAAATTCCAAAAATTAGGCGGCAAATTGCCCAAAGGCGTGCTGTTGTACGGCGCGCCCGGTACAGGGAAAACCCTGCTGGCCAAAGCCGTAGCGGGGGAAGCGGGGGTGTCCTTTTTCTCGGCTTCCGCCTCTGAGTTTGTGGAGATGTTTGTGGGCGTCGGTGCGGCACGCGTGCGGGACCTGTTTGACCAAGCCAAAAAGAATACCCCGGCTATCATTTTTATTGATGAGTTGGATGCCGTCGGCCGCCGGCGGTTTGCCGGTATCGGCGGCGGGCATGACGAACGCGAGCAAACGCTCAACCAACTGTTAATTGAACTGGACGGTTTTGAAAGCAAACAAGGCATTATTTTAATGGCGTCTACCAACCGCCCCGATGTGTTGGACCCGGCACTTATCCGTCCCGGCCGTTTTGACCGTCATATTTCCGTGCCGGCGCCGGACTTAAAAGGCCGCGAGGAAATTTTACACGTTCACGCTCAAAAAGTGAAACTGAGCGAGGAGGTGGATTTAAAACAAGTCGCCAAAGGTACGCCCGGTTTTGTGGGGGCGGACTTGGCTAACGTCATCAACGAGGCCGCTATTTTGGCCGCGCGCGCCGATAAAGATGCGGTGGAAACGTCGGACCTGGATGAAGCCGTAGAACGTGTGCTCGCCGGACCGCAAAAGAAAAGCCGCATTATTTCCAAACACGAACAACACGTGATTGCCGCGCACGAATCGGGCCACACGGTGGTGGCGCGTTTAACCAATCACTCCGACCCGGTGCATAAAGTAACCATTATCCCGCGCGGGCAAGCGTTAGGGTATACGCTTCAATTGCCATTGGAAGATAAATTTTTGACCAGCAAATCGGAATTGTTGGATAAGTTGTGTATTTTACTCGCCGGGCGTGCCGCCGAAGAAATTGTGTTTGGCGAAATTACTTCCGGCGCCAGCGACGACCTCAACAAAACCATGGCCTACGCCCGTAAAATGGTCATGGAACTGGGCATGAGCGAAAAACTGGGACCCATTGCCTTGCCTAACGGCGAAGACAGCGAAGTCTTTTTAGGCCGCGACCTTTCGCGCCATAATACGCTGTCGGAAGAATTAGCCCGCACCATTGATGAGGAAATTTTACATTTGATTAAAACGTCTTACGAACGGGCCAAACAAATTATTGTTTCGCACCGCGAAGCGTTTGATAAATTGGTGGCCACCCTGCTGGAAAAAGAAGTGGTGGAGGCCGACGAAATTGATGAAATTCTGGGCTTAAAACCTGCCGCGGCCCCGCAAGCGCCGCAGCCCGTCACCGCCGACCCCGTCAAACCGGAACCGAAGGCGCCGAAGGCCGTCAGGCCGGAGGCTCAACAAGCGGACCTGTTTGAATAAGGTAGTGTGTGCAGGAGGTGGCAAGGCGGCCTACGCCCTTGCCTAACAGGGAGTGAACTTATGGGAAAATATTTTGGCACTGACGGCGTTCGCGCCGTGGCAGGCCAGTTTCCGTTAGTGGATGATTTTATTGAAAAACTTGGTTTTGTGGCCTTGTGCCATTTGCAAGCGTCCGACGCCGCAACCTCGCTTAAACCGCAAGTGATTGTGGCCCAGGATTCCCGCGCCAGCGGCCCGGCCATTTTGACCGCGTTGGAAAAAGGCATCCGTGCCAGCGGGGCCAACGTAATCAGCGTGGGTATTGCCCCTACTCCGTGCGTGGCGTATCTGGTCAAACAAACACGCAGTTTGTGCGGGGTGGTTATTTCCGCCAGCCACAATCCGGCCGAGTTTAACGGCATTAAATTTTTTACGTACCAAGGCACCAAACTTCCCGAAGAAATGGAAAACGCCATTGAACGGGAAATTGAAACTTTATCCGCCATTCCCGCGCCCACGGGTACGTTTACCCAAGATGAAACCCTCGTCAAACAATACGAACAGTTTTTGATGTCTACGGTGGACGGATCGTTGCTGAAAGGGACCAAAGTGGTGTTGGATTGTGCCAACGGGGCCAGTTACAAGGTAGCGGTCAACGTATTTACCGGGCTGGGTATGGATGTAACGGTCACGGCGGCCAAGCCCGACGGTACGAATATCAATAAGAATGTTGGAGCCCTTCATACGCAGTTTATGCAGGACCTGACCGTCAAAGAACATGCGTTTATGGGGTTTAGTTTTGACGGCGATGCCGACCGGGTGATTGCTTCCGATGAAAAAGGCCACCAACTGGATGGCGATAATATCATTGCGTCCTCGGCCCTGTGTATGAAAGAACAGGGGTTGCTCAACGCCAACAAGGCCGTGCTGACCATTATGGCTAATTTGGGATGTATTAATTACCTGAAAGAAAACGGCGTGGATGTATTGTTAACCACCGTGGGTGATAAGTATGTTTCCGAAGCGTTGGAAAAAGAAAATTTATCTATCGGCGGGGAAACGTCCGGCCATATCATTTTCCGCCGGTTTGCTAATACGGGCGACGGTATTTTGTCTGCGTTGCAATTTTTACAATTTGTAAAACGGTCCGGCCGTCCGGCTAGTTTCTTTACCCAACAATGGAAACGTTACCCCAGCAAGTTGCGTGCGGTGGTAGTCAGCCAAAAGCCGCCGCTGGAAACGTTGGACGGTTTTTTACCTGCGGTAAAAGAATTAGAAAAAACAATGAACGGGAAAGGTCGTGTGGTCGTACGTTACAGCGGCACGGAACCTAAGTTGCGTATTTTGGTGGAAGGCGAGGACGAAACACTCGTGGACCGTGTGATAAACCAAGTAGAACAAGTATACAAAGCCAAAACGGAGGTATTGAAATGAGTTTGAAATTAGGTGTTAACATTGACCATATTGCTACTTTGCGCCAGGCCCGCCGGGAAGCATTTCCCGATCCGGTAGACGCGGCGGCTGTTTGTTTGAGTACGGGGGCGGATTTTATTGTGGTGCACTTGCGTAAAGATGCGCGCCATATCAACGAAAAAGACCTCGCCCAACTGTGCAAATACTTCCCCGGCAAAATTCATTTGGAAATGTCTGTGGCTCCCCAAATGGAAAAAACGGCTCTCAAATATAAACCGCACTCGGTATGCTTAGTGCCGGAAGAATCCGGCGAAGTAACTACTACCGGTGGCCTTAAATTTACGCCGGCGGTTACCAAACGGGTGGCGCAACTCATTGAGCGGTTGCATAAAAAACATATTTTAGTCAGTTTATTCATCAGTCCCGAACCGTCCGACATCCGTTTAGCGGCCAAGTTAGGGGCGGACATCGTGGAGTTATGCACGCGTGATTACAGCCAGGCCACTTCGGCCGCTGCCACGCGCAAACTGTTGCAAAATTTAGCCCTGGCCACCCTGCTGGCGAACGAATTGGGGCTGGAAGTACACGCCGGGCACGGGTTGGACTATCATAATGTGCTCGCCGTAGCCGATTTGGGCGGTGTTACGTGTATGAATATTGGGTTTTCTATCATTACGCGTGCCTTGTTTGCCGGATTACCTACTGCTGTCAGTGAGATGAAAGGCCTGCTGTAAGGAGTTGTTATGTGCGGCATTATCGGATATGTGGGAAAGAAAGATAGTACCCCCTATATTATAGACGGACTCAAAAAATTAGAATATCGCGGGTACGATTCGGCGGGCGTGTCTATTTTGCAAGGGGATAAATTGGTTACCGTGCGTGCCGTTGGTAAGGTGGCCGAGTTGGAAAAAGCCGCCCTGCTAGCCAACCCCAAAGGCACTACGGGTATTGGGCATACGCGTTGGGCCACCCACGGTAAACCCAGTGAGGAAAATTCCCATCCGCATACCGATTGCAGTGGTGAAATTGTCGTTGTACATAACGGAATTATTGAAAACTACCTCGCTTTACGTGCCAAATTGATTTCGCTGGGCCACAAATTCAAAAGTGAAACCGATACCGAAGTGATCGCCCACTTGATAGAAGAAAATTTAAAACATATCCGTAGCGGTTCGCCGCAACAGCGGCTTGTAAAGGCGGTCCAAAAAACGAATAAAGAAATTGCGGGTGCCTTTGCGTACGGAGTGATGTGGGCGCGCACGCCGGATTTTTTGGTAGGGGTGAAAAATCAAAGTCCGCTGGTGGTGGGGGTAGGTAAAGACGAAAGTTTTTTGGCCTCTGATGTGCCTGCTTTCTTGCAGCATACCAATAAAGTGCTCTTTTTGGAAGAAGGCGAAGTCGTGCTTTTGCGGCCCGGACAAGTTACAGTACTGGACAAAACGGGAACCGAAAAAAAAGTAAAACCTGTCAAAATCTCGTGGGATCAAAAGACGGCCGAAAAAGGCGGTTATGCCCACTTTATGCTTAAAGAAATTTACGATCAGCCCCAAGCCATAGAAGACACCTTGCGTACCGCGCGTGCCGATTTTGGCAAAATTTTAGGATTGGATACCGCCGCTCTGCGCGGGTTGCAAAATATCCACATTATTGCGTGCGGTACGGCGTATCATGCCGGGCTGGTGGGTAAGTATTATATTGAACAATTTGCCGGTATCCCGGTGAGTGTGGATTTGGCCAGCGAATATAAATACCGTGCGGTGCCGTACAAAACCCGGACGTTGGCTATTGCCATTAGCCAATCGGGCGAGACGGCAGACACCATAGGCGCTGTCAAAAAAGCGCAAGAGTTGGGTTTTCGCACGTTGGCGATTTGTAACGTGCTCGGCTCTACGTTAACCCGCGTTTGCGACAGCACTTTCTTTACGCATTGCGGGCCGGAAATCAGCGTGGCTTCTACCAAAGCGTTTACGAGCCAAATTACTTCCATGTACGCGCTTGCGATTTCGCTGGGGTTGGCCAACGGCAACCTCAGTAGGACCGCGTTTGATAAACTCCACCGCGAATTGATGCGTCTGTCCAAAGCGATGGGGGAAACAGTCCAAATGGAATATCCCGTCCGTCATCTGACGCGTAAAATTTACAAGGCCGAGCGGTTTATCTTTTTAGGGCGTCATGTTAATTTTCCGATTGCGTTGGAAGGCGCGCTTAAATTAAAAGAAGTGTCTTACCGCAGTGCCGAAGGATTTGCTGCGGGGGAAATTAAACACGGACCGATTTCTGTTATTGATAAAGGTACTCCCGTTTTTATGCTTATGCCGCAAGGGCCGCTGTTTGAAAAGATGCTTTCTGCGTGTCAGGAGTGCCGTGCCCGCGGCGCATTCGTGGTAGCCGTTACCACCCCGGGCGCAGAGAAAGCAGCCGAAAGCGTTGCGGATAAAGTGTTGCTTGTTCCGCAAGTGAGCGACTATTTGCAACCGATACTCAACGTCGTGCCCTTGCAATTTTTGGCTTATTGGATTGCGAAACGGTTGGGGTGTGATATTGATCAGCCGCGTAATCTGGCCAAAAGTGTAACCGTGGAGTAATATATATGGATAAAATCACTCGTGAGGAAGTCATTTCCCTGTTTCCGCCGCGTGCCCCCAGGGCTCACAAAGGGGCTTTTGGACGTGTGTTAGTAGTAGCCGGTTCCCGGCAGATGTGTGGGGCCGGACTACTCTGTGCCAAAAGCGCACTGCGTGTGGGGGCGGGGCTCGTCTATTGGGCCTTGCCCAAAAGCATGCAACCCTCGTTTGCGGCTGCCTTGCCGGAAGTCATTACGCTGCCGCTGCCGGAAAACGAACGCGGCGAAATTGCGCTGGCGGCTTGGCCGGTGCTAACCGATTTTATTGCCAAACAACATCCCGCGCTCGCGGTGGTGGGGATGGGTATGCAAGGGAGTCCGTTACTGCCTAAACTGTTGCAGGAAATCCAACTTCCGCTGGTGGTGGATGCCGACGGCTTAAATGCAATTAGCCGCATGTCCTCTTTCCAGTTCAAGCAACCGGCCATCGTTACTCCGCACCCCGGCGAAATTGCCCGGCTACTTAACACGGCCTTAGTGGTGGATGAATCGTTCCGCATTTTGCAGGCGGCGCAACTGTCCGACCAAACTAATGCTGTGTGTGTGTTGAAAGGACCCGATACTATTGTGGCTGTTTCCGACGAGGGAAAATTAAATTCTTGGCAGAACCCCACGGGTGGCTCGGCGCTGGCCAAAGGGGGCTCGGGGGATGTGCTCTCCGGTGTAATAGCCGGCATTTGGGTGCAGTTTGCGGCCCAAGGGCTCACCCTAAAAAACGGCTTGCAAGCCGCCAAATGCGCCGTATATGTGCATGGACTGGCGGGTGATTTGGCCGCGGAGAAATTATCCGATTACGGCGTACTGGCGTCCGATACTTTATCTTATCTGCCGATGGCAATTCGTCAAGTATTACAGGAGAAAAAATGAATTCAGTACTGGGTATTTTTTTGCTCGTATTAGCCGGGGCGGGAGTGATCGCGCTCGGTGTGGTTTGGTTGTGTAAGCACACGGCCAAAAAGGTGTTGCACCCCGTTTCCAAACGCAAACCGCTGGACGCTTGGCCGGACCAATTCGGTTTGCCCTACGAAAATGTGACATTTAAAACGCAAGACCAAGTACAGTTAAAAGGGTGGTTTATCACCGCGCCGGAATTTTCGGACAAGACGATTATTCTGATGCACGGTTGGGGTATGAACCGCGCCGATATTTTAAAAAATACGTATTTCTTGCGCGAATTAGGGTTTAACTTGTTTTATTTTGATTTTCGTGCGCTTGGCGAAAGCGGCGGCAAGACGAGTTCTATCGGTTATTTGGAACTTAAAGATATTACGGCCGCGGTTAACTTTTTAAAAGATACGCGTCCGCAGTTTTGTGAGAAAATCGGCCTGTACGGTTTGTCCATGGGAGGCATGGTAGCCATTTGCGAAGCCGCGCATAATCCCGATATTGCGTGTGTGGTGGCGGAAGCGTCGTACTATTCGTTCCGGCGGGTGGTTTCGCGCTGGGCATGGGTGCACCGCCGTGTGCCGTATTTCCCGATTATGCCCATGGTGCTTCACTACATCCGTAAACAGTTGGGTATCAATCCGGAACGGTACAGCCCGAAATACAATATCCCCAAAATTTCGCCGCGTCCGGTGTTTTTAATTCATGGGCGGTATGATAATTTGGTGCCCGCCGCACAGGCCAAACTCTTGTATAAGTGTGCGGGAGAGCCGAAGGAAATTTGGCTCGTGCCCGGTGCGAAACATAACAAATGCGCCGAGGTGGGTGGCTTTGAGTATAAGCAACGCTTGGCCGATTTTTACCGGAAGTATTTATAAGAGAAATTTCTTTTAGTTGTAAAAATTGATATAATAAATATATGTAGGGCAGTTGGCGCAGTACTTGTAACACAAAGTCGTCCGCGAAGGCGGACGCGCCAAGAACAAGTTTTCGGGCAGTTGGCGCAGTGCTTGTAACACAAAGTCGTCCGCGAAGGCGGACGTGCCAAGAACAAGTTTTCGGGCAGTTGGCGCAGTGGTAGCGCGTCCGCCTCACACGCGGAAGGTCACAGGTTCAAATCCTGTACTGCCCATATTTCAAAAACCTCACCTAAAAGGTGAGGTTTTTGAAATATGTATTTATAGGTCGCAACACCAACTGCTTGGTGTTGCGCAGGATTTGAAAGGCGCATCGATGTACGAGTTTTGCCGATAGGCAAAGGCGAGTACCGCGAGCCGGGGCCGCGAGCGGCGAGGGTCAACGAGCCGACTTGTGGCCGAATGCCTGTACTGCCCAAATTTAAAAAGCACCCCGAAAGGGGTGCTTTTGTTTTGAGGCAGTAAGCGCGTAAACTGCTTTATGCGCGGCAGGGTTCAGCGTATGGACGAACAATTCTTAAGGCAACCTGTATTTATTCCAAGATATGCCACGCCATGATAACGGGGTTTCGTATTTAACTCCCCCTAAAGATAAACACGCTTTGTTAGCGGTGGCGTTGGTACTGTTTGCCCAACATTCCTGTGTGCCTCGTTTCTCTACAGGTAATGCATTTTGCGGATATTGAATATAGGCAATGCCTGCATAATTCCCGTCAATAGTAACATTGGCCGTATGATGCCTTAGAAACCCTGCAACCATTTGGTCTTGGTTGCTATATCCGAAGTCATATTCCGCAGTAGGGCAATAAAAGGTTCCCTGATATCTGTCTGTTTTGAGTTTACATCCTTCTATCCCGATATCAATTCCTGTGATATCATCATCATCGGGATATTCGCCATTTGCCAAATAATATATTTCGGCGGAATTAACAATAGATTTCACGTTTGGCATCATTGCTGCCAAACGGCTTTTGAGTACCGCTACCTGATATTTTGGCAGAGCCACTGCGGCTAAAATGCCGATAATAAGTACGACGACTAATAATTCTATCAGCGTAAACGCTTGTATATTTTTCATACTAAATGCTCCTTGTTGTTTTTTGTCTGACACTCTATTATCGTTTTTTTTTTTTGATTTGTCAAGGGTTTTTTAAAAAGACACAAAAAAGAGTTGACTTCGTTTTTTTTTTTGCTACGATTTGCATATACTCAAACTCTGTGGAGGGATACGTATGGAAAACAAAAGTTGTTTTAAAGGCAGTTTAGGTGCAAAAGGATTCACGCT
>JAZRIL010000002.1:0-28938 GCA_045645285.1 Elusimicrobiaceae bacterium | reverse complement strand
CCCACAAGTATGTAGAATGGGCACTATAAAAAGGGCGGTTCGATATTATATTGGGCATAGAACTTTTGAGTGTTATAGTGTCCAAACTGTGACCACTAGTTTCATAGTTTTTGAGAGTTTTTTGATACTTCTTATACTTTTCTCGTCGAGCGAGTATAATTATACTATAAGTGAATTTTTCGGAAACTTGAGCGTTGCGGATAGTAAAAGCGATTTCGGCTAGCATCACAGACCTTTTGTCGACGAGAAAAAGAAGAATTTTAGCGTTTACTGTACACCATAAAGGGTCCACTAAGAATATACACTTTTTTGCTTTTTTTGCGTTTTTTGCTTTTGCAGACACCGACGAGGAAGTATAATAAAAAACCCGCTCTCGACGGAGAACGGGTATATTTTAAGACGTGCGCCCAACAAGAACATCTTCTCCGACGAGAACCTGGTAAATATAGTGTACCATTCTTTTGGTGTACATTTTGGGACATTTTTAATTCCTTTTTACTTCTCAAAGGTAGGGTTTTCAAATGCGAACCGAACTAGCGCATTAAAAGTGGGTTAAAAGTACATTTTTTAAACCAAATCGTAAAAAGTGCTTGCAAAGCGCATAGAACTCGGGGATTTTGGAAAATTGCCACACACCATAAGAAAAAAGCCGTATGCGAGGAAACCTGAGGATAGGGCTTTAAAACCCGTTTGTGGGCCGATTTCGGGGCTTGTTTAACGGTTTTTTCTCTTATTTACCGTAGCAATACCGGATTCCTGTAGCATAAAGCAGAACTCACTCAGGGATGTTTCCAGTTTACAGGTAGCTTTGTTGCTTTTTCTTGCCATTTTTGTCTCCTGGGAGTATAAGCATTTGCGTCATATACATTCACGCTTCTTATAGGGAGAGAAGTCAAGGGCTACAATAAAACATTTTACATGAAATAGCTAACAGACAAATATAGATTTGATACAATTTAATCCAATAATACATTGAAACCCTATAGAAGTTTCTTATGAGGAGTATTTTAGATGACATTATCATTACAAGAAATTAAAAATCTTTCCTTCCAGGATTACAAGAGCTATAAGAAAGCAGACAACATATTCATTCCGGAGATATGCGATTTTAACGTAATTATCGGTAAAAATAATACGGGCAAAACGAGTTTTATCGATATTATCGAATTTTTAATTAATCCGGAAAGTTTTGTCAAAGCACATCGAGGGGTACCAATAGCACGTTTTGCCTTTCCGTTGGACCAACAACACATTGAAGTAGGATTTAATAAAAGCATGATGGGTGGACCTATACCGGGAAATCATTATAGTTACGGGGCCCAATTTATAGGGAAATATATTTTTTTACTTTCCAAGGGAACTCAATTTTCTGGGGAAATTCCTTTCGAAGATACAGTCAATGGGCGTCAACGTTACTGGGAACCGGTAATAAAATCATATCAAAACGAATTAAAACACTATAAAGTATTGCGTTTATCAGCCGAAAGAGATATTCGTTCAGAACAGGAAGATAGAGTATTAGATCTCACAAGTAATGGAGAGGGTGCAACTAATTTGGTGAGAGGAATTATCAATCAGATCGGATATGACGAACACATCATAGAAGATGAATTGCTTAACCATTTAAATAAAATTATGGGAGATGATGCTACGTTTACTCGCATACAGGTACAACAAAATTTTAATACGGAACCTTCTTCTTGGGAAATATTTTTAGAAGAAAAAGATGCCGGAAGATTTGCATTATCTAAATCTGGTAGCGGACTCAAAACTATCATCTTAGTCCTTTTAAATCTTTTAGTACTCCCTTTACTACAAAAATATAAAGGTAAGTCCCTGATTTATGCCTTTGAAGAACTCGAAAATAATTTGCATCCAGCCTTACAAAGACGATTATTCGATTATTTGTATAATTTCGCTACACGAAAGCATGTCCCGGTATTTTTAACAACCCATTCGCACATTGCCATTGATATGTTCTGTCCTAAATATGGTGCACAAGTATTACATGTGACGAAAGAAAATCATGAATCACAAATTAAAAAAGTGGATAGTTTCTTCGACAAAAAAGCTATTTTAGATGATTTGGCAGTCAAAGCCAGTGATTTATTCCAATCTAATGGTATTGTTTGGGTAGAAGGCCCCTCCGATCGCATGTACATCAATAGGTGGCTGGAAATATTCTGCGGATCAAAATATCAAGAAGGACGAGATTTTCAGTACATCTATTATGGAGGGAGATTATTATCTCACTACTCTGCGGAAGACCTAGAGAACAAAATCAACATTTTAACAACTAATCGCAATTCTGCCGTCGTCATAGATAGTGATAAAAGGAATAAAAAAGATCAGATCAATGACACAAAAAAGCGCATAGTTCGTGAATTTGCTAATAGACAACTTTATTGCTGGGTGACTAAAGGAAAAGAAATTGAGAATTATTTACCATTGGATGCTATTAACAAAATGTTTCCTTCCTCTCAACGTGAGAGAAAATGTAGCATTTTTCATTCATTTGCTAACTATATCAAGCCCACATATCCCAATTTTGAACATGATAAGGTAGAATTTGCCAAAAAAATTACCCCATATCTTACTGTTACGAATAGTCAAGATATGCTTGATTTAAAAGAGAAAATTGAACAACTCTATAAGCAAATAGAACAATGGAATAGTAATAAATAATACATACTTGCAACAAAGGAAAATGGCACAAAACCCGTTTGTGGGCCGATTTTGGGGCTTATTTTGGCTAATTTTTTAATAAGTAAATTTTTTAGGAAACCAGTTTGCTACAATGTATTTATAAGTACACGATATACAAGTATAGCGTATTCATAACATAATATGACACCACATACATTAAAACGTTTTTTGGATTTGGATGCAAAGTTAAGGATATTGGGAGATATACCTTTTTTTAGGAATTTAAATCTATCTAAAAATGAATTAACTGAGGTAGCTAAGTATATACAGCCAAAAATTTTTAAGACCCAAGAAAATATTATCACGCAAGATTCTGCCGATGATACTGTTTATTTTATTTTCCAGGGATCCGTTGATATCATTATTAACGGTTGCACTACTATTAATGAAAAAAAGGCAGGAGATTATTTTGGAGAAATTGCGGCCTTATTCTCTCAATTTAGAAGAACTGCGACCATTCGCGCGAAAGAAGAAAGTGTAATCGGGGAGCTTCAAAGTCAAATTTTTATTAATTTTTTGAATCAACATCAAGCCGCCTATAGGGATATCGCCTTTACTTTGGCGCAACAGTTAGCACATAGGAATACATTCGTTCGAGAATTTAAGAACCCTCCAATAATTTTTATTGGTTCTTCAACAGAAGGAAGAACGAATATGGAATTGGTCAAGAAAGAATTAGAAAAATCTATTAATTGTACTGTTAAATGTTGGAATAAGGGAGTGTTTGATCCCTCAAAAACATTCATAGAATGTCTAGAAAATATCGTTGACACTTGCGATTTTGGGATCATTGTATTAACTTCAGACGATATTATTACTATTAGAGATGAGCGCTATTTGACCTCTCGAGATAATTTAATTTTCGAATTGGGTTTATGTATGGGGAAATTATCCAGAGATCGCACCTTTTATATTGTGCCAGACAATGACAAGAATTTTCGCTTGCCTACTGATTTAGATGGAATTACTCGCGTCAGCATTAATAATTTGACACCATTAATTGAATGTATAAAAAAATTAAATATTAAAGAAGGAATAAAAATATGGGATTAAATAATTTTTTAGAAGAAATGCATGCTCTCATCGATAATATCGTTTCCTCTGAAGTTACTACTCAAAAAATTAATATTATTCCAGATACCATTCCATTAGAGGGGAATCATTGGTTGGAATTGGATGAAATCAGTTGCGTTTTTATTGATATGGTGGGGTCTACCGGTTTGAACGCATCGACCTCGGATTCTGTGAAGATATACGAAACATTTATTAAATCATTAGTGAAGGTTCTGTCCACTTTTGAAGCGCAGTATATTGACATTAAAGGGGATGGCGCCTTTGGAATTTTTTCCGGAAAAGATTGCGCCGTCCCAGCGTTATGTGCTGCAGTTACATTTTATACAGTATGCAGAAGATTTTTGGAAGACAAATTTAATTCCTTTAAAATACAAATGCATGCAGGAATTGATACGGATAGAGTGTTGGTAAAACGTATTGGCTTGCGTGGTGAGAAAAATAATGAAGTGTGGGTAGGAAAACCTGTAAATATTGCTGCCAAATTAGCATCAATAGCCCCAGCTAATACAATTTATGTTTCCGAAAGGACATATTCTACTTTATCCAAAAGAGAATACTCTCAATATCTAATTAAATCGTGTGGGTGCCCTAATGGACAGCGAAATGATTTGTGGGAAAGCAAAGAAAATAATTTTCCTTTTTTACATTTGTCTAATTACTATTCCTTGGGGTCCCAATGGTGCTTACAACATGGTGAACAATTCTGTCAGGAAGTTATAGATATATATCGTAAAACAAACAAATCTTAACAGGGCTCATACAATAGCAAGCTTAACAATTGCTCTATGTCGCAAAATATATATTTATTCAACAATACACCTATTGTGTATTCTAATATGTGTTTGTAGCAAAAATTTCACTATGAGTATATAAATCAAATAGCAGGCAATTCAGAACGAATAAAATGTTAAAATTGATATTAACAGCTTTCTTTATGGGGATTTTATAATATGAAAGATATTTCTGCTTTTAAAGATAAGGTAATTTGCGGAGATTCTGCTGTCGTTTTAAAGGAAATACCGGATAATAGCATCGATTTGGTAGTAACTTCTCCTCCCTATGACAAATTAAGAGATTATCATGGATTTACACTTGATTTACATGCTATTGGGAAAGAACTTTATAGAATCCTGAAAGAAGGCGGTGTTTGCGCCATGGTAATACAAGATTCTACAGCAAATTTTGCCAAATCGTTAACGTCATTTAAAACAATTATTGATTGGTGTGATGGGGTCGGATTTAAATTATTTGAAACAGTAATTTATCATAAAAATGGGACAGAAGGAGCATGGTGGAAAAATAGATTCCGAGTAGATCATGAGTATATGCCCATTTTTTTCAAGGGGAATAAACCTCAATTTTTCAATAAAGAGCCATTAAAAATTCCTTCGAAACATGGAGGGAAAATAATGACCGGTAGTGGTAATAGACGGACAGATGGAACTACTTCCAAAACGGTTACCAGAGCTATTAATCCAATGAAATGCCGTGGAACCGTTTGGGATTACATGATGGCTGGAGATAAGAACCCTTTAAAGCGCAAACATCCTGCTACATTCCCTGACAAAATACCTTACGATTTTATTCAATGTTTCTGCCCATTATCGGGGATTGTATTAGATCCCTTTGTAGGGTGCGGATCGACGATAGTTATGGCCAAACGTCTGAATCGACATTTTGTAGGTATAGATATATCAGAAGAGTACTGCGATTTAGCCAAAAAAAGATTAGAACAGGAGGAAACGATGTATGCCCTCTAATATAGAAATTTTGTTAAGCAATAGAAATGAACAAATAGATTACGACGCATTAATAACACGGTTCCCTTGGATTGTTGAAGAAAATCATCAGTGCGTACTGAGTCCCGATAGTGATGGATTATTATGTGGATTATTAATGTCAAAATTAAAAAACTGGAAAATTGTAGGATTTTATGATGACAAAGTATCTGTTATTAATAAGAATGCTCTTGCCGCAAATCCTATCTTTCTAGATGGAGAGATTTTTAGAAAAGGAATTAGAAGCATGGGGCACCATATGCTTCTTCTTAACAATAAGAGAACGAGTGATAAATTCACAGAGGGCTTTTCCAACTGTATTCAACCTAATTTACTGCGTAATTATGATGGCAAACATGAGTTTAGATTAAAGTACCCATTAGCAACTATCCATCTTTTGGCCAGTATCTTAGCATATTCTTTAAAAGATTCTGACCATAGATTAACCATTCCGAAGAAAGCAATACCTCCCCTGTTTTTTACTGATGGAGTTTTTAATGTGTTGTTTAGCTACCCTGAAAATGTTTTGAACTGGTTGCACTATCTAAGAATACACGAGGATTGGAACCCGCTAAAGAATATTTTTGAGAACGACCACTATACCGTGTTTACTTTGATGAAGGAAATGAACACTTTTTTTAGAAAAAGAGATGAGATTACTGTACCACATGAGCGCGGGGATCGGTTGCGCATATCGGACAAGCAAGGAGAACCTCAAAATATAGAAGATATTTCAACAGGAACCTGCCATATTAATGTGGATGCTAAAGGGCGCATTGTGCGATTTCTGCAATTACTATCTGATTCCACCGATTGGAATTTCTTACCGGACGATTGGCAATGTTGGGAAAATTTACAGTTTTTCAGATTTAGCAAAGGAAGCTTTAAGGACGACAAAAAAACTTTGACTTTGGTCAACTTTGCTGAATTTTTGGATCGCAATCCTCTATCATGGGCCATGACAAGCGGGGATAATATAGAATACACGTTAGAAACCCCTGCTCAGTTTCCATTTAATATTGATGAAGAGTAGCTTTTCCTGTTTAGTAGATGCACAAAAGAGTGCTTGCCATTCCTACTAACTGTACTGTGCCCAAAAGTATGTAGGTTGGTCACTATAAAAAGGGCGGTTCGATATTATATTAGCCCTAGAACTTTTTAGTGTTATAGTGTCCATACTGTGTCCACTACTTTCATAGTTCTTTTTGCTAATTTTGCTCAATTTTTATAGTTTCTCGTCGAGAACCCCAAAATGTATAAGTTCCTACTTTCCGCATCGAACTTTATATTTTTGCGCTATTTTGTGCCATTATTGTGACCACTTTTTGCTTTTAAAATTATAAATCCTCGTCGAGAAAATGGCAAAATTATAGTGTCCAAAATTCTGCCATTTTATGCCAAAATTGGGTGATTTTTCGGATTTTAGAAAAGTGAGTAAAAATAGGGGATTTGTCGTCGAGAGATGATAAAAAAATCCGCTCTCAAAAAGAGAGCGGAAATTGCTTAAGACGTGCGCCCAACAGGAATCGAACTTGTATCTTCAGCTCCGCAGGCTGACACTCTATCCATTGAGCTATGGGCGCGTAAATTGTCTTGTGTTTCCTGCTTTCGCGGAAATCTTAGTACAACTCATTTTTTACTACTTAATTATTGTAACATTTTTTCTAATTTGTTTCAAACATTTATTTTTGCCCTATCCACATTGAACCCCGTCCAATTATTTTTACCCAGGGCCTAGATACATCTAGGTCTTTTGGCCCCTTGAAATTTTCGGTTTTGCGTTTATACTAATAAGTATACACGCAGTACAAGGAGGTAGTATTATGAAACGGTTACTCTCTGTCATGATCAGTATTTGTATGCTGGCCAGTTCTGCCGCCGCGCAGTTACTTCCGGCTTCCGTGCAAGCCCAGCGGATGGCCAATGCTATTGAGCAGGCTCCGAACAAAGCGCTAGCGGAAGCGGAGCAGAAGTTAATGGTATATTATTTGTCCGATTCGTTTAACTTAGTGGATGAGTTACTCACCAAATATCCGGCGCTTGCCAACACGACCATCAGGGTGGAATCAGGGAAATCCATTCCGCTGGCCTATCATGCTTTCCAGTGGGAAAGAAGTGCCAAAAAGGAAATTAATTCCCAAATTGCCTCTGTAGAACGCCGGCACAAAGAGAATGAGAAACAAATGAAAGAGCGTCTTGCCAAGGAGAAAGGTATCTCCGGAGACATCAAAGATTGGAATTTTGACGTCATTGGTACATTGGCAAAAGACGGAGGAGAAGAGTTAGATATTTTTTCATTACCGAACAAAGAAACCTGGAAGGATGGGTGGGAATCGACCGGGGACGTGGCCGGCGAAATACTTTCATCTCCTTGGTTTTGGATGGGTGGTTGCTTTTTCGTTATTCCGCTCGCAGGACTGGCAGCAATGCTGCAGACCCTTATAGTAGCGGAAATAGCACTGGCGGATACCGCAATATCAACCGTATTCTACACGATTAACGGCACCCGCTACTTAGTCGTTTCAAGAAAAGCATCCAAAGCCGTGAAGAAATATAATGAAACGGGCGCCGAATTAGAACGGTTAAATCAAGTGCTGAAGTTTTCTACCCATGATATGATGCTGGCAATACTGTATAAGCACGGGGCGGAATGTCGGCAATGTCTCAGGGAATCTTTCAAGGGAGATTTAACCACCAGCGAAGCACTTACGTTGACCCATTATCTGCCCCGGTATGGTGCCAAAGCGGAGGACTTGCTTAAGTTAGAAGAGTGGGAAAAATGGCTCAAGATTACCAAAGAAGTGACCGTAACCGCGAAAACATTGCCCGCATTATTGGCAAAATCTTCCGGCACGCAAACACTGGAGTTGGTGTTAGACATCGCCAAACCGACCGATCAAGCCGCGCGAAAACAGTTGGAAACCGTGAAACACGTTTATGAACAAGAATTGGAGAAACAAAATATTCATCGGATGAGCCGGTTTCCGCGCATGGTCGTTATGTTTTTAGGTGACACCTACCGGCCCACCACGTCCAAAGAGGCAAACGAAAGTATCGCTTTTGTTAAGGCGATCTATCAAGCCAAGATGCGATTATTCTTGAAAGCCGGTAAAACGGTCCCCGCCAGTTTGACAAATGAGTACAATGCGGCCATCGCCAAATTGGAGGACGCCCGGACCAGGTTGTTAGCGTACGAGAATGACATCGTTGTGAGTCCAATAAACAAGATTGCAAGGCAGGTCGTACTGCATATTCGGGGACTTGGCGAGCATTTAGACTTGCTACCGCTTTTTATGCAAAAATTCCCTGAGATAAGAAATGATGAAGAGGAATATTGGAAACTAGTAGTAAATCCTTTTGGGGTTACGTTTCCTGTACTGATTCACCAACCATCTACCACAACGCATAAAATAATTTATGACGCACGGCCGGAAACATTCGGTACGCGGATGTCAGTAGCAGATCTAAGAACAGGAGGGCCCATTATCTCCTTCCGTAACGCCGCGCCAGGGGAACAGGTGCGCGGAGTCATTTCCGAGTTTATCGGTGAACCGTTTACGGTGGAAAACAACCTGGAAATCGCTTGGGTGTACCAGAAAGGCAAGGAACCTTCCCTGTACATAGGGTTGCGAAATAAAACAGGCGGACCGGACCGTTGTGTGCAAGTTCAAAAAGGAGACCAACCTGAAACATTCGCCGAAGGCAACTTGGATGAGTTAGAAGTTGTCTTTGACAAAGAATATAAACGTCTGTGGGCGAAATAAAATTCAAATCCCCGGAATAACTTCCGGGGATTTTTCTGCCTTTTTTTCCTAAACATATTGTAATGGGGAGGGAAAAATCAATCAAATAAGTGAACGGATTTACGGGCTAATACGCCGAGGTTATACAGCACCTAAACTGCTATAATACCTGTATGAGTAACAATACGGGTACTTATATTTACGATAAAAAATTAGGCAAAGTCGTCAAAATTTCCGATCATGTGCCTTCTAAGGCCAAATCAACCGGCCACGTCTGCCACGGATGTTGCGGCCATTGTGCGTGCCATGACGACTAATCTGCCCGAAAAAATTTATTTATCTGCCGACCCGGCCGCCCCGACCCGCGGGGACCGTGCGTTTACGTCGTGCGTGCGGGGGGTAGCGGATATTTTACGCCGCGTTTTTTTGCCGCATTTGTTGGCGGGACTCGGGCTGTTTGCGCTGATGGCGTACGTGTCGTACCAAACTTTTTTAGTTCCGCTTTCTGTTCCCACTGCCTTCAAAAATTCTCTCGCCGTGGTATTTTTCTTTATTTACGCAATCGCCATTTTCGGCTATATGTTAGTGGCGGCCAGTGTTTTCGCCTTGCGCTTGGCGTGCATTACGTGGGAAGACTTTATTGACGACACGTTAAACCAAGTGCAAGAAAAAATGATTTCTCACTTGGACTCACTGAACGACAGCGTAGCCAAAGACCAAGCCAAAGTGCTCGTGCGCGGCAGCGTGCGCGAAGTGTATGAAAGCACCCGCCGCTCCTCCACCTTGCCCCGCTGGCTTATTACCGTAACGCTTGGGACGCTGATGTTAGCGGTGCGGGCCGTACTTACCGCGCGAATTTTAAAACTCGCCGGCACGACCATCAAAGTAAGCAAAATTTTCGCCGGGAAAGCGACGCTGGTAGGCGCGGTATTTTTAAACCTGCGTTTCTTTTCCTCGCTGTTACTAATCCTCGTATACGGGCTGGGGGGGATTGTATTACTTGCCAATATGGCTTTGGTTTGCGGGTGGTAGTTTACTATAATAAAATTATGCGCAAATTACTTTTCATCTTTTTTGCTTTATGTTGTACAACTTTTTTGTGGGCCCAAAGCGGACTGTCTTATTTAAACAAAGCCAAGGCAGAACGAGACCCTTCGGCCCAAATTAAACTGCTTAACAAAGCCATAGACAAATCGCCCAAACTCGCCGACGCCTACCACTACCGTGCCGACGCTTACCGCTCCTTGGGCCGCTACAAACAAGCGCTGGATGATTACTCCCGCACCATTAAACTACGTCCTAAAGACCCGTTCCGTTATTATGCGCGCGCGCTCCTTTATATGGATAACCAACACTGGACCCCGGCCCTGGCGGATTTGAACACCGCTATCACGTTCAAACCCACCTACAAAAATTTCTATTTGGCCCGCGCGCGCGTTTACCAGCAATTGGGTAAATACGAACAAGCCGTGGCCGATTACGAAAAAGGCCGCCGCGCCGTTTCCAAGACGGATTCCGTGCTGGAAATTATGCCCTCGTATATCGGAGCATACCGGTATGAAAAAGCGCTCCGGTTGTTAAACGATTCCCCACAGGCCGATTCAGCCGCGGCGCATTATTGGCGCGGCCGGATTCACTGGGGCCGCAACGAAACAGACGAAGCCGTTTCCAGTTTCAGCAAAGCCGTCAACCGCGACCCGGCTTTCGCCCCGGCTTACCGCTATCGCGCCAACGCTTACAAAGAAATGGGGGAATTAGAAGCCGCCCTGGCTGATTACACGGTGCTCATTTCGCTGGAACCGGACGCCGCTTTCTACAACCGCCGCGGTCTTGTTTACGAGGATTTAGGATTATTTAATCAAGCGGAGGACGATTATTCCCACGCCATTGAATTAAACCCCAAATGGGCCATTGCGTACAACAACCGCGGCTATGTACGTTTGCGTCTGAAAGATTGGGAAAACGCCAAAAAAGATTTAAGAACAGCCATCTCGCTGGATAACACCGCCGCCACGCCTTACATCAATTTGGCGGGTGCCTATTGGTTACACAAAAAAGACCGCAAACAAGCGTATGCCAATTTGGACAACGCCCTCAAACGTAACTTTAAAGACGTAGAGTCGCTGTACAAAGAAGACCAAAAAGGGTGGCTGTTTAAAGGGCTGAACCAAACCGCCCAGTTCCGTGCGTTACTCTACAAGTAATTTATGCAAAAATCACGTTATACCGTATTTATTCAAAATCTGGCGCAAGATGCGCTGACGTTTTTGTTTTTACTGCTAGTGCTGTCTGTTTTCCGGGCCGCGTTTCTTGTTACATTTGCCGATTCGTTGGCGCCGGATACCGCGCTAAAAGATATTTTTCTTGCGATGTGGTATGGCCTGCGTATCGGTCTAAAAACCGCCGGGGCATGCGTGTTACCTGCGTTTGTGTTCGGTACCGTTTTGGCAAGTGCTTGGCCGAAGTGGAACGGGCCCAAATTCCGCTTTTGGTATACGTGCACGGTACTGTTTTTATTGTCTGTTTTATTTGAAATGCGCATCCCGTATTATCACGAATTTCACAACGCGTTCAGCCCGTTTATTTTTAACACTTTCCATGATGATGTCGGCGCCATTGTCAGCACGTCTATAGAGCAATACCACGCCGTTTCGCGCACGGTAGCCGCGTTCCTAATTACGGGGGTGTGGGGTGTGCTGTTTCGGTGGTGGCTTAAGTTAACACCTCATGCAGCGCGGCCCTTACTGACCGTGCGACGCCCGTGGATAGCGGTAACTGTTATTTGTATTTTACTCGTTCCGTTTGCGGTGTTTGTACGCTACGGCGGTGCATTCACCTTCAACGGTTCTATCTACTGGAAAAACGCCGCACGGTTAAACCAACACGTGCTTAATGAGGCAGTATTAGACGATATTCAAGCCCTCTACCGCGCCAGCCGCATTTATAAAAAACTGCGCAAAAGTGCCACCCAAGTAAACGCGCAGGAAGTACGTGCCGCCGCGGCCCGGCTAAGCGAAGCGGAAACTTTTTCCGCCGATGATTTACTGCCTTTACTCACACGGTCCTCAGCCGGAGCGACGGGTGAAAAACCGCAACACATTTTTGTTATTGTGGCCGAAACGTATATGTTGTGGCCGCTGTTAGATGAGTATAAAAACTATCCGCTTGCGGACGGTATGCGCCGGCTTATCGCGCGACCCGATGCGGTATTTGTAAAAAATTTTCTGCCCGCTTCCAACGGCACGATGTTCGGTCTTACATCGGTGCTGTTGGGTATTCCGGAACTTAACTTACAAGCGGCCAACCGCCCCACCGCCCAAGCACCGTATGAGACGGCCTTGTCCGTGCAACTGCGTAAATTGGGTTACAAAACGCGGTTTTTCTACGGCGGGTTTGCCTCGTGGGAAAACGTAGGGCAATTCGTAAAAAACCAACAAGTAGACGAAAGTTTTTACGCGGCTGATTTTGGTGCTAACGGCGGCGTGTGGGGCGTAGCGGACCGGGAATTTTTAGCCGGCATCCCCGAACACATTAACCCGGAGCCGTCCTTTAATTTAATTTTAACCAGTTCCAACCACCCGCCCTACAAAGTAGATACCACCCGCGAGCCCGATTTGCCGACAATAGCAGATTTTGAAAAAATGTTACCCGCCCAAACAGCCGATAAAGAATTGGTAGCCGCGCGCATGTGGCATTTTGCGTATGCCGATAAATACTTGGCACAGTTTGTGGAAGAAATGAGCCAACAATATCCAAACAGTTTGTTTGTCATTACCGGCGACCACGCCGACCGTTGGACCTTGACGCCTTCACCTTCCGATTACGAACGTGTGGCGGTGCCGCTGGTGATTATCGGCCCGCAACTCAAAGGCAAACGCGTGCCCGCAAATCATGCCGCCAGCCATATGGACATTGCCGCTACCGTGCTAGAAATGGTACTGCCGAAGGGAAGCAACTATTACGCACTCGGGCAGAACATTTTTACGCCGAAAAACCCCGTAGGGGTAGCGGCCTATCATTGGATTACACCGCGCGAACTGGGACGCGTAAGCGAGGAACACACCGAACTATTACCCGGCGAAACAACTCCTTTAACAAAGGACGAGCGCGAAAAAGTACGCGCCCGCGTGAAAGATTTGCAGACCGTTACCGCCTGGCGCGTGTTAAAAGGAATTAAACTAGAGAAATAGCAACTGCCAACACTTCATATTTTTTAGGCCGCTTTCCAACATTTCATCGTCGGAAAGCGGATTTTTCTTTTCCCGAAACCGCAAATCGTGCTTGACAAATCAAAAAAAAAAACGATAATAGAGTGTCAGATAAAAAAGCAGTAAATAAAAATAAGACGTCATTCCCGAAAGTTGTAATCGGGAATCTCCACCGCTTTCTACTCCGCCGCGCTCGTCATCCCGCAGCGTTTCTATGCGGGATATAGCGCGGCAAGAAATAAGGTGAGATGCTGAAACGAGTTCAGCATGACTGCATGTTATATACAAGGAGTAAAATAATATGAAAAACATAAATAAAAACAGGTCATTCCCGAATTTGCCCGTCTGGCAAGGACTCGGGAATCTTCCTCTTTCGGAGTCGTTTGTAAAAGAGGAACAACCTTCTTATTTTATAAAACAAGTGGAAGATCCCCGACAGAAACCTTCGGGGATGACATCCTTATTTAATAACAGCGTAAAAGCATTTACGCTTATTGAACTATTAGTCGTCGTACTTATCATCGGCATTTTGGCGGCGGTAGCGCTGCCGCAGTATACGCTGGCCGTGGATAAATCGCGCGGGAGTAATTTGGTAACCATGGCCCGCGCCGTCAGCAATGCCCAGGAAGAATACTACCTCGCTAACGGAAAATATACGAACAGATGGGATGAACTTTCACTGGATTTTCAAGGCACTATTAGCAATAATGTTCTGACAATAGGTAACGGAATTACACTAAATCTTCGGTTAAAATCTTCTTCAGGAGCCGATTGTGTTGCTATTACAGATTCCCGTTTACCCGATGTACAATTAAGAGCTGGCTACGCAAATACCACTTATGGTAGTTGGAATCAATACTGGCGTTGTTATGCCAAGGAAAGTAACGCACGGGCCAATAAATTATGTCAACAGATAACACATAAAAAAACCCGAACTACTACTTCCGGAGAGAATGATAACGTCTATTATTTCCCCGGTATGCCGTATTAAGAAATTACTCGTACCTCAAGGCATCAATGGGGGTAAGTTTGGACGCTTTATACGCCGGATAAAAGCCGAAAAATACGCCTGTCGCCGCCGAAAATCCGGCGGATACCAGCACGGCCCACACGCTCAAACTGGTTTGCAAGGACATATATTTTGACACGAGCAGCGTAAACGCAACGCCCAGCAAAATACCTACCAGTCCGCCCATACAAGAAAGCGTAACGGCCTCGCCTAAAAATTGCATACGGATATTCCAACTCGTCGCGCCGATCGCCATACGGATACCGATTTCGCGCGTACGTTCCGTCACAGACACAAGCATAATATTCATTACCCCGATACCGCCGACAAGTAGTGAAATCGCCCCAATCACACCTAAAAACAAACTAATGGTGCTGGCCGTACTTTTGGCTTGTTCCACAAACGAGGCCATATCGTCCAGTTGGAAATCATCTTTGCCAAGCGGGTGAATGCGGTGCGTGTTGCGCACCGTGTTAGAGATATCCACTTTCATATTTTCAATTTGGTCAAAATCGGCCACTTTGATAACGACGCGGTCCAGCGCGCGGCGGTCTTTGCTGTTCCAACCGCTGACGTCCAATTTCACTTTTCCCGTCGTGTAAGGGATCAAAACGCCCTCGTCAATGTTAAAACCGAAACCGGTAGAGCCGGTCTTTTTAGTAATTCCCACGACGGTAAACGGGATGCCGTCCAACACAACGGTTTTATTAAGCGGGTCCACGTCGCCAAAAATGGTCTTGGCTGACGTCGCCCCAATGACCATAACTTGCGCGTAATTATCAATTTCACGCTCGGTAAATTCGCGCCCTTTTTCTATCTCCCAATCATAGGCATTAAAAATATCGGTATCGGTGGCTAACGCGCTTAAAGACACACTCGTATTTTTGTATTTTACGCTAAAGGTGGTTTGGATATACGGAGCGGCGGCGGACACACCTGCCAATTCGCGTATGGCGCGTACGTCGTCCATCGTTACGTCTTTGGGGGAAGAAATACTTTCGTCTAGGTCCCACGGCTGGCGCAAAAACAAAATGTTGGTACCCATATTAGAAAAGCGGTCCGTAATGCTTTTTTTCGTTGCGGCACCGACGGCAAGCACCGTAATCACCGCCGCCACACCGATGATAATACCTAAACTGGTCAGCGCGGCGCGCATTTTATTGGCGAAGATAGATTTTAAGGAAATTTTAAAAATCGCTACGAAAGAATCCCACATATTATTTCACCTCGTCGCTGATTTTCTGCCCGTCTTTAAACTTAATAAGCCGCGAGGCGTACGCGGCAATATCCGGCTCGTGCGTAATCAAAATCACGGTTTTACCCATTTCTTTATTAAGCCGCGTGAACAGTTCCATGACTTCAATACTCATTTTAGTATCCAAGTTCCCTGTCGGCTCGTCGGCAAAGATAATGGGGGCATCACACACTAGACTACGCGCAATGGCCACGCGTTGCTGCTGCCCGCCGGAAAGTTGATTGGGCAAGTGAAATGCACGCTGTTCCAATCCCACGGCTTTTAAGGCCGCCAGGGCCTTTTCGCGTCGCTCGCGCGCAGGCGTGTGATTGTAAATCATCGGCAGTTCCACATTTTCCACCGCCGTCGTGCGCTTGATTAAATTAAAGCCCTGGAACACAAATCCGATTTTGCGGTTTCTGACTCCGGCCAATTTGGATAAATTGGTAGCGGTTACGTCAATACCGTCTAACATATAGGACCCGCTCGTCGGTTTATCCAAACATCCTAAAATGTTCATAAAGGTTGATTTTCCGGAACCCGACGGCCCCATGACCGCCACAAACTCACCTTTTTCAATAGACACACTCACGCCGTTGAGTGCGCGCACTTCCACGTCGCCGAGTTTGTAAATCTTATATAAATCCCGCGTATCAATCAGCGCCATATGCGCCTCCTTTTAGCGGCGCCGGTTGCCGCCCATGCGCGGCGGTGCGCCAAAAGTGGCTCCCGGCGTGGCTTTTAAATTATTTTCACCCACGATCACACGGTCGCCTTCTTGGATATCCCCGGAAACAATTTCCGTATTTTTCGCCGCAATAATACCGATAGTTACGTCCACCCGCTCGGGCGCTTGACCGCGCGCGGCTTTCCACACGCCGGTATTTTCATAGGTTTTTCTGTTGGTAGAGGGGGAAAAACGCAAGGCCTCATTGGGTACGAGCAACACATCTTTTTTGTCTTGCGTGAAAATAGTCATCGTAGCCGTCATACCGGGTTTCAAACGCAAATCTTCGTTGGCTACATCCACAATTACCGTGTAGGAAGTACTGCTGCTTGAAGCGGAAGACGATGTATCCACATAATTGGTACGCACTTGGCGCACCACGCCTTTAAACTTTTCGCCTACGTAACCGTCCAAGGTAAATTCGGCATTTTGGCCGGCTTGGATTTTGACGATGTCCGCCTCGGACACTTTGGCCTCAATTTGCATTTTGGTTAAATCTTGCGCCACCACAAATAATTCCGGCGTGGAGAATCCTGCCGTAATTGTTTGGCCCTCGCTTACTTTACGCGTTAAAACTACGCCGTCAATGGGGGAAACAATTTTTGTGTTAGACAAATTCTTTTCCGCCGTATCCACATTGGCTTGTGCACGCACGACGCTGGCTTGTGCAGAATTTAAAGCGCTCTTCGCGTTAGCATACGCCAGTTCGTGTTCTTCCAAATTGACTTTGGAAACGTAGTTTTTATCGTATAAAGATTGGTAACGTTCGTAATTTTTCTTGGCAAGCCGGTACGACACTTCCGCCGATTCCAAATTTTCCTTGGCCGAAGAAAGACTCGCGCGCGCTTCGGCCAGTTGGGCCAAAATTTGCGTTTGGTCAATAATGGCCATCAGATCGCCTTTTTTAACTTCACTGTTGTAATCCACATAAATCTTTAAAATCTCGCCGGAAACAAGCGCACCGACCTGCGTAGTATTGACGGGATTTATCGGGCCGGATGCTTCCACCATATCTACGATATTACCCCGTTTCACCGGAGCCATACGAAATTGCGGCACCGGACGGGTGTGAATAAAACAACCCTTTAAAAACCACGCCGCGCACAAAAGCACGACTAAAACGATGATTTTTTTCCAGCGGCTCATCGCCCAAAATTTATGCCAAATGCCGGCACAAATATCTTTTAATTTCAGAAGTAATTGTTTCATAATCAGTTCATCCCCATGGCTTGTTTTAAATCGGCTACGGCCGACGCATAATCATACCGCGCGGTCAGCAAACTCAACTCCGCATCTGTATAAGCCACTTCTGCATCTTTGAGTTCAATACTATCTCCGATGCCTTCGTTGTAGCGGCCTTGGGCCAGGTCTAAGTTTTCCTTGGCCTTTTCCACGTTTAACTCGGCTATCGGGATACTCTCGCCCGCCTCTTGCATGGCAATATACGCGCGTTGTACTTCTAAAAACACATCATTAAGCAAACTGCGGTTGGAGTTATTTATTTTCTCTAAATTCAGCCGCGCCTGTTTAACGCTGTTATACGTTTTAAATGCGCTGAAAATAGGTACATCTATGGAAAGCATGAGTTTTGTTTCTTCGTTATCTAACCGAAAATCATCACTATACTTGTTAAATCCGGCGGAAAAAGATAACGTCGGCAAATATCCGGCTTTGGCCTGGTTGACCCGGATTTGCCCGATCTTGGCACTTGCGTGGGAAGATTCCACATCGGGGCGGTTTTCGTAGGCGGTTTTGACGGCCTCGTCAAACGACATGTCTATTTTTTCTACCGTTTCCACTTGAGCAATTTGCAACGGCTTGGGCGTTGTGATACCCAACACGTTAGCCAAATTGGCAGAGGCCGTTTTAACCGAGTTTTGCGCGCGGATAAGGCGCAGTTTTTCGTTATTTAAATTCACTTCCGCCGTCGTAACGTCTACTTTAGGACGCAACCCTTGTTTATAAAACTCAGCCGCGCGGTCGTATTGTTCTTGGTACAAATCGCGCGATTTTTGGCGGATATCTACCGCGCGGATGGCCGAGGCGAGCGTATAATAGGCCTTCTTGACGTTGCGGGAAATCAAACTAACCTGGTTATTTAGTTCCAGTTCCGCCTGCGTGCGTTGCAACTTGCTAATATTGACGGCACGCACTTTGTCGGTAAACCCGGAAATGGCCAATTGCGCCTGCGCTTGTGCGTTGTGCGAGCCGTGGTCGGTGGTGGGTTGTCCGGCGGGATTAGACACCGTGTATCCTTGCGAGGCACCGGCTTTCACCGTCGGCAAAAATTCGCCGCGGGCCAAATTGACCTGCACTTGCGCTTCCTGCAACGCCAAATGCGCGCTGACGGCCTTGGGGCTGTTAGCCAGTGCGATGCGGATACAATCGTCTATTGTTAGCGTATCCGCCAGCATGGCATCAATTTCATCGGCCTTGGCCGGAGTAATACGCAAAGGGTCTTTTTCCGTCTCGGACGCATCTTGCGCATACAGCCCGGACGAGTACAACAAATCATCCGCCGCGTGCGTTGTTAGCGGAAAAATCAAAAAAGTGATAAAAAATAGACTTAGTTTCTTCATAATATTATTATATCAATTTCAAAAATTTATCTGTCTTTGATTTTGTACTACATATGTAAGAACACCCGGCAGCCCCGTTTTATTGCACCCTCAAAAAAAACTTGACAAATCAAAAAAAAAAACGATAATAGAGTGTCGGACAAAAAACAACAAGGAGCATTTACTATGAAAAACCAACAAGCATTTACCCTCATTGAATTACTCGTCGTTGTCCTTATCATAGGCATTTTGGCGGCGGTAGCCCTGCCGCAGTATCAAGTGGCGGTAGGAAAAACACGCGCCATGCGGCTAATGAGTTTGATGCGTGCTATCCAAAATGCCCAACAAGAGTACTATTTGGCAAATGGTATCTACGCCGACGATTTTGATGCGCTTTCTATAGAAATGCCCGCAGGCGCGCAAGCATGTAATAGAATTTATAACAGTGGTTACTGGCACGAAACAAAACGCTGCCGGAAATATGATGATTTTGCATGCGCCATCACCGGGGCTGACAACAACTGGACAAGAGGAGACGTAGAATGTGGTATTAAAACACCTTTACTATTTCTATCCACTCCCTACGGCAACGAATACTGGGCCTGTTGGGATGACGGAGACCCAACCAGTTTATCCGCCCGCGTATGTAAGTCTATCAGCGGAAAAGCCAACCGGCAAACTAACAAGGCTTGGGTATTTATAAGCAATCAATGAGATACAGGCCCGAAGAAATATCTTCGGGCCTGTTATTTGGGTGGGATATTTTTGTCTGCCTCTAAGTTATATATAATGTAGGTATGCTTAAATCTGTCCTCTTGTTGTGTATTGCCAACCTGTTTATGACGGTGGCGTGGTACGGACACCTGCGATTTAAAAATGCCTCGCTATGGCTTGTTATCGTAGCCAGTTGGGCTATTGCCTTTGTAGAATATTGCTTTCAAGTGCCGGCCAACCGCCTCGGCCACGAATATTTTACCGTTACCCAGTTAAAAGTGATGCAAGAGGTCATCACGCTTGTCGTGTTTGCCGGATTTTCCGCTATCTATTTTAAGGAAAGTTTTAAATGGAACCACCTAGTCGGGTTTCTCTGTTTGGTGGCGGCGGTATTTTTTGTTTTTAAGAAGTGGTAGATTAGCAACCCAAGGATAAAATTATGAAAAACAAACACAGATTGTTTATCAAAATGGCAGAACTCGTGGAGCAACAATCCACCTGCGCCCGCTTGCAAGTTGGAGCGGTACTCGTCAAAGAAAACCGCGTGATTAGCATCGGTTTTAACGGTACGGCCTCCGGTCAGCAGCATTGTGAAGATTATTTTAAAGAACTGTACGAAAAAGAATATAAGAACGAATTTCCCACTTTGGCCGACTTTATGGCCAGCCGCACGTTCTACGATATGCACGGTAAATTTTCCATTGATAACGAACTCCACGCCGAGCAAAACGCCATTTCCTTTGCCGCCAAAAACGGGATCGCCACCCAGGGGGGGACGATTTACGTAACGTGGTCGCCGTGCGTGCATTGTGCTAAAGTAATTGTCAGCGCGGGCATCAAAAAAGTGTTCTTCAAAAACTTGTATGACCGCAGCCAGGAAGGGATTTATTTCCTGCGCAAAAACGGCATTGAATGCCGCCAACTTACGGAGGAAGATTTAGACGGAAGTGTGCACACGCTCTAAATTTACTATAATATAAGTATGAATAAACAAACTACCGCTCCGGTGGAAAATAAAGATTTTTTGACGGACGTCTTCAATAAATTCGTCCCGTTTTGTAAGCAAAACCGCAAGCAAGTGCTTGCTACGTTGGTTGTAGTTATTGTGATTATTGTGGGCATTTGCCTGTATGTAAACCACCGCCAACAACTGACCGAAAATTCCTGGGCCGCCTACTACACCGCCCAAACCACGCTCATGCGCGAGGGCCCGGAAGCCGGATTTGCCAAACTGGACGAAGTGGCCACCCAATATAAAGGTACGCCGGCAGCCCAGTATGCCCAACTGTTAAAAGGCGACATGCTGTACTCGCAGGAAAACTTCGCCCAAGCCGCCAATGTATATAAGGAGTTGGCGAACTCGTCTAACGAAACGGTCCGCACGGTAGCGGCCTTGTCGCAAGCGGCCGCATTGCAAGCCACCAAGGACTACGACGGTTCTATTACCGTAGCCAAAGATTTTATTGAGAAAAATTCCAAGAGTTTTGCCTTGCCGCAAGCGTATTTAACGCTGGCACTCAGCCAAGAACTCGCCGGACAAAAAGACCAAGCCGTACAATCCTACAAATACTTGTTGGAAAACCACACCAAAACGTATTTTGGCACACTCGCCAAAGACAAACTCTCACAATTGCAGAAGTAGAAATCAACAAACACCCGTTTGGCCGCTTATGCAAAGCCAGACGGGTGTTTTCTCATTAGTAAATAATAAGGAAAAAGTATGAAAAAATTAGTAACAATGATGTGCTCCCTGCTGATGGCCCACACGGCCTTTGGTGCGGGATTTGCGCTGTATGAATACAGCGGCCGCTCTACCGCTATGGGTGGAGCCGTAATGGCTAATGATGCCGAACCGGCCTCTTTGGCGACGAACCCGTCCCTCATTACCGAACTGGAAGGAACGCAAATCCAAGCCGGTATCACTGCCGTGCAAGCACACGCCAAAACAACAGTGGGGACGAACCCAATCGTACCGCAGGAAAAATCCAGTACGCTTAAAAAAGATACCTGGCTACTGCCCAATGCTTACGTTACCCATAAATGGAGTGACGATGTTTCGTTTGGGTTAGGGATGTTTTCGCGCTACGGTTTAGGCGGTACTTATAAGAAACAAAACCCGGCTGAGTGGGGTGGGGGATATTTGGCTTACAAAGTCAAATTAGAAACGTTCTCTTTTACCCCGACGATTGCCGTTAAAGCCAACGAACAATTTTCCGTGGCTATGGGGTTGGAAGCTATGACAATTGACTTTACCCAAAACTCCAACGGTATTGCTCCTGCCGGTAGCACGTATGAAATTCACGGTACGGGCATTAGCTGGGGGGGTAACTTCTCGCTGACCTATCGCCCCGAATGGGCCGAAAAATGGGCATTGGGTGCCATGTACCGCTCCAAAGTTAAACAAAATTTGGACGGTTATATCCACACTTCTACCGGAGCGAATTTAATTGCTCCTGCCAACATCCTAAATGCTGATGCAACGGGTGCTATCAATTTACCTGATAGTATTTCTACGGGCATTTCGTTCCGCCCGACGGACTCTTGGGTATTGGAAGCCGGTATCGTAGGTACTTTCTGGAGTGCATACGACCAAATCGTCATTGAATATGCTGATACGGAAACAACTCCCACCATTCATAACAAAAAGTTATACAAAGATACTTTCCGTTTGAACTTCGGTACGGAATATAAGCTCAACAAAAACTGGGCCGTGCGTGCCGGATACGTGTTTGATAAATCGCCAATCAACAAAAAAGCGATGGATACGCTCGTGCCGGTGGATGACCGCCACATTGTTAGCGGTGGTTTCGGTTATAAAACCGACGTGTGGAGTGTGGACTTTGCCTATGCCCACATCTTCGGCCGCGATTTGACTGGAACGGCAAGTTCGCAATTTTTCAACACGCCGATGAAATACTCCGAAGGCCGCAGCGATATGGTTGCGTTGACCTTTGGGTACAAGTTTTAGTCGCTTAAAACTTTAGTACAAAAACCCGCCCGCCCGGGCGGGTATTTTTTCGTATAATAACGATACGCAATACGTACCCTCGCTTTACTATACCCCGCATAGAAACATTGCGGGGTGACGAGTAAAGCGAGGGAAAATTCCGCCCCCGCTCGTCATCCCGGAGATTTGTAATCCGGGATATAGCGGGGCAACAAAAAGGGGAAATTCTATGACGAAAAACTGTGACATTGATGACCGCAAAGTAGCCGTTATCGGCTGTGGATTTGTCGGCGCGGCGAGTGCGTTTGCACTGATGCAAAGCGGACTTTTTAGCGAAATGGTTTTACTGGACAGCGATAAAAGCCGCGCCGAGGGCGAGGCCATGGATATTTCCCATGGCGAGGCGTACGCGCGCCCGATGAAAATTTACGCCGGAACGTACGACGATATCAAAGACGCCGCTATCATTATTATCACGGCCGGCGCCAACCAAAAACCCGGTGAAACGCGCTTGGACCTCGTGCAAAAAAACGTCGCCATTTTCAAACAAATCATTCCGGAAATTAAAAAGCGCAATTACAAAGGCATTTTGCTCGTCGTAGCCAACCCCGTAGATATTTTGACCTACACCGCACTTAAACTAAGCGGTCTAGCCGAAAGCCGCGTCATCGGATCGGGCACCGTGTTAGACACGGCGCGCTTTCGCGAAATTTTAGGCAACCACTTAGGCGTGGACAGCCGCAGCGTACACGCGTTTATCGTCGGGGAACATGGCGACAGCGAAATCGCCGTTTGGAGTACGGCTAACGTGGCGGGCGTGCCGATACACAAATTTTGCAGTTTGCGCGGGTTTCATAATCACGACGAGCAGATGAAAAAAATAGCCGACGAAGTCAAACAAAGCGCGTACGAAATTATCAAGCGCAAAAAAGCCACTTACTTCGGGATTGCCATGGCCGTCAAACGCATTTGTGAGGCGATCGTGCGCGACGAAAAATCGGTTCTTCCCGTTTCCAATTTAATGCACGGCGCGTATGGGATTAGTGATATTACACTCAGTATGCCCGCCGTCGTAGGCCATAACGGAGTAGAACTCCAAATGCCAATTTCCCTGGACGACAACGAGGCCTTAGCGTTAAAGGTGTCTGCCGATATGCTTAAAAAAATCGCCCAAGACGCCGGCGTGGAAGATTAGCCCCTTATTTCAACGTATAAATATCATACGCACAAGAAGAACACGCGCTTTTCGTGCCGCCTAAAGACATGCAAACTTGCCTTTCTAAATCGGTACGGTTATAGGAACGACACTGCGCACCACCGCTCATCCAACTAACATAGGATAATCCCTTATAAAATCCTTGTGACCAGCTGGCCGTCAATGTAATGGTATAATCTCCGGATTGCCAAACAGAACGATCCTCTTGTTCCGTAATGGTACCCTGAGGCATACCGATATCTAATTCATCAAATCTAAAAGCCCCTTCATTGTTGGCCAGAATATATACTTGTTGGGCCTTAGTAAGCGCATCTTGTAACGTTACCAGTTGCATAAAGCGTGATTTTAAAACCGCTTTTTGATATTGTGGGAGCGCAACAGCGGCTAATACGCCAATGATTAAAACAACTACTAATAATTCAATCAACGTAAATCCTTTTGCATCCCAATTGCCCGACAAACTACTTTTCTTTTTCATATAGTTCCCTCCACAGGAATTTAATATACGTAAATACTAGCAAAAAAAAAAAACAAAGTCAAGGGTTATTTTTACGACGAAAAAAGGAAGAAATCCAACATTTATAAAATCTTTTCCAACAGTTTTTGCACCAAGCGCGGAACAGCGTAGTTTTCTAACGAAGATTTTTTAATGCGTAAAAATTCCGGCGGCATTTTAGCGGTGGGGGGAAGAACTACCTTGTATAATTGCGCCCAAATAATGCGGTGCGATAGAACGTGTTTGACGGGACTACCGACGGCAGATAATTTCGCGCGCACGCACCACGCGGGTTTTTTAAATACGCCGCCTTTAACCGTTTCCACCAGCGGCAACTCGTAGAGATTCTGCCAAATGTCGCCCGCGCCGCGTTTATGTAGCCACGTAAACGGCCCTTGCTCTACGTATATATAATGAAAAAATCGCTCGCTTATTTTCGTTTTTTGCGCTTTGACGGGCAATTCTTCCACGCGGTTTTCCCGACGGGCCACGCACATTTTACTAAACGGACATTTTCCGCACGCAGGCGCTTGCGGTGTACAAACCAGCGCGCCGAAATCCATCATGGCCTGGTTAAAATCTCCGGGGGATTTTTTATCCAATAATTTTTGCGCAAGTGCGGTAAATTCTTTTTTTCCACCCGTGGAATCTATCGGTGTTGTAATACCAAACACGCGCGAAAGCACCCGATACACGTTTCCGTCCACGACGGCATAGGACATATTGTACGCCATGGAACATATCGCCGCGGCGGTGTAATCGCCCACGCCTTTGAGTGCGCGCACACCATCGTAAGTGGTGGGAAATTTCCCATGCATACTCTTGGCGGCGGCGTGCAAATTGCGCGCGCGCGAATAGTATCCCAGCCCTTGCCAAAGTTTTAATACTTCGTCCTCCTCCGCCGCGGCGAGTGCTGCCGGGGTGGGGAATTTTTGAGCAAATTTTTCGTAATAGGATAACCCCTGTGAAATGCGCGTCTGTTGGAAGATAATCTCAGACAGCCAAATCAAATACGCGTTATGTGTATCGCGAAAAGGCAAATTGCGCTTATTGACTTTGTACCACGCCAGAAGAGTGGGGGAAAAACTTTTCATATTGTTATTCTATCAATTTTCAATTCCGTAAAAAACACTTGACAAACCAAAAAAAAAAACAATAATAAAGTATTGGTAAAGAATAAAAGGAGAATTTTATGGAAAAAGAAAAACAAATAAAAGGTCGTTGTAAAATTAGCATGTCATACTGCAAGAGCGCGCCTATATTCCGCATAGAAACTCTGCGGAATGACGAGGCGCGGAGCGGTGGGTTTACGCTCATTGAATTATTAGTAGTCGTACTTATCATCGGCATACTGGCGGCAGTAGCACTCCCGCAATACCAAAAAGCCGTGGAAAAAAGTAAAGCCGCCCAAGCGTTTGCGATGATTCGCACCGTCGCCGCCGCGCAAGAGGCATACCACCTGGCCAACGGCACGTATGCCAAAACTTTTGATGAGTTGGCGGTGGATATCCCGTGGACGGGGACGACAAGATGGATTGCCGGCTCCAGCCCGTGGCAAGGGGCTCTGTCCAATCAAGACTGGAGTATACAACTCTATTACGAAGGAAACGGCTACGGAATATCCGTCGGTCGTATTTCCGGCCCATACGCGGGGGCGGGATTTGTATACATGTTGGGACACGTATACGCTAACGATACAGCTGTTCCGCGCAATCAAATGTTATGCCATGAAAATCACTACGTGGGCGCCGGGGGATCTCAAAGTATTGTATTTAGTAAAGCAAATGGGGACTATTGTATGAAAATCTTTAAAGCAAACGGCTATAATTTCTCTCCTTTACCCTAATTTCCGTTCTGCAAAATCGCACCCGATTTTGCAAAATCTCGTTTTTCACGTTTTGGGGTAGTACGCTACCCCAAAATTTTATTTTCAAAATCTGCCCGAGATTTTACCTACACCGCACGTTAAAAAATCTAAGTCAAATTGTTATATTAGATTTTTTGCCTTATTTTACACCTCGTTTTTTGACAAATCAAACAAGGTTTTTACGCTGTGTTTTTTCACGTTCTCGTCTGAGAAATGGGCTTATCCCCAGTTTTTGACATAAAAAGACATAAAATAACCTATATTGACATAAGACGAAAAAATTTTTATTATATGTCTAATCCGCGTGGATAACCCCTGTGGAAAACTTATAAGGTGCTATTTTATGAACGAAACGGACAAAACGCAAAAAATTAGGTTTAAATTCGCCAACGGAGAGGAATTTGAGGCCGAAGGATCGCTGGATTTTGTGGAAAAACAACGCGATTATTTCCTTTCTTTAATCAAAAAGAAACCGTTGGCCGCGCACACCGTTTCGGCTCCGTTAAAAGCCACGGTGCAACCCGCCGTTTCACGCGAAGACACGGCCGTTTCCGGCACGCTTACTCCGCGCATGTACGCCACGGCACCCGGTTCGTACGCGTACGACCCGTACGCGTATGAAAAACAAAAGCCGGCACAAAGCACCTCGTTTTCCACCAACAACTCCGACGAACAGCCAGCTTTTTCTGGCTCACGCTTGTGGGAGCAGTTACTCACCCGGGAGGGGGAGAACCTCTTTTTACGGCGGAAATTTCACTTGTCTGCCGACGACGCGGCCCTCATTTTACTAGCGGGGGGAAAAGAACTTCTCGGCAAAGACGGCTGTAGCGCACTGTGGCTCGCGCGCGCGCTCGCCAGATCCGGTTTTACCGCCGGACGGTTGGACCGCTTACTTGCCACAGCCCTCAAACTTAACTTTTTGCTGTGCCAAGGAGCCAAACGCAGCCGCCTGTATATGCTCACACCTGCCGGCATGGCCCACGCCTTTGTGCTGGCCGAAAAGAAAGCATCCGACCTGTTATAACGGCTTTTAGGGGGGAGGATAAAGGATCGCCCCAACCCGTACTTAGCCCCCCTTACCAGCCCCGCGGGGGGATCAGATTTTGCCACTCTTAACCCTCTTTTTCATACCATTTTTCTCTATTTTTCCACCCCCTTTTAGAAAATGGGGGAAAATCTATTTTTTCTTTAAAATCTAATACGTCAAATTAGATTTTTTAGTTTTTCCCCAATTTTCAAGGATGTCAAAACCCTCAAAACGAAATCGGGGATATAACCATACCTAAAAAGTGAAAAGGGGGGCTATTTGCCCAGTCTATTTTACTAACGATAATTTTTATTATGTTAACTAAATAAGAGAAAAATAAGCAGAAAATAAATATATAATCATTCTTGTATTTTATTAATTTATACTTAATATATAAGTATTTTTTTATATAAACTTATACAATTTATAGATTTTATTTTCCGGCAATATATCATTGAACAAATAGGCAACAAAAATCATTTTAATTTTGTAATTCTATATTAAAAATTACCCTTAAAATTGATTTGTAAAAAATGCAAAATAAATGCTAATTTTTCATTTTTTATCATAATCCCCCAAAACGCCCCAGAACGATTTGGGGGTACCTAGGGTATGGGTAAAAATAAAATAGGCGATTTTAAAAGTACTTAAATTTTAAGCATTTTAACTAAATTAACCACTTGACCCCTATTTTCTGAAAATTGACATACTTTTATAACCCAAAACAAATCCCAAAACCCGGAATCCACCAACAGCAAGATACCCCAAACTAACGGTCTCTAGCAGGAAACCAAGTAGCAGACAACAAGACCAAGACCGGGCAGTAATCCCACAAAACCACCGCTAACCCCTTCCCGGCTTGCGGAACACAGAGATACGGCCCAACCATAAGACCGAAGATAACAAGAAAAGAGGAGGATAAGCACCCGTAATACTTACCTCAACCAAGGCGAAAGGAACATCTGAGAAACAAAGAGAAGGGGGTAAAACAGGACAAAAAAAGGGGAAGAACTATAAAATTTTTAGTTCTTCCCCCCACCTTTTAAAAAACTTAGAATTTATAAACAGCACAAAGTCCATACGGATGACAAGAGGCCTCACCATACGATGTGTGTTTGGTGGCGCCGACGGACTCACACAATTTACCGTATTTATCTTGTTCGTTTGACGACAAAGACCAGCAAGTTCTTTCCCATGTAGCATATTGACTGTACTGGAGAAAATGCGCATACCCGTTATTTAGTGTAGTATTATTGACACAGGAAACCGCCTTGTCTACGGAATCCAGATAGCAACTCCCCCACGGATACGTACAGGTCGTTTTGTCCGAACTGAGCGTACAGCCCGACGGTTCCACGGCCAACGCCTCAAAGTCATTGGTATAGGTTCCGTTTGCCAAATAATAGGTTTCCTCGGCTTGGGCAATTGTGTCGGTCATGGCCATTAGGGTAGAATAACGGCTTTTCATAACGGATTTTTCATACTGCGGCAGGGCCACCGCCGCTAAAATACCAATGATGAGGACAACGACGAGTAGTTCAATGAGCGTAAATGCTTTTACGCCGTTATTAAAAAGTATTGTCATCCCCGAGAGTTTCTGTCGGGGATCTTCCACTTGTTTAATAAAACAAGGT
>JAZRIL010000001.1:0-35499 GCA_045645285.1 Elusimicrobiaceae bacterium | reverse complement strand
TTTGTGCTTTTCATAGTGTTTTTCTCCTTATTATTTTTTACCAACACCCTATTATCGTTTTTTTTTTTGATTTGTCAAGAGTTTTTTTCTCTGACGATAAAAACACATAAAAAACACGCCCTCATTAAAGAGAGCGTGCGTAATTTTATAAAACTACTTGATTAGTAATTTTCCGGGCGAATCATAAAGTACGATTGCGGGTGATTGCATACCGGGCATACTTCGGGGGCTTTTTCGCTGATGACAACGTGACCACAGTTGGCACATTCCCACATCACGATACCGGCTTTTTTGAACACTTCGTTCGTTTCTACATTTTTCAAGAGTTTGCGGTAGCGTTCTTCGTGCATTTTTTCAATTTTGGCAACGGACTCAAATAAAAACGCCAATTTGTCAAATCCTTCCTCTTTGGCTTCTTTGGCAAATTTTGCATACATGTCGGTCCATTCGTAGTTTTCGCCGTTGGCGGCATCTAACAAATTATCCGTCGTTGTGGGAATCGTATCGCCGTGCAGGGCTTTGAACCACAATTTGGCGTGTTCTTTTTCGTTATTGGCGGTTTCTTCAAAAATTTTAGCAATTTGAACAAACCCTTCTTTTTTCGCTTTGGAAGCGTAGTACGTATATTTATTGCGGGCCTGAGATTCACCGGCAAAGGCGGTCATCAGGTTTTGTTCGGTTTTTGAACCTTTTAGTTCCATGGTTTTCTCCTTACTTAAACATCAATTTTATTAAGTTAAGTATATCATATTTTCTGCCGCACGCGGTTCTTGTCCTCTTTTTTTATTAAAAAATTCCGTTTGCGGCCTATTTTTGATACAATAAAGTATATTATCATAAGGACAAGTTTATGGATATTAGGGAAAATCATTCTATCTTTGCCTTATTGGGCGAAAGTTTCCAACTAGTTAACCGCTCGTTTAGTGTGGTATTTACGTTGGTGTTGGTCGGCGCGGTGGGTACCGTGGCCTTATATGCGTTGGCATGGATACAAGTGCCTCAGGTAGTGATTGGTTTATTAAACGGATTATACTCCACGTTACTAAGCGTGATGTTTTTTAAATTATTTGCCTCCCGGGCCGAAAATGATAATTTGTCCCTGTCGGATATTGCCGCGGCGTCCGTACTACCCGCGGTGTACACGATTATTTTGGGTTTACTCTGCGGCGTGAGCGGGCTGTTGGTGGGATTGGTGAGCGGCGTGCTGGGGGCGGCAGGTTCTGCGCTAATTTTGATACCGATAGGACTGGTAGGGTTGTTTATCGCCATTCGTTTTTCGTTGGCGCCCGTGGCAATTGCTTTGCGGGAACAAAACCCCATCAATGCCTTGGGATATAGTTGGCAGTTAACCGGTAAACATTTCTGGCGCATTTTAGGTGCGTTACTTATTATGATGATTGTACCCACGCTTTTAACGGCGGCAGTCATCGGTGGTGCGGTCGTTCTCATCCCGCTTTATTTTGCGGACAGTTTTAATTTGGCCCAACTTTCCGGACCGTGGATTGCGGCGTTGGTTGTATTTGGTTTATTTATGATGTTTGTTTGGTTGGCCATGTGCGCCTATTGGGTATTGGTATTTTTGAATTTAGATTATCAGGAAAACCGCGGCGCGGCCCCGGCCGTGCCTTTACCCCAAGTAACCACCCAAAACACCGTATTACCGCCCGGCTCGGGCCCGGTAGCGCAACCCGTTGCACCGCAAGAAGTGCAAATTTTGCGTGCATCGGTTAAATCCCACGATGAAGACGATGCCCTGTCTAAACATTTGGAGCAAGTATATCAGCCCAAACCCGAAGACATTGTAGAGTATACGGAAGAAGACCGTATGCCCACGATTTTATTTGACGACGAAATGGCTAAACAAATGGAAGCCAACCGTGCCAAATGGGAGGAGGAAAAAGCCAAGGCCCGGCAGAAAAATGAGTCTGAAGGCGACGACGGAATCTCAACTATTAAGATGTCCCGCTAGGCCAAAGCGTATGCTTTGCTAATCACTTACGAAGGGGCGGAGGGAACAGTTCCACTCCTTATTTTATAAAAGAAATGATGCACACCTTACTTAATGTATTAAATCTGTTAGGGGCGTTAGCCATTTTTCTCTACGGCATGAAAATCATGAGTGACGGCTTGCAAAAAGCGTCCGGTGATAAAATGCGCCGTTTGTTGGCTATCGCCACGACCAACCGTTTTACGGCCACACTTTCCGGTTTGGTTATGACGTGTTTAGTACAATCTTCCAGTGCCACTACCGTGATGGTAGTCGGATTCACCAGTGCGGGGCTTTTAACACTTTACCAAGCGTTAGGTGTTATTTTCGGGGCGAACATCGGTACCACCGTTACGGCGTGGATGGTCAGTTTGTTTGGTTTTAAAATAAATATTTCGTTATTTGCCCTGCCGGTCATTGCGTTTGGATTTTTTGTCCAGTTTATTACCCGTAATGCCATTTGCCGGCGGGTGGGAGAAACCTTGGTGGGATTTGGGTTACTATTTTTAGGGCTGGCGTTAATGAAAGATGCCATCCCGGCCGACTTAGCCCACCACCCACACGTTACCGCGTACTTGGCACGGTTACGTCCGGATAATCTACTCAATTTGCTTGCGTTGATTTTTGGCGGAACGGTTTTGACGATTATTTTGCAATCTTCCAGCGCGGTCATGGCCATGACGCTCACGTGTTCGGCAGCCGGCATTATTGACTTTCCTACCGCCTGTGCGCTGGTGTTGGGGGAAAACCTCGGCACCACAGTCACCGCTAATTTGGCCGCCTTGGGCGCCGGGAACAATGCGCGCCGGGCCGCTTTGGGGCACTTCCTTTTTAACTTCTTTGGCGTGTGTTGGGTGGTGGCGGTATTCCCGTATTTTATCCGCGGGATTGATTACCTGGTGCCGGGTTCGCCGGTGCCGCAAACGGGGCAATTAAATGCGGTACTGCCCTATCACATTGCGGCTTTTCACACCGCGTTTAATGTACTCAACACGCTACTTATGTTACCGCTACTCAAACCGTTAGCCGCCGTTACGTTGTGGCTGATTCCTAAAACCAAACGCGAAGATAACCAGGAACATAACCTGCAATTTTTGGCTACCGGGTTTATGCAAACACCGGAACTTGCTCTCATGGCCGTGCGTAAAGAATTGGAACGGATGATAGGATTGGTAAGTAAAATGACGGACAAAATCATTCACGCGGTTAAAATGAAAGAGGAAAAAATGTTTTCCCAATTGATTGCCGACGTCAAAGAGGCCGAACAAACTACCGATGTGCTGGAACACAAAATCAATGTATATCTAACGCAACTTTCCCACGGAAATTTATCGCGAAATGCCGTAGCACAAGTATTTGCTCTGTTTGACATACTAAACAGTATTGAGCGCATGGGCGACTGCGGGGAAAAAATTGCCCGCATCTTGGAAAAATTCCATACGCAAGAGCCGTTCTCCGACCCGGACGTGGAGGATTTGGAAAATATTTCCCGTCTTACCAAAGCCGTCATCACCCGGACCCGTCACTTTTTGTTGGATATCCCGCAAGATACTCCGGCCTGGCATGCCCAAATGCAAGCCCTTTTTGCTGCGGCCGTAGCCGACGAAAAAAATTTAAACCGGTTGCGTAAGCAGTTGTTACGCGCTCGGCGCGAGCGGATTTTATCGGGGCAGCAAACGGCCTCCCCCGATGCCATTACTGCGTATGCGGATATCCTGAATAATTTAGAACGCATCGGCGATTATGCCCTGCGCATTGACGAAAATTTACTGGGCTTACATGCCAAAGATTCTACCCCGGAGGTCTTACTATGAAACCATCAGAGTGGTGGTGTGATGTCAAAACTGTTTTCCCGATGTTGTTAGCCATTGTGCGCGGCCGCTATAAAATGCCGTGGGGTACACTGGTGTGGGTGTTGATTTGTGCTATCTATTTGATTAGTCCGATAGATGCGTTGCCCGATGTCTTGCCCGTATTGGGTATTGCCGATGACGGGGCCTTTGTGGTGTGGGTACTACTGCGCATTCACCAGGATTTGGCCGCTTTCCGGGCCGCCCAACAACCCCAAAAAACCATTATTTTAGATGCGGAGGTTATTAAAACAGACGGTAAAAATAAGTAACCGCTGTTAAAAAAATATGAAAAAATTATTCAAAATCGGTGTAGTTATTGTATTATCCGGGCTTATTTTGTGTGTGGGGGGGCTCGTGACGTTGCGGCTGATGTTTCCACCGGAAAAAATCAAACAAATGACGTTGGAATTTGCCAAAAATAAATTACACCGCGAAGTTACGTTTGATTCCGTATCCTTCAATTTAATTGGCGTAACATTAACCAATTTTGCCTTATCGGAAGAAGATTCTTTCGCACAGGGCACATTCGTCAAGGCCGACCGGCTGGAAGCCAAAGCCGCCCTGTGGCCGTTACTTAAAAAACAAGTGGAAATTTCCGCCATACGCATAGACGGATTGGATGTGTTTATTCAAAAAAATGAGGACGGGTCGTTTAATTTTGACACGCTGTCCAACTTGTCTTCGGACACTTCTTCGCCAACGGCTCCTGCCGCCACAGATACGTCTATGCAATCCGAAGCGCCGTTTACATTTACCGCCCGTTTAGTTAAGGTGCGCGATTGCGATTTTTACTATAAAGACAAGCAAACGGGGGTATCTTCTTCCCTGGAAGATGTGGATGTCCAATTGGCCAATGTAACGATGGATAGTCCTTTCCCGGTTACCATTTCTTTTACCAGCCAAACCCAGGATGCTACCGGACTAACAGCACAAGTGCCGGTAACGGTTGGGTTGCAAGTATTTTTGGCCGGTTTATCGTTGGAAAATGCCTATGTGGAAGTAACCCAAGCCACGGCTTCATACAAACACATTATATTGAACTTGCAAGGCAAAGTAGCCAATTTGCAAGCTCCGCAAATTAATTTGACGGGCACTTTGTCCGGGTTGGATAACACTGCCCTGACGGATCTGTTGCCGGATTTGCCTAATTTCACATTGCCGACGTTGCATATGCAGTTGCAAGCGGCGGCGGATTTGGATAACGCCTCCGCCACAGTAACTAACGCGTCGCTACGCGTGTTGGACAGCACCTTGGCTACCAACGGACAAATCGGTTGGGGGGGCACCCAGCCCACCTACCGCTTCAGCGGAAATTTACACGCTGATATCGGCCAACTTGTTAAAATGACTGACGACACCGGCTTTGACCCTAAAGGGATACTGACGGCCGCATTCACCGCCACGGATAAAAAGGATAACAAAGACATCAGCGGGACAATTACCCTTAAAAATATCAGTGCGCTCTATCCGCCCTTTACGCTGTCGCAGGCAAACGGCGCGATAAAAATTACGTCGCTGGATGATATTTCCTGTCCGTCGCTAACGGGGCTGCTTAACGGGGAAAAATTCACGGCTTCCTGGGCGTATAAGAATATCAAAGACGTGTTGGATATTGTGCTGGATATGAAATTGGATAAACTGACGCTGACCGAATTTCCGTCCTCTCCATCGGATAGTTCTTCTACTACTTCCGCTGCGCCGGCAGACAGCGGATCCGGCACGCCCGAGCAGACGTACATGAATATCACAGCCAACGTCACGTTGGGCGGCATTAGCATTCCGTATTTCCGCAGTGAAGGGGCCACTTTGCAAGCCGCGCTGAAAAATGTAAGCGCCGATATGCACAAAACGGACGGCACTGTTTCGTTTGCGTTGCAACCCGGGGCCATTACCGACATGGAGACACTGGTCAAACAAAGCAAAATCGTACGGATTATTTTACTGCCGCTGGGCTTATTAAATACGGTAGGTAAAAAATTGCACCTTAATTTGTTTGAGGCCGAAACCCAGGCCCAAAAAGGTGAAATCGCCATGACAAAAGCGCAAGGCCAATACACCTTTACCCAAGGTGTCATGACGATTAACACCACGACTTTTGAGTCCGCCCTGACCAACCTCCAAGCCACCGGCACCGCCAATTTTGTAACCAACGCCTTAGACATGAAGGCCTCGGCTACGTTAGTGACCAAACAAACACCGCTGGTCATCAAAATCGGCGGGACGATGAACGACCCGCACGGCAAAGTAGATGTGCTTAATACGGTAACGTCCGTGGTAGGGGGGATTTTGAGTTACAAAACCGCCAAAGGAGCCGTTACGGGGGCGTCCGGCGCGGCGAGTTCGGTAGCGTCGGACGCGGCCAAGACAACGTCCGAGGCGGCTACCACGGCTGTCAAAGATACGGCCAAAGCCGCTAAGGCCACCGTGCAAGCCATCGGCAGTTTGTTTAAAAAGAAGTCGCAACCCACACAGACCGACGAACAATAAGTCAAAAAAATCTCCGCAAAACTTGCCGTTGAGGGCCTAGATTTTTCCTAGGCCCCTTTTGTTGTATTTTATAGGTCCTTTGGCCCTGTTTTTTCCCCACTTGGTGCCCTAGAATACGAGTGGGAGATTACATAATATGTTTAATAAATTAACTATTTTCAAACGTATTTGTATTATTCTGCTTGACGGTCTATTTTGTGGACCTGCGCCAGGTGCTCCCGCAAAATGAGCAAGCGCGTAGAGGGTTTTTCCACCGTTACTTTGGCAAATACCTGGCTGATTAACGGGAATTTAAGTAGAGGATGGTACAAAATGACTGACAAAACCGTATTTTTGAAACGGATTTTTGCAATAGGCCTGGCGGTAATGCTACTGGGTCCGGCGGCGGGATATGCCCAAAGGGGCGGAGGAAAATTCCGCAAGACCTCCCGCTCCGGCGCGTATCATCCCCGAGGTAAACAGACTCCGTCGCCCCGTCACAAATCAAAAATTTATCCAGTGCCCCGCAACCAACGGGCGTTTCGTACCGGGCAGCCGCCGCGGCCGATAGGAAAAAAAGAACTTCAAAACCTCATGGGTTTACGCGGGAATTTTATTACCAAAACTTCGCTCTCTTTCTCTTTTGAAGGAAACGAATGGGTGGCTCCTTTTGAAGGCCCGGTGGCGTCCCAGGAGGAAGGATGGGCCAAACAGGATTTGCTCCGCGCGTTGACCCAAAATTATACCCATGCCGGTGAAACCTCCACCCGTCTATTACAACGGGTGGAAACCGCCGAGCAAAACTTCGCCCCGGAGAAGCAACTGGCATTTTTGAGAGAGCAAGCCCAACACGCGCTGGAAACCCAACAGGAAGCCAAAAGTGTCTTGCAGCAGGCCGGCGCACTAATTAAGCAAGGGCTTTCTATGCCGCACCTGATTACCGTTCTATACGGCGAAGAAGCCGCCCGGCCCGTGCCGGATTTTCCGTTTGAAGATATTTCCTGGCAGGCCTCTTCCAAAAGATATTTTACCGCGGCGGTTACTTCCAGCGTAGACGGTTGGCGGAAACAAGCCCTGCTGGACCAAGCCGCCGAGGCCTATGTACAAGCCCACACGGACCAACAGTCGGTAGAAACCCGGATTGCCTTTCTGGAAAAATCCAGTTATTGGTTTAATAAGAGATACCGGCAGTTTCAAATCCAACCCCTAAAATACGAGTTGGAACACCTCGCCCAGCAAACAGAACAAGCCCGCCAACGGTTAAAAACGATCCGCCACGGAATTGACAAGGGGCTGTCCTTGTATGAAATTGACAAGCAGTTGAAGGAATTGCCCAACCCCTAATTATTTCAACTAAAAACCGAACGAACCCATACAAAATTTCATATAATAAGTATATGGGTTTATTTTTATTAGGACTTACCAACCTCTTATTCCCGCTGGCCGCCGTGGGTGTATTTTTTAGTTTCTTGTTTTCCGGCCGCCGGGGCCTGCTAAAGCATTTGGGACAGGAACTACGCGAGCGGTTCGGGCTGGAAAAACCGGGTACCGTCATCCAAGGGGCCATTTGGTTACACTGTGCCAGCGTGGGGGAAGTACTGTCCATCAAAGAGTTGATTGCCCAACTGAAAGATTTTTACCAACGCGATATCCTAATTACCACCTCCACCCAAGCCGGCAAAGAAACCGCACTCAAAAACCCGCTTGTTAAACAAGCCCTGCTCGTTCCGCTGGATTTTTATCCCTCCTGCCGTCGGTTTATCTCTTTGGCTAAACCGTACCGCTTGTTTGTGGTAGAGCGTGAAATTTGGCCCAATTTATTGGAAGCCGCTTACCGGCAACAAATTCCGGTGGGGCTTATTAACGGCCGCATTTCGGAAAAATCTGCCCGTGCCTACGGGTGGCTTAAACCGCTTTTCTCCCGGCTGTTGGAACGGCTTTCTTTTGCCGCCTTGCAGACGCAAGAAGATGCCAAACGTTATTACCGGTTGGGCCTGTGTCCGGAATATACCCAGGTGTGCGGCAACGTAAAATACGACGCTTTGTGTGATACGCCGGCCCGCACGGACGAAGTGGATAAATTATTGACCACTTTGGGGTGGAACGGTAAACCGATTTTAGTACTGGGCAGTACACACCCACAGGAAGAAACCATGTTACTGCGTGCCGCACCGGATCTAATTAAAAAAAGTATCAAAATTATTTTTGCCCCGCGCCATTTGGAGCGTGTCGCCGAAATCCGCCAAACCTTGCGCCAAAGTGGGCTCGCACACGCGTTCATGAGTGATGAGCCGTTGAATCCAAAAGCCGATATTGTATGTGCGGATAAAATGGGTTTGTTACCGGCACTCTATTCGCGCGCTACACTTACCTTTGTGGGCGGATCGGTAGCCCCGCGCGGAGCACATAATTTGCTGGAGCCGGCCATTTTGGCTAAAACGGTTTTGTTCGGTAAACACTTTTACAATGCGCCACTTACCGCCCAAGCCCTGTTGGAAAACGGAGGCGGGGTATTGGTCAATGAATATAATTTTAAGTCCATTGTTTTACGTTTAGTGGCCGACCCGGCACAACTGGAAAATATGTCCCAAAAGGCCTGCAAAACCGCTTTGGATTTTAAAGGAGCAACAGAAAAAATCAATCAACTGGTACAAAACTATGAACGAAACCCAAAATAAACAAAACCCAAATATTCTAGTGATTCGTTTGTCGTCCTTGGGCGATATCGTGCTTTCTTCGCCCGTGTATAAAAATATCAAGGCCGCCTGGCCCAACGCGCGTATTACCTTAATGGTCAAACCGCAGTTCGCCCAAGTGCTGGCCGGACACCCGGACATTGACGAAATTATGGTCGCTAAACCGAGTTTGTGGGCCAACGTGCGCCAAATCCGGGCGGGAAATTTTACCCACTTGCTGGATTTGCACGTTACCTCTAAAACCATTTTGCTTAGTTTCTTTAGCCGCGTGCCTAACCGCATCCGCTACGACAAAAACTCCTTGGACCGCCGCCTCTTTGTGCACTTTCGCAAAATGTCACCGGTGCTAAAAGACAGCCACAATTTAGACAAATACTTGGCCGCCCTAAAAGCGTGGGATATTCCCGTGAAATACCGCGAACTTCAACTGGGCGACTGGGCCTACAAACACGTGGAAAACAGCGGTAAAAAAATAAACACAATTGCTATTTTCCAAACGTCGTTTATCGGCGATAGCGTGTTAACTACACCGCTCATCCAAAAAACGGCCAAACTGTTTCCGGAAGCCAAAATTGTCGTGATTACCCGGCCGCAAACGGAAGATATTTTCCGGCCGATGAAAGAAGTATCACAAATTATTTTAAACGACAAAAAAGGGTGGAATAAAATTGCCGGCGTGTGGAAGACTGCCCGCGCTATTAAAAACACCCACGCGGATATTTTGCTCGTGCCGCACCGCAGTTTCAGAAGTGCGCTCATTGCGTGGCTTTCGCGTGTGCCGATACGCATTGGGTTTGATACGAGTGAAGGCCGCTGGTTCTACACTAAAATTGTACCGTTCTCATGGATGATTCACGACGCAGAGCGTAATTTGTCGCTGTTGCAAGGCATTGCCAAAGAAAACTTCACCGCGGAAAAACTCAGCATGAATTATGCGCCGTCGGCCGAAGAAAACGTAGAACGCTTAATGAAAGATTTTAATTTGGAAGGCAAAACGCTCATCGGCATCCACGCCGGAAGTGCCTGGCCGACCAAATGCTGGCCGATGGAATACTTCGTTAAACTCATCAGCCGCTTGCAAAGCGAATTGGGTGTACAAGCCGTACTCGTCGGCGGCGGGAAACAAGACGCAGCCCTGGGCGAGAAAATCTGCCAACTTGCCACCGGCCATGCGGCCAGTTTGTGCGGTAAAACGAGTTTGGCCGATTTAATGGCTTTTATGCAACATTTCAAACTGTTTATTACCAACGATTCCGGCCCCATGCACATCGCTACGGCTTTTGGCGTGCCGACGTTGGCTATCTTCGGCCCGACCACACGCGAGTTGGGATTTTTCCCGTACGGGGAAGGCCACCGCGTGATGGAAGTAAAGGATTTACCGTGCCGCCCGTGCGCCTTGCATGGAGGGAAGAAATGCCCGAAAAAGCATTTCAAATGTATGCGCGATATTTCGCCGGACGTGGTATTTGAAAATGCCAAAGAAATGTTGGAAAAAGCCGGCGTAGTTCCGGTAAAAAAATAAAAAGAAGTTTGATGCCGTAAAACCCGGAGAAAATTTTCTCCGGGTTTTTTCTAATCAAAAAATTACAGTGCGTGCGCCTGCCAATTTTATAGAATATAGAAAATAAACAATAAGGAGAACTTATGGCAAACAACCCGATGTTTAATGAAGCCGCTTTTGAACGCGCCAAGAAACAGCAAGCGCGTCCGCAAGCACAAGAAGAAAATCTTCGCGCGGAAGGTTTTACGCCGCGCTATCGCACCGTAGGCGGCAGCCAAGTCATGACGTTGCAGGGTACGATTAACAAAACTTTTGCCCTTTTGGCCCTTTGCGTGGCGGGGGGATATATCGGCTGGATAAAAGCCGCCGCGCTGTCGCCCGCGTTGTTATTTGGATTGCTTATCGGCGCCTTTGTCATTGCGATTTGGACAAGTTTTCAGCCCTCCGTATCGCCGTTTACGTCGCCTATTTATGCGCTGGCGGAAGGTGTGTTGCTAGGGATGATTTCTGCCGCTTACAACGTGCAATACCAAGGCATTGTATTGCAAGCCGTACTTATAACCGTACTGGTGTTTTTTATCATGCTGTTCGTATTTAAAACCGGCATCTTAAAAGTAACGCAGGGCTTTGTCACGGCGATCGTTTCCGCCACCGCCGCTATTGCCATTATGTATGTGGGCTCGTGGATTTATTCGTTATTTGGGGGGAATATTTCGTATTTAACTTCTTCCTCGCCGCTCTCTATCGGTATTAGCGTGGTAATTTGCATAGTGGCAGCGTTAAACCTGATGTTGGATTTTGAATTTATTTCGGGAATGTCCGCCCGCGGCGACGCACCGAAATTTATGGAGTGGTATGCCGGGTTTGGATTACTGGTTACGATTGTATGGCTATACATTGAAATTTTGAAATTGTTAGCCAAATCTAAACGCCGCTAAATTTTGTAAAATATAACGGTAGCGGTTCCCGAGGAACCGTAACTTAAAAAAGGAGTCAAATGTATGAATTTTAACAGCATTAAAAAAATGCAAGATATGGACCTTAAAAATAAAAAAGTCCTGGTACGCGTGGACTACAATGTGCCGCTTAAAGACGGTAAAGTAGATAATAATAAACGTATCGTAGCAACGGAAAAAACCATTAAATACTTGTTGGATAACAACTGCCGCGTCGTGCTGATTGCCCACTTGGGCCGCCCGAAAGGCAAAGTATGCCCGGAGTTCAGTTTGGCTCCCGTAGCGGCGGAAGTGGAAAAAGTATTCGGCGTGCCGGTACACTTTGCCAAAGACTGCGTCGGCCCGGAAGCCGATAAAGTAGTAGCCGAAACGAAAAACGGTGAAATTGCCCTTTTGGAAAACTTGCGTTTCCACCCGGAAGAAGAAAAGAACGATCCGGAATTTGCCAAACAACTGGCTAAACACGGCGAAGTGTTTGTGCAAGAAGCGTTCGGCACCGTACACCGTGCCCACGCCTCCACCAGTGCCGTAGCGCACTTGCTTCCCAGCGGAGCGGGATATCTCGTTCAAAAAGAAGTGGAATTTTTAGGCAAAGCGTTGGAAAACCCGGCCCGTCCGTTTGCGGCGGTTATCGGCGGCGCGAAAGTGTCTGACAAAATTTTACTGTTAAATAACTTGTTAGATAAAGTCAACGTGCTCATCATCGGCGGCGGTATGGCTTATACGTTCTTAAAAGCCAAAGGCATGGAAGTAGGTAAGTCGCTTTTAGATGAAACGAAAATTGACGAAGCCAAACAAGTGATGGAAAAAGCCGCGGCCAAAGGTGTTAAAATGTTAATGCCGATTGATTTCCGCGTGGCAAAAGAATTTTCCGAAACCGCTACCGCTACGGAAGTGGACGTAATCCCGGCGGACATGGAAGCCATGGACATCGGTCCCAAAACCGAAAAATTGTTTGCGGATGAACTCTTAAAATGCAAAACGATTTTCTGGAACGGCCCGATGGGCGTATTTGAATTCCCGAACTTTGCCAAAGGCAGTTTTGCGATCGCCCACGCGATGATTGAAGCCACCAAACACGGTGCGATTTCCATTATCGGCGGCGGCGATAGCGTCAACGTCCTCAAAAAAGGCAAAATCAACTCCAAAGAATTCTCGCACGTTTCCACCGGCGGCGGCGCAAGTATGGAGTTTGTGGAAGGAAAGGAATTGCCCGGATTGGTGGCGTTAGCCAAATAAACGGGCAAAGACTTTTTGGATAGCAAGAGATTTAACCCAACAAACCAACCCCGCCGTAAGGTGGGGTTGATTTTGCTTTCAAAAAGGAATTGCCCGGATTAGTGGCGTTAGCCAAATAAATGGGCAAAGACTTTTTGGATAGCAAGAGATTTAACCTAACAAACCAACCCCGCCATAAGGTGGGGTTGATTTTGCTTTCAAAAAGGAATTGCCCGGATTGGTGGCGTTTTTAAATAACGGTCTAAAAAACAATTCCACTACCTAAAAAATTGGTATAATATATCATCATTAAATGAGGAGATAATTTCATGTACACATTCACGCTGATTATTCATTTTATCGTCTGTATTTTGCTGATCTTACTCGTTTTGTTGCAAAGCGGCAAGGGCTCTGCGGCGGGTATTTTCGGTGCGTCCGGGGCGGATAATTTGTTTGCCAGCCCGACGGCGTTTAACGCAGTCAATAAATTTACGGCTATTTTGGCCGCTATTTTGATGATTACGTCTATTATTTTGACGGTAACGTCTAACAAAAAAGCATCCTCGTCGGTAATGGATAAAATCGCGATTCCGGCTTCGGCCCCTGCCCAACCCGGTAAATAAGTTGCCTAAGACGTGATTTTTTAGTAAAATAAGAAAGTAGTAAAGATTTTCCCTCGTTGTAAAAATAAAGCGAAACAAATTTTCGCGCAGGTGGCGGAATTGGTATACGCGTGCGTTTGAGGGGCGCATGCCGCAAGGCTTGAGGGTTCGAGTCCCTCTCTGCGCATAAAATTAAAACCCGGGTTTAGCCCGGGTTTTTATTTTATATGCAGAAGCGGGCAAACTGCTTTGCCCGCGTGAGGGACTCGAAAGCCGCAGCCTTATGCGAGTTTGAGTGCCAAGGGCACGAAAGGCGAGCATGGCGAGGCGGGGTCGCGAGCGCCGCACGTCAGTAAGGCGACTTGTGACCGAGTCCAATCAAAGTCCACACCAACTGCTTGGTGTGCGTAGGGACTCGAAGCCCGGAGCGATGTGCGAGTTTTGCCGTAGGCAAAGGCGAGTACCGCGAGGGCCGGCCGGTAGGAAAATTCCGTCAGGAATTTTACCGGAAGGCGAGTCCACGCCCACTGCTTTTTCCGCAAAGAAAATAGAAAAAATCCTCTTTCTTCAAAACTGCTACAATATATATTATCGTCTTAAAAAGGAGTTTTTATGTCCCCGTTAACCGCGGCGTGGATATGTTGGGCCATCGTCGGATTTTCGCCCATCGCCGGGAAATTAGCCGTCGGGCTCATTAGTCCCGTATTACTCGTCTTTTTCGGTACGCTTATCGGCGTACTTTACTTTACTCCGTGGATTACCAAAAACCGTAAGTGGGGGGAATTACTAAATCGGCAAACGTGGGGAAAATTTTTATTTATCGGCACGTTTGGCACCGCCTTACCGTTTACTATTTCGCTGATTGCCTTGCATTACACCACGCCGGGAAATGCCGCTATTTTGCAACAATCGGAACTATTTTATTCGCTACTCATCGCCGCTATTTTCCTGCGCGAAATTCCCACCCAAAAACAACTCGCCGCGTGCGCACTTATCGTAACAGGCGTCCTCATTATTTTAATGAAAGGGAAATACACCCCGCGCTGGACGGGCGATTTACTCATCGTGGGAAGTACGTGGATGTTACAAGCGGGTTCCACCGTTGCCAAAAAATTACCCAAGTCGTTGGATTATCGGGTAATCGGCATGGCGCGCAACTTGTTTGCACTTCCGGCGCTTATCATCATTTTAGCCGTTTTATTTTTCCTGCACGAACCTTTTACGCTTAACCCCACATTCCATATGTTTGGCATTTTGGGATATACGGGGATTTTTAAATACGGGCTTGCTATGGTAGTTTGGTACAAAGCCATCCGCGCATTGGATTTAAGCAAAGTAACCGCCATTTATTTATCGTATCCTGTTTTATCGCTCTTGCTATCCGCCGTACTCGGGTTGGAAGTGCCGTCTGTTGTCCAACTTTTCGGCTTGGTAATTACGTGCGCGGGGGCGTATTGGGTTAGTCTGAGCGTTAAAAAAGACGGACATTAGTCTTTTCTTTACCGTCTGAAATTAAGTACAATGTATATATGACGAAATTATCTCCTTTAGTTGCGATTTGGTTGTCTTGTATCTGCACGGCCACAAACGTTGTTATTTCTAAACTCGCCACGCCGTTTGTTACCTCGGCGTTGTTTTTGTTAATAGCGTGTTTTACGGCGTGCGGGATTCTTTCTTTTCACTTGGGAAGTACCGGGTGGAAACGGATTTTGTCGCCTGATGTACGTTGGAAAGGACTGGGCATGGGCACGTTCGGCACGGCCCTTACCATGACAGTTTTTATGGTCGCCCTCAATTACACCACGCCCGTCAACAGTGCCATTGATAACCAATTTGAAATTATCTATTCGCTTATCTTGTCTGCGATTATTTTAAAAGAACGTCCGACGGCTAAACAAATCAGCGGTTCCTTATTTATTTTGTTTGGCGTCATTTTAATTGTCTTGCAAGGCGGTTACACACAAGCCAAAGGGGATTTTCTGATTTTAGGCAGTTTATGGATGTTTCAAGTCAGCCATATCTTCGCCAAAAAATTACCGGCCGATTTAACGGCTCCGCAAATTGCCGCCGCGCGTGCTTTTTATGCCATGCCCGCGTTAATAGTATTACTCATCGCGTTATATTTTATTCAAGGGCCGCTACTCTTTAACGGCACGGCTATGCTGTGGGGAACGCTCGTCGGAAGCGCGGTCATCAACTACGTGGTGGGTAACATCTTATGGTATCACACCATACGCAATATGGACCTGAGCAAAGCCACCGCTATTATTTTATGTTACCCGGTATTTACGTTTATTTTATCGGTACTACTCAGGCAAGACACGATTTCTTTATATAAATTGCTGGGCATGGTGTTAGCCGTAGGCGGTGCCTACATGGTTACCAGCAGTGCTAAAAAACAAGGAGCCAATGCATGAAAAAACTCGTCTTATTTGATTTGGACGGAACCCTCGTAGACGCCGGAGGTTGCGGACGTCGCGCCTTAGAACGTGCGATGAAAAAAATGTACAAAAAAACCCCGCACATTGACCCCGTACTTATTTCCGGGCGGACGGACTTAGATAATTTTTCCATCGTGTACGGACTTCTTAAAAAAGGCAAAAAACCAACGGCGGTCGAACTGAAAAAAATCAAAGCCGGCTACTTGGAAATGTTACCGCAGGAAGTACAAGTTTCCGTGCGCAATAAAAAATATCACCCGGTGAAAGGGGTTAAAAAATTCCTGGAATTTTTAGCCAACGATAAAGACATTATTTTGGGTCTTGGCACCGGGAATGTGGAACAAGGGGCTTTTCTTAAATTAGAGCCGTGCGGACTTAATAAATTTTTCAGCATCGGCGGATACGGGGAAGACGGTCACACGCGCGAAGAAATGTTGCAAGCCGCCGTCAAACGGGCCGAAAAGAAATTTAAAACTAAACTCACTCCGGACCAAGTCTTTGTCATCGGCGATACCCACCGCGATATCGTAGCGGCTAAAAATTGCGGCTTTCACAGTGCGGTGCTGACGACGGGATTTGGCGAGGCACAAAAAATCCAACGCGCCGCCGCCGAATTGGAAGCGCGGGATTTTACAAAAGATTTTAATCTCTTTTGCGTATGGCTCTGCGTTAAAAAAGACCCCAAAGGGGTGAAACGCGGCCGCTATATTATGCCGGCTACCGCGATTGAACACGTGTTTTTCAGCCGCACCGGTATTGACGAAGACCGCCTAAAAATGCTCCGGATTAAAAAGTACGAAGACTTAGAATCCGGTACAATTATGTAAGGAGTTTTATATGGAATGGTTTACTGCCGCTGAACATTTTACCACCGCACTTGCCTCGTCCGACCCGGTTCCGGGCGGGGGGGCCGCCGCCGCACACACAGGAGCCATGGGATGTTCTTTGGCCCTCATGGCGGCACAAACTACGCTCAAACGCAAAACCACTTTGCCAGACGCTAAGGGGCGGTTGGAAAAATCGGTTAAGCGGCTCTTTGCCTTAAAAACCCAACTAAACACTTTTGTACAAAAAGACGGCGAGGCCTATGCTGCTTACCTGACGGCCAAAAAACTACCGAAGGACGACCCCGCCCGGGAAGACGTTTTACAGCAAGCCCTTATTTTTGCCGCCCAGGTACCTACGGATACCGCCACCACGGCCTTAGAGGCGCTTAAAGAAATAGACACCTTTAAAGCAGATATCGCCGAAATTATTTTTTCCGACATTTTATGCGCCAAACATTTATTGCAAGCCAGTTTGCGTTGTGCCGTGGAAAACATCCGCGCCAATTTAGTATTTATTAAAAATGAAGACCGTAAAAATTTACTTGAAAAACAAATAGCCCTTTTTCTAAAATCGTGTTAGCGAGGAATGCCATGACAGAAAAGTCCACTTTACGCAGCGGTATGCTTAGCACTATTTACAACATGCTCCCGGCCATTGACGACGATTACGCCGCCCGGTTGGTGTATACGTTGGAAGATAAAAAATCGCTTTCCCAATTACAACAAGACATCGCCGACACAGCAGCCCAATTAAGTTCCGACTCACCCCACGCCGACACGTTAGTCGCCCAAATGCTTTTGGACGAAATTACCCTGCCCGCGGCACTACGTCAGTTGCGCATTTATAATAACGCCATGTCCATCACCGAACTGTGCGATTCGCTGGAATTATCTGCATCCGATACCCAGAAATTATTGGACGTGTATGCCTCGTTTTCTTCGCGTAAATATTTTGACCAAGAATTTGCCGCCGCCCTCAAAAAATTACCCAAAGGCAAAAAGATGACCGATACGCAAAAAGCACTTTTTGCCGTAGAACAAATGTTAGAGCAGGCCACCCAATGGCTCGCCCAACAAACTTCGGTGTGCGAACAAAATAAAACTGATATCTTTGCCTTGGCCGACACTTACAAACTTTCCATTCCCACGACCGCGGGTCTGCAACGTCTGTATACCCAACCGGGCAGCATCGCGTTTCGGCCGGAAATGGAACGGTTGCTGACGCAACTGCTTACCCAAAATCCTGACAAACGGCTCTGCGCTTCGCTGGCGGCACACGTCATGTTGGGGCAACTGACACTCAAAGATGCCCAAGACACGGCCCTCGTTTCCAAATTAGTGGAAGGACAAATTTTGGAAGAAGATTTACTCATCATTGCATGCCGGTATTTAAAAGCCAAAACCCCAAACGATATCGTGGCTACGTTCAAAGCGGTACTTTCCAAACTGCCCCATGTGGACACTCCGACAGAAAACCTTGGCCTGGCCGTGCGGGTGTTATTGGACGGAACTGCCGACAGTTTTACCCGCGCCGACCGGTTGGCGGCCTTGCGCCAAGCACGTGAAATGTTGCGCCGGGATTTGGCCAAAAACGATATCTACGCCGGATACGAATATGAATTATCCGATCGTTTCGGCGGTAAAAAAACTTTCCGACAACTGGAGCAAGCCATGGAAGATACGTTAAAAACGCTTCCCTATTGCGTAGATAAAAACGAAAATAAAGAACTGGCCTGTAAAGTGCTTTTGGGCACGCTCAGCCCCGAAGAAGCCGCCGAACAAGCCCAGTATCTGCGTGATTTAAAAGCCAAATCCTTGACCCAAGGCCTGGCCCCGGAACTGATGAAAAATTATTTAGGCACCAAACCGGCCGATGAAATTTTGGAATTTTTTGAGCGCGCCTTGGCGCCCTATACTTTCTGGAAATCTGACCGTGACAAGCACGAATTTGTATTGCGGGTGCTTTTGGGGGAATTAAACGGCAATTACAACCGGCAAATTTCCCAATTTGTGTTGGAGATGTTGGAAAATGGCTCGTCGTTAGAACTAATGACGGATATGCTTGGCAACATCCAAACCCGCAAGACCAGTAAAGAAGAACTGGATAAATTGTTGCATCTTTACAAACAAGCACGCGCAGATTCCAAAGTATAAAACATAAAAAATACTGTTAAAATGCGTCAAAATTTGGTATGCTGTTATCGTACCGTTTTATATTTATTTTTTAAGGGTGACAAATCATGAAATATTGGGTCTATATTGACAACAAAGTAACAGGGCCTTTTACAGCCGACAAATTGGTAACGCTTAATGGCTTTACCCCCGATACGTTAATCTGCTCCGAAGATACCGCTAACAGCGGCAATCAAGAATGGGTTAAAGCATCTAACATTTTTGAATTTGAACAACCAGCCCCCGCGCCCGCTCCGGCTCCGCAGGCCGCTGCTGCGCCGGCCACCGGCGACGCATTGACCGCTACCTTGTTGGCCAAGTTGGATGCTATGACCACCCAACTGACAGGATTGCAAACCAAGATGGATGGCATGAAAACTAAATTGGACGAGTCTATTGCCACCCAACAAAAAACGGCTGAAGAAGCCGCCCAACGTGCCGAAGCCCTGGCCGAACAGGTAACCCAATTGTCTATTGCCAAACCGCAAGACCATACCGAATTGACCGAAGAAGAAAACATAGACGATCAAGCAGAAGCGGAAGACTTTTTGAGTTCTGCCGATGCGGCCGCCAACAGCGAAGATCAAATGCCGCTGGGATCCCCCAAGTCTATGGACTTAACGTTACCACCCGAAGAAACGGATGCTACCGACTCGGAATCATCCGACGGAGAATTATCGGATAAAGACGGCGAAGACATGGTGTTGAGTTCGGCGTTGGACTCTTTGCATAATACCAAAATCCAAACCCAAGAAGAAAAAGAAAGCACCTTCCAAGATTTGTTAACCCCGGTGCAAGCCGCCGCCTTGGCTCAAGAAGCAAAAGCCAACCAGGAAAAAGCCCAACAGGAAACGGCCGAAAAAGAAGAAGTGCTCAAAGAATTTACCGAAGCCAAAGCACAAGCCGATGTCGTAGATCAGGTCATCAAAGAAAAAGAAGAAGATGAAGCCAAAAAATCAATGACGATGCGCTGGCTCAGTGCCGGGGCGGCTGCCCTGGCCGGAGCCGTCGGCTTGAAGAAAAAAGCAGACGCCAAAAAAGAAGAACCGGCCGCTAAGCAGGAAGAACAAACTGCTCCCGCCGAGCAAACGCTGCAAGAAGAACCGGCCCCGGCCGAGCAACCCGCCGGCCAGGAACCGCCACAGCAAACTCCGGCCGACTTGGACGCTATCCATCCGCAAGAAACGCAAGACTTGAAGGAGCAACCGGCCGAACAAGTAACGCTGTCAGAACAACCCGACCAAACCGAACCTGCCGGGTTGGAAAGCATTGGTCAAGCATCCGCTTCCGACGTACCGACGGAAACGGAAGAATTGCCGCAAGAAAAACAAACCTTAGATTTTGATAATCCGCAAGAGGTGCCTGCGCTCTCTATCGCGCCGGATCCGGTTGAGCCGAAAGAAGAACCGGCCCAAGAAGTTATGCCGGAAGAAACGACTCAACCCGCCGAACCGGTAAACAAAGAAGAACAAGCCCCGGCGCAAGACGGAGCGGAACCGGCCGAGGGTATTCCTTCGTTGCAAGATGAATTTACCCCGGTAAATACGCAAGAAGAACCGACGCAACCGCCTATGCAAGAACTGGTGCCGAATGCTACGTCGGAAGCTCCGGATGATATCATCACCGATGCCGACTTGCAAGACGCTTTTACCGAACGCAAAGCCCAAGAAGATTCTTCGGTGGAGCAATTATTCGGGCTGGCCAGTGCCGGTGCCGCAGTAGCCGCCGCCACCGCCGCCGAATCGCAAGAAACTAAAGACGATAAATTGCCCTCGTTGGAACAAGCCGATACCAACGTGCCCGAAGCGCAAACTCCCAAAGACGGCGAAGCGCCGGAAATTGAACTCAAAGCCGGGTCCACATATTTAATTTCGGACTTTGTACCTCCGGCTTTGTCGTCCAATAAATCGGCCGAAAAAACCGATCAAGAAGGGGAAAACCCGACCGGTAAATCGGCTGAAAAAGGACAAGAAGACGATATTGAGTTACAAGAAATCGTAACGCGGCCCGAAACCAACGAAACCGAGGAAAAGAAACCGGCTGAACAACAGGAAAGTGAATCTTCCGATGTGACGGTATCTCAAATCGTGTTGGAGAATACGATTAAAGCCAAACGCGGTGCCGCGTTAGATATTAAAACGGTACCCATGGTGCCCGAACCGGCCCAATCCGATCGTCTGCAACTGGACGATATGGATGACATCAACACCCAGCACGACCTAAAGAGTGCCGACGTGGAACCTGCCGGTAAAGGGGTACGCATGGCAGTAGGCATGGGTGTGATTGTGCTGTTGTTGGGATTGATTTATGGCATGCTTGCTTTCATGAATTTAATCCCGGAAAAATTTAACCTGCTGGCTAAACCGCAACCCACCGCAGAAGAACAACAAGACGCCCAACTGAGCGAAATGTTGCCGGAGAACACGTTGCCCGTACAAACGGTAGATGAAAACGCTCCTGTTGCCGGGCAAGAAACGCAGGATGTTATTTTGACGGAAGTCAAAAATTATCCCTTGCCTAACGGTATGACCTTGGAACAATTCGTGCAAGCCAAGCATCCGGCCGTAGGCGAATTAATCACGTGGGAAATTTCCACGGCGGTAGATCCGGATAACTATTCTGTCTTGGTGAAAGTACCGCCGGAGAATCCGCAGAGTTTTAAAATCTCGTATCGCTTTAATTACAACACGGTAACTAAGGCGTTAGATCCAACCATCTCCGATGCTAAAAACCTGTTGGATTCGGCTCAGCCGCAACAACAACCACAGGAAGCACCCGCCCAATAAGCAGTTTTAATGCAAAACACCCGGACCAACCGTCCGGGTGTTTTTTTGAAGGCCTATACTCTTGTTAGGTCCTTTGGCTCTTGTTACCCATAAATTAATTTTATAGTATTTAGAAAAATTCAGGAGATATTACATGAAACGACTTATAACAGTTTGTGCGTGTTTATGTTTTCTTTGTACGCCCGTGATGGCGCAAAATAATAATTTCTATACCAAAATAAAAAGGCATATTGCACAAAAAATAGCCCACGCCGAAGAACAAAGAAAAGCTGAAGCCCTGCAAAAATATGATGCAGAATTAGCTGTTTGGACCAATGCGCTAGGGGGGAACATAGAAACCGCTAAAAAGTTCTATGCCAAACTGGGCGAAATACAACATGGCCTAGACGTATTTTATTTACCCCAAGGTGTGTCTAATCTCGTTGGAGATGATGAAAATAAAATAGCATATTCCACAGAACCGGTCGTTGTGGTGGTTAGTTGGCACGCCGTGTACACATATTTAAGCCGAAATTGCACCCATCAGGTAACGGTCTACAATTTAAATGCCCAACCACTCTATGACACCGGCCGAAATCACAAAATAGCTTTCGTAGACCCGGCTACTCATATCCAATACTGGTATAACCGATTTCAAAGCGGTCTCAATTCCAATAAAGGCAATTTTAAGAGATACCATCCGTATATCATTGACAACTATTGTGATGGTTATTTGTCTGTCAAGGGATACTAGTAATGGTAGCCCCGATAGAAACAGCACTTTGAAAATTGTTTCAGCAGAAAACACCCCCGCATTTTTTTGCGGGGGTGTTTTTCTCACAACTTACAAGACTTATTTCACGGCGTTTTTGGCAATTGTTTCTAAAATGTGAAACGCTTTTTCCGCCCAATTCATACTCAGCCATTCGTAGGGACCGTGCGGATTTTCGTACCCGGCAAAGATGTTCGGGGTGGGCAAGCCCGATAGCGACAGTCGCGCTCCATCTGTTCCGCCGCGCGCTTGCGTCAAGCGGTACTCAATTTTATTTTCTTTGAGCGCACTTTCCAACAGTTCCATCGCGCGGGGTTGCTCGCGCAATACATCGCGCATATTGCGGTACTGGCGTTTGAAAATCACTTCAATTTTGGCGGCCGGATATTTATTGCGTTTACCCTCTACCAAGTTGAGTAAATCTTTTTTGAATTGCTCAAATTTGTTGAGGTCGTGTTCGCGCACAATGCCTTGTACTTCGGCTTTTTCCAATCCACCAGTAATATCTTTAAACAAAATAAATCCGTCTTCCCCGTCGGTAGTTTCGGGCAGTTTGTCCGTGGGCCAAGAGGAAATAATGTCCGCCGCAATACGCACCGGGTTAGCCATAAATCCTTTGGCAGAACCGGGGTGGCAGGATTTACCGGTAATTTTAAGCGTTACGGAATCGGCATTAAAGTTACCGCAGTCAATATCGCCCAAAAGCGCGCCGTCCACCGTATAAGCAAAATCCGCGGCAAAACGTTTGACGTCAAAATACTCAATACCCGTTCCGGTTTCCTCATCAATAGTAAACGCGGCTTTCAATGGGCCGTGTTCAATTTCCGGGTGTTCTTTAAAATATTCGGCCAACGTCATAATAATCGCAATACCGATTTTATCGTCCGCGGCTAAAATGGATGTACCGTCGGAAGTGACAATCGTGTCCCCGAGGCATAATTTTAAATTTGGGGCCGTTTGGGTGGATAAAACCATATTTTTTTCTTCGTTAATCACAAGCGTTCCGCCGTCGTAGTTTTCGTGCAAGACAGGGCGGATATTTTTTCCGTTAAAGTCCGAAACCGTATCCATGTGCGCAAAAAGCCCGATGACCGGGGCCGGTTTATCGGTATTAGCGGGTAAGAGCCCGGTTACAAAGCCATATTCATCTACTTCCACGTCGGTAAAACCAACTTGTTGCATCTCGGCTGACAGGGTATGGGCAAACGGAATTTGGGAAGGGGTCGTCGGTATAGACTTGCTTTCCGGGTCGCTGGTAGTATCTACGGAAATATACCGGACGAAACGGTCATAAATTTTTTGTTGTAACGGGTTCATAATTTTTCCTCCAATTTTCTCTCTTTTTATTATACAATTATTTGAGGGATTATTTCTTCGGAGGGACTATGAAAAAAATAGTTTTAATGTTAGTAAGCATTTGTTTGTTGGGTGCTTGTGCCAGTGTAAAAGAGGCCCAAAACTTAGCCAATTGTAAGTATGCATTGCGCAACGTAGAATTGACGGATTACAATTTAACTTCGCTTGGTTTTACGGTAGTGATTACGATTACCAACTTAAACAAAAAGCAAGCGGCCACTTTAAAACGCTTTGAGGGGAAACTGACAGTCAATGACGATTACATGGCCGATGTAACTCTTAAAAACATCCGCATTGAACCCAACTCCGTACAAAATGCCAAAGCCAAGTTAGTAGTACCGATGGCGACGTTTAGCAATAAAATTTTGGGCCTAATCAGTATGAACAGCGCCACACTGGACTATCACTTAACAGGTACGATGTATTTTGAGGGACCGCTGGGCGTGGAAATCCCGATGCCGGTAGATATCGGACGATTTGGCAACGGAAAATAAATTTATTGTTTGCAGAGAAGAAAACCGGGCCGACGCGAAATGACGCCGGCCCGATTTTTTGTTTTTACAACAAAACGAGCCGCAGGATAAATCCTGTTGTTAAAGCAAGGCCGAGTGTTAAGCCCACTACACGCAGGGTATCTTTCCAACCGTTCTCGCGCAACATCACAAAAAATGTAGCGATACACGGCAGATACATCGTCATAAACACGCATGCTACGACGAGCATTTGCGCGGAAAGATGAAACGGTTCCAACAGTGCAATCGCCACGTCTTTGCGCAAGAATCCTAAAATAAGTAGCGAAGTCGTATCGGCAGGCAATCCTAAAATATATTCCACCGGGTAGCGTGAAAGTTTAGTCACCCAATCGGTTACGCCCGACATTTGCATTAAATCCACAAACAATACCCCGCACAAAATAAGCGGCAGGGCATCCAGCAAATACTCTTTCATCCGTAGCCACAATTTGCGACCAAGCGCGCGGAAACTGGGGATTTGCCACGACGGAATTTCCATAAATAACTCCGGGGCCTCTCCTTTTAATAAGCGGTTTAAAATACTACCCGCCAAAATGCCGTTGATAACAAGTACCCCAAATACCATCAGCATATATTTTAAGCCGTGGGGGGATAAAATGGAAATAATCATCGCCGTTTGCGAAATACACGGAGCAAACACCAGCACAAGCGCCAGGGCAATCACGCGCTCGCGCCGCGTTTCCAACACGCGCGCGCCCATTACCGCGGGCACTTTACAGCCAAAGCCCAGCATAATCGGAATCGCCCCGTAGCCATGTAATCCGATTTTATGCAAAATACCGTCTAACAAAATGGCTAAACGCGGCAAATAACCAATCTCGCCCAAAAAACCAAACAACGCATAAAACGCGAGCACGTAACTCATCACGTCCACGAGTGCAATTTTAAGGCCGTCTGTCAGCACGCCAAAATACGCTTCGCCTCCGTCACCCACCAGTAACATACCCAGCCAATTATCACGCCACGCACCGAGTAATTTTTCCACAAACGGAAAATAATAATTCTCATACAGCGGGTCTACAAAGTTAATAATACTCTCACCCACAAAACGCACCACAAAGAACGAAAGGATGAGCACCAAAAGTGCAATGGGCAACCCGGTTAGCGGAGCAGTCGCCCACGCTTGCAAATGTTCCCAAAACGACGGGTGTTTGTGTTTGACTTGTTGTACTTGACCGATAATTTTACCGATCGTTTGCCATTTTTCTTCGTCGGTTTTGGGGATAGAAATTTGCGGCGCGTTGGCCTCCAACTCGCTTACCGTATTGGCCAGTTCTTTTAACCCTTCGCCCGTGGTGGCTACAGTAGGAATTACCGGCAAGCCGAGCAGTTTAGACAATTTTTTTACATCAATAAAAATGCCTTTGCGTTTGGATTCGTCAAATTTATTAAGCATCAGCACGGTGGGCTTATTTAAAGACAATAATTCAAGCAAAAAGTATAAGTTGCGCTCCAAATGCGAAGCATCTGCCACACAGACGATAAAATCATATTCCAACTCGTGAAATAAATGATGCTTTTTGCCTTCCATTTGCCATTCTTCTTCCAAGCGGTACAACCCCGGAATATCCACAATGTCGTACGATTCCCCGTTAAATTGCGTCGTACCGTAGTTAAGCCCCACGGTCGTGCCGGGAAAGTTAGATGAAATTACACCCACCCCCGTCAAGCGCGAGAAAATCAAACTCTTTCCCACATTGGGATTGCCGGCAAGCAAAAACGTATTTTTTTTAGAAGTAACAATGATCTTTTTAGCCGTTTCCCGGCCCAAGGCCACTTCGGTGCCCGACACACTTACCACCACCGGGCTGTTGCCGGCCAGGCGTTTGACAAATTGTCCGCGCACCAGCCCCATAGCGGATAATTTCTCGGCCATTTTAATGTCGGTTTGAATGGCTTTGATTTGAGCCGACTGGCCCGGACGTAATTGATATAACGAACGAGAATTATTTTTTTCCATAAAAGTTAGTTTTTCCTTACTTTTATATTCTACCATTCTAACCTTTTTTCCGCAAGCCCTTTTGTCCGACGATAGGATAGATTTTTGGATTTTTTAGTATAATATAAGGGTAACTCAACATCTTATTTATAGGAGAGAACACTATGGCTTATAAAGTAAATCCGGAAGTTTGCATTAACTGCGGCGCTTGCGAATCCGCTTGCCCCGTTACCGCTATCAGCGAAAAAGACGGCAAACGCAACATTGATGCTACCAAATGCATTGAGTGCGGTGCTTGTGCCGGGACCTGCCCGGTAAGCGCAATTGCGCTGTAAACTTATTCTTGGCTGTTAACGTCCTATCCAAAAACGAGATAGAACCTCTGACAGCACCGACTGCCACGGGCCTCCACCCGTGGTATTTTTTTGCGGCGACAAGCAATAAGCGGAAATTTGTGTGATGAACATAAAAAGAGTTGGGGGGAATTCCCAACTCTTTTTTCAGAACCGTTCGGGGGGTAATTCGAACGTTCTGCGGATGAAATCTGCTACACAGCCCTACTTTGTAATGATACATTGTAAACGGGTCAAAATGCAAGTCTTTTTGTCTAAAAAAAAGGTTTAGCAAGGCCTAATTTCTTTATATTATTTTTCTGCCACAAAAATTTTTGCTTCCAAACTCGTCGCAGATTGCTATAATATTAACATACCGGAGGTTACATGAAAATTACAAAACTACATTTTACCTTAGCCGTTACCTTCGTTTCGTTGCCGCTTGTGGTCAACGGAGCCCCCAAACAAAACAATGATTATTACACCGGATACGAAGGTGTCGTTCTTGGAGAGCGCACCCCGCGTTCCGCCACAGACGCCATCACCAAGCAAGCCACCCAAATTCCGGGGGATATTTACCGCGGAACGGTTTTCGGGGCCGAACAAAAAGAATATCGCGGCGATGTACTCGGCAACCGCCCGCGCGCAAAATCCAAATTGGTGTATGATACTTCTTTAATCCGGGCTATTAAAATCAACGATACCGACCGTGTTCGCACCCTTTTATATGCCAACGTAAATGTAAACGAAAAAAATTACGCCGGCATTACCCCGATGACCGTTGCCGCCGAAAAAGGAAACATGGACATCATCCGCTTGCTCGTGGAAAACGGCAAGGCCGATATCAATGCTAAATCCAGTTACGGCGTCACACCGCTCATCGCGGCGACGGCGGCCGGACAAGCCGAAGTCGTGCAATACTTAATTAAACACGGGGCGGATTCCACAGCCAAGGATGATCTGGGCAAAACGGCACTTACGTACGCCTCTAATTTTGACAATGCCAAAACGTTGTCCGATTTAATTGCGTTGGATAAGACTTCGCTCAACATCCCCGATAACGCGGGAAACACACCGCTTATTTATTCGGCCCAACGTGGGTATTTAGCCAATGTAAAAACCTTACTATCTAACGGAGCCAACGTCAACTACCGCAATCCGGCCTCGGGGCTAAGCGCCCTGTCCGCCGCCGCGGCAGAGGGATATTTGCCGGTGGTTAAATGGCTTGTCAAAAACGGCAAAGCCGATGTCAACTTGCCCGATTTATCCGGCCGCACACCGATTTTTTACGCGGTAGAAAACGACAAACCCGAAGTGCTTCAATTTTTACTCGCTAACGGAGCCGATGTCAACAGCAAGGACCACACCGGAGTAACGGCCCTGATGCGTGCCTCGGCCAAGGACCGTCAAGCGTGTCAAAAAATTCTGCTAAACCAAAAGAACATTGACGTCAATGCGCAAGACAATTTAGGCCGCAGCGTGGTTACCTACAGTATTTATGCATCGGAATTGGAACCGATTAAAGAACTCGTGGCCGCCAAGGCCGACATCAACATCCCCGATGCCCAAGGCAATACGCCGCTGATGAATGCCATCAAAGCCAAAAACGACCGCGCATCCGTATTTCTTATTCAACAAGGTGCGCTGTTAACAGCTGTCAACAATACCGGCGACACGGCCTTTACCTTAACGCCCCAATTTTTACCCGATTCCGCCACGTCGCGCGTGTTGGGGGTTAAACAAGCCACCGTGGAACAACAAGCCCTGCAGGCAGAAGCAGAAAAATTAGCCGCCTTGCAAGCGTTGGAACAACAACTCATTGAGGAGGAAAATACCGTCAGCCAATTACAGGCCGAAAAAGCCGCTGAACTTACCCAACAAGCCGCCGAAAAAGAAGCCGAAGTGCGCGCGCAAGTAACCCAAGAATATCAGGACAAAACGGCTTTGTTGGATAACGACCCGGAAATCCAACGTTTGCAACAACAGTTAGAAAACGCCAAAGCCCAAAAGGCCGCTGCGCTGCAAGCCGAAATAGACCAGCGCGTAGACGAACAAATGGGTCGCGCTACGGCCGTCAAACAACAAGCGCAGGCGCAAGTAAAACAAACCCAAGCCGCGGTAAATCAACAGGCCGCCCAAGCCAACAAACAAGCGGCCAAAGCCCAAAATACCGCCCGGAAAAAACAAACGGCTGTCAAACAACAAGCCAACAAAACGGCCGGTAAAATAAAAGGCGAATATATTCCCAAATCTTCCATCGCTCCCAAAGAAGTCAGCATGGCGGATTTGTTAAACCAATAAGGTTTTACGTGCACATCAAAAATCCCGGAATGTTTTTCATTCCGGGATTTTTTGTCTTAGAAAAACCCTCTTCTCTAAGCCAGGAAGTTTCTTAAGACAAAAAAACAGCACACGAAAAACGGTTTCGTATGCTGGTGATTAAAAACCATTTTTGATACAGAATCAAAAATCATCCAACGGTTGTTCATTCAAAGCGTTGAGGGTTTCTTGAAACAGTTTTTTGATTTCTTTTATTTGTTCCAACGGAAGCCAAATACCCTTCTTGGTCCAACCTTTTTCTTCTTCCCATTGGCGCAAGGCGAGACCGCGCGCCCCCTTAAAAGACCCAACGCCCACGACCACGCAAATACCGGGCCGCTTGGCAAATTTGCCCAGTTGCATATCCGGGATATGGGCGGGATTATCGTCCAACGCAACAATTTTGGGAGCCAACACCTGTATAATTTCCGGCGTGAGGGTTAAGCCGTCACGCGTCGGACTGGACAGCCCGTCTATCTTTACATAACGCCGGATAGACACATACCGAAACGAACGGTATACGTCAATACTAAACCGTATCTCTCCTTCCGTTTTAGTAGGCAAGAATCCGATTTCCCGCAAGACCGAAAAACTGCTCTCTCCCATATTCTTCCCCGCAAATTTTTCTGCGGCCCCCTGTTGCAAACCTCTAAAATATGATATGATGTTACTAGTTATATTGTAATGGTTGAACGAAAGAAAATCAAGTCGTTTTTTAGTTGTATCAATATAACCCGATTTTCAATTTTTAGTAAGGATAGTTATGAGCGAGACTCCGTCGTTGGTGGGGCAAGTAATTTCCGGTTGTGAAATTTTAGAAAAAACAGCCGAAGGCGGCATGGGTGCCGTTTACCGGGCACGCCACCGGGCTTTAAACCGGATCGTGTGCGTTAAAATTTTAAGTCCGTCTCTTTCCACCGATAAAAAAGCCGTAGAACTTTTTTTAACCGAAGCGCGCGCTATTGCCGAGTTGGACCATCCCAACATTGTCAATGTATACAACGTAGGCAAAGAACACGGCTATTACTTTATCGTCATGTCGTTTATTGAAGGGCAAACGCTCTCGGCCATGCTCAAGAAAGAAAAAATTCTTCCCATCGGCCGCGTATTGGATTTATTTGACGGTGTGCTGCAAGGATTAGAAGCCGCCCACGCGAAAGGGATTATCCACCGCGATATTAAACCTTCCAACATTTTAATTACTCCCAAAGGTCAAGCCAAACTGGTAGACTTTGGTATTGCTAAAAAAATGAGCAAAACCGGTTCTACCAAGACTTCAGAATTGGCCGGTACGGCGTATTTTATCGCGCCGGAGCAAGCCCTGGGTTCCAACTTGGATACCCGCGCCGATTTATATTCTATCGGTGCCAGTTTGTTTTATGTGCTGACGGGACAATTCCCCTATAACGGCAAAAATACCATTGAAATTATTCAAAAACATATCAACGAGCCCGTACCCAATCCAACCGATATACGTAAGGATTTACCGCCATGGTTGGGGCCGGCCGTGCAAAAGTTAATGAGTAAAAATCCCGATGACCGTTTCCAAACGGCCAAGGAAACTTATTCCTATTTCCGTAAAATGCGGGCTGAGGATCAACTCCGTCTAAAATCCGGCGCGGCCGGTAAAGTAGTTGAGTTGGGGGGAGAAAGCCCGAAATTAGTAGTGAAAGAAGAATTCAAAACCACTCAAACCTTGCGCACCCAACGCCTGGCGCGTTTGCGTACACCGACGGCTAATACACAACCCACGTTTAACAGTTCGCTCATGCCGCAACTTAACGACGCGGCCAAGGCGGCTATTAAATCCGCCGTGGAACCGACCCCCTCCAAGAAAACTTCTCCGCCCACATTGCCGCCCGCAGCCGCGGCGGTGGTGGCATCTAAACCACAAGAACAAAATTTTTTCTCCGGTATTACCAAGCGCCGCTTGAGCAGTTTGGTGTTGCTTGTACCGTTGTGGGCTGTTTTTGCGACTACTGTGGTGTATGCCTTTTATTCATTGGGGAGCATTTGTTCGGTACACGTATCTCCCGTTTCCGGGTTGTTACATAATATTTTTGCACCGCTTATCTCCACCCCGTACGCACCCAACCAACTGTTGTTTACGGGAATTTGTATGGTGATGTTAGCGCTTATTTTTGCGTCCTCTATCTTAAAAGCGTTTTCACACTCTACGACCATCCTTTTGTTCTTGGCAGCCGTCTCTTTCGTGGCGGGATTATTTACGCCGCAAGCACGCTTTTTGGACGCCAGCCAAATAAGCCACTATTTGTTTTCGCCGGAATATTATTTATGTTACCTGGTATTGGCGTTATCGTGGGGAATATCCATTTGTTTTACAATGAACCGCTCGCTTTGCCAGGGTATTTTAGGGGCGGTGTTGGTAGTTTTTGCGATGGGGATGGCCTATGCTTCTTCCTCGGTATCTATCCCGCCGGATCGGCAACATCTTTTCTTTACCATACTATTTAATGCGTCTTTATTTTGTGGCGTATGTGCCATTTATTACTTGGTTTCACGCTCCAACAAAGACAGCATGATATTGCCTTTTCTACTCTTTATTACAGCCGTGGGCGGGATTTGGGTTTCCACCCTTTCCGGTTTAGCCGCTTCAGCCACCGATACGCTTAATGTGCTAATCTCCCGCGTGGAAGTAAACCAGTTTACAGAGGGGAAAACCTCCTCTAACGAGCAAATCGCGTTGGATGTGTCTGCACCGACCACTCCCTTTAATAACATAGACAAATCCAACGAATTTACTAATAAACCTTTGCGCGAAGTGGCCGCAGTGTTACAAACCCGCATTGAAAAAGCCGTCCCCGGCATGCTAAACGATGATATGAAAACTTTCTTTGCCGGTTTATTGGCTCCGTATTATCAGGGAGGAAAAGAACGGTTAACCCTTGGGATATGGTCTTTTGCGTTGACATTTCCTATTCACAATTTTAACTACAATGCGCAGGAAAACAACTCCTATTTCTTCCTGATTATCATGTTGTATATTTTCGGGTTAGTGGAATGCATAGGTGCAATTTTATTGGGAGATGACTTATGAGCCGCTTTGATATTGAATTTGCCGCCGTTACGGACATTGGTAAAATTCGCGAGAAAAATGAAGACAATGTGCTCATTTCATCTTCGTTGGGCCTGGGGATTGTGGCCGACGGCATGGGGGGACATAGCGCCGGTGAAGTCGCCAGCAACATTGCCGTTTCCGTCCTAGCCGAAACCGTACGCAAAGTAAATAACGGCCAGTTGAAAATCCCGGATTCTTTTTTGCCCAAATTGGATTATACCGAACGCAAGATGCTTATGGCGGCTAACTTAGCCAACATTGCTATTTATTCTACGGCCCAATCTTCGGAAATTTACAAAATGATGGGCACCACACTTACCGGCGTCGTATTTGATAAAGAAAGCGCCACCGCCGTACACGTGGGAGATTCGCGGTTGTACCTTTTTCGCAACAATAGAATCGTCCAAATCACAACAGACCATTCCCTGGCCAACGAACAAGTCCGCCGCGGCTTGTTGACCCGCGCCGAGGCAGACCATTCCAAAATCCAAAATGTGTTAACGCGTGCCATGGGAATTAAGAAAAATATTGAATTTGACTTGCTTAAATTCCCCGTCAAAGAGGGGGATGTGTTGCTACTCTGTTCGGACGGATTATACAAAGGGCTGAGCGAAGAAGATATGGCTCAGATTTTGCGCGAAGGCAAAGATATGGCCATCGTTAAATTGTGCAAACAACTCGTCCGTATTTCCAACGACAAGGACGGCCAGGATAATATCTCCGCCGTACTTATCAAAATTCTGCCCCCTAAACCGCTTACGTTTAAACAGCGGATGAAACGTCTTTTCTCAACGAAATAATTGGTTTTATTCTCCGAAACAGCCCCTTCTTTTTTAGCACTCAAAGAAAGGGGTTGACAATTATGCACAGATATGCTAAATTAGCATTATGCCGAGGCGAGTGCTAAAACACACCTGGCAAATCCAATTTAAATTCCAAGTAAAAAGGAGTGTATGGAATATGGCAGAAGTAAAAATTAAACCGTTGGGCGACCGTGTAATCGTGAAACCCATTGAAAGAGAGACGATGAAAGGGGGAATTATCATTCCCGACACCGCCAAAGAAAAACCGATGGAGGGGGAAGTATTGGCCGTTGGCCCGGGTAAATTAAATGACAAAGGCGACCGCGCCGCCATGGACGTAAAAAAAGGCGACCGTGTGCTGTATGGCAAATACTCCGGTACGGAAGTAAAATTAGATGACGAAACGTATTTGATTATTCACCAGGACGAAATCTTGGGTATTTTGGGGTAAATATAAGAGGTAATTAATATGGCAAAACAAATTGTATACGGCGATGAAGCCCGCGCCAAAATGAAATCGGGCATTGAAAAGGTAGCCAACGCAGTAAAAGTAACGCTCGGGCCCAAGGGACGCAGCGTCGTGTTGGAAAAAAAGTTCGGCTCTCCGCTTATTATTGACGACGGCGTGACGATTGCCAAAGATATTGAATTAGAAGATAAATTTGAGAATATGGGTGCGCAACTCATCCGCGAAGTGGCCTCCAAAACCAACGACGTCGCCGGTGACGGCACGACCTCGGCCACCGTTTTGGCCAACGCCATGCTGACCGAAGGTATTAAAAACATTACCGCCGGTGCGAATCCCACCCTCGTCAAAAAAGGGATTGAAATGGCCGTAGAAGCCACCAAAGAACAATTAAACAAAATGCACAAACCGGTCAAAACCAAAGAAGAAAAAGCGCAAATTGCTACCATTTCTTCCAACGACCGCGAAATCGGAAATATGATTGCCGAAGCTATTGAAAAAGTAGGGGCAGAAGGCGTCATCACCGTAGAAGAAGGCAAAACCGCAACTACGCAATTAGATGTTGTAGAAGGGATGCAATTTGACCGCGGTTATATTTCGCCGTATTTCGTAACCGATTCCGAACGCATGGAATGTGTGTTGGAAAACCCGTACATCATCATTACCGATAAGAAAATTTCGTCCATGAACGAATTGTTGCCTATCTTGGAAAAAATCGTACAAAGCGGTAAACAATTCTTAATTGTCGCCGAAGACGTAGACGGTGAAGCGTTGGCCACTTTGGTCGTCAACAAACTGCGCGGTACCTTAAAAGGATGCGCCGTGAAAGCCCCCGGCTTTGGCGACCGCCGCAAAGAAATGTTGGAAGATATCGCCATCTTAACGGGCGGCAACGTCATTAGCGAAGAACGCGGTATGAAGTTGGACAAAGCCGAACTGCCGATGCTCGGCCAATGTGCCCGTGTCGTCATTGACAAAGAAAACACGACGATTGTTAGCGGCAAAGGTGCCAAAGAAAGCATTGAGGCCCGCATGGCACAAATCCGCAAACAAATTGAAAATTCTACTAGCGAATACGACAAAGAAAAACTTCAAGAACGCTTGGCGAAATTGTCCGGCGGTGTAGCCGTCATCAGCGTAGGCGCCGCTACGGAAACCGAACTCAAAGCCAAAAAAGCCAAAGTGGAAGACGCCAAAAATGCCACCAAAGCCGGCGTGGAAGAAGGCATTGTGCCCGGCGGCGGTGTGGCCTTAGCACGCTGCCAAAGCGTATTGGACGCTTTGAAGGCCGATAACGATGACGTCCGCACCGGTATCAACATTGTCCGCAAAGCGTTAACCGCTCCTTTGAAACAAATTGCGGTCAATGCCGGATTGGACGGTGCCGTAGTGGTAGACAAAGTGCTCTCCATGAAAGGCGCGGCCGACGGTTATGATGCCGAAAAAGATGAATACTGTGACCTGTTAAAAGCGGGCGTAGTAGACCCGGCCAAAGTCGTCCGCACGGCCTTGGAAAATGCGGCCTCTATCACAGGAACGGTGTTACTGACTGAAGCGCTCGTTGCCGACGCGCCGGAAAAGGAACACAACCACGCTCCTGCCATGGGCGGCATGGGTGGCATGCCCGGCATGATGTAATGCGAGGCGCACTCCCAGTGCCCGCGCGTTACGCGTAATTTAACCCCCTCTCGGTTATCGGCCGAGGGGGGGTCGTTTTGTCCTTGCCGGACGGCGTGGCGAAAATGCAAGCAATTAAGGGAGTTTGAAGAAATAGTCCATATGTGTCGTAAAGACATCCCGACCCCCAAGTATTTTTTTACAATAATCCCCCTTTGCCTTATCAAATGCGTGCTGATAAGATTGCCCGTTTTTCATTTCCCCGCAGACTATCGTATCCGGAGAAAAACCGGACAAGGGTTTATCCCACATAAATAAAGCTGCCCCGGCATAAGGCCCGGCAATCCGCCCGACCGTTACCCCTTCGGCGGGGTCACCACTATACGCGGTAGCTACCAAATCCACCGCCCAATCCTGGTTGGCTAGCGAGGTATCGTTTTGTTTCGCCCACTTATTTGTTCCCGTCCACGGGATATCTATGGCCAGTTCATCAAAACTGCGCGGCCAACTGCCGTTGGCCATTTTATAGGCCTTGGCGGCTTGATATACACTTTTCAGCATTGTTTGCGCTTGTGCGGCTTTTGATTTTTCTACCGCTTTTTGATATTGCGGCAACGCCACCGCCGCCAAAATGCCGATGATGAGAACGACTACCAAGAGTTCAATGAGCGTAAAACCTTGCACCGCTCTCGTCATTCCGCACCGTCGCGCCTCGTCACCCCGCAAGGTTTCTATGCGGGGTATAGGCGAGCCAAAATCCTTTATTGCGCCCCTTATATCCCGCACAAAGACACTGCGG